>CBFGRJ010000368.1:0-7365 GCA_965651135.1 uncultured Myxococcales bacterium
TTGCGGTCTCGGTCCAGTTCCGGCGAGTGGAGCATGCGCTCCTCGACCGCGTGTTCGGTGGCGACGGGCGCCGGATCGGCTTCGGGCGCCTGCGATACGGGCTTGGGCACGGGTGGCACCTCGAGCGGCGCGCCCTGACCGCCGTGCGTGGAAACCACGCAGCCCCAGCACAAGGCTGGAACGAAGACGCAGGCACACCAGCGCGGTCGACGCGCGTGCCGAGCGAGCAAAGCGCGGAGCTGCATCCCTACTCGGTGCGATGAATCACGTGAAATCCGAAATCGGTTTCGACGACGCCGGAGATCTCACCGGGCTTCAAAGCGAAGGCCGCGTCGCTGAATGGCTTGACCATTTGACGGCGTGTGAACGCGCCTAGCTTGCCTCCACGTTGGGCCGCGCCGGGCTCGTCCGAGTACTCGGCGACCAGCTTGCCGAAATCGGCGCCGGGCATCTTGGCCTTTTTGGCCGCCTCCTCCGCGCGCTTCTTTGCCTCTTCTTTGGAGCGCGTGACGCTTGGATTGGCGCGGCGGGCCCCCTGATAGGCCACCAACAAGTGGCTGGCGGAGATCTTGTCCTGCTGAGCGGCTGGTGGAGGCTCGGGGTTCCGTGCGGGCTCGGGGGCTTTGGCCTCGGTGGTCTCGGTCTGGGTCGTGGGCACGTCCGCCGCAGTCGGTGCGCCCTTCGAGGTCTCCGGGGTCAAAAGGCCGAAACCACCCGCAAGCCCGAGCAAGATCAGCCCCGCAAGTACAGCCCACGGAGCCCAGTCGGGCAGCCAATCGTCCGCGGCTTCCTCTTCCTCCTCGTCGTCCTCGTCCTCGTCTTCGTCGTCTTCGTCGTCACCCTCGTCTTCGTCGTCACCCTCGTCTTCGTCGTCACCCTCGTCTTCGTCGTCACCCTCGTCCTCGTCGTCTTCGTCCTCCTCGCCGTCCTCGTCCTCGTCCTCGTCCTCTTCTTCACTCGCGGATCGGTCTACGTCTTCGTCGTCTTCGTCCTCGTCGTCTTCCTCCTCGTCGTCCGCGTCTTCCCAATCTTCGTCGCCGTACAATGAGTCTTGCTGGGCTCGAGATTCGGACTTGGCTTTTCCTGGCTCTCCAGCGTCGTCCTCCCAGTCCTCATCGACCTCCTTGCCGGATTCAGAGAGGGGTTTGTTCTTCTTGTCGTCTGCCATGTTGATCACTTCCGTATTAGTTCAAGATCTGCGCCCAGGAACTGCTGACGATCGGGTCGGTACGATCCGCCGCGAAGGCGGTGAGCGCCAAAGTTTGAGATCCCAAGGAATAGCCTGCGGTCCTGATGCTCTCGCCCGGCCAGACGGGTTTTTTGAACTGGGCACTGATCGCTTGCAGTCGGCGTTCGTCGCCCCCGCAAGCGCCGTGCACCACGGCCCGAGCGAGAAAACCAAGGGTGCATAAGCCGTGCAGGATGGGGCCTTGTTCGAAGCCCACTTCGCGCGCCAGATCAGGGTCGGCATGCAGCGGGTTCAAGTCACCGGAGAGCCGGTAAAGCAACGCTTGCTCCGTCGAGGTGGTCTCCGTGTGCTCGAAGAGCGGGACAGCATCTTTGGGAGCCGTGATCGTTTCGGTCTTGGGAGGACGCGGACCACCATAGCCGCCCTCGTCGCGAACGAGGAGCCCCCATTCCATCTCGCAAACGGCCCGGCCGTTTTGCTCGGTTCGAGTATCGAACACGATGCGCGACATTCGCTTCAGATCGTAGATGCCGCGCAAGGTGCCAGTCGTCGTCAGCGTGCCGCCCGGCGCGATGGGCTCGAGCACGCGGATGGTTTGGCCGGCGTGGACGACCGAGCGAAACGGGGCATTGGCTTTTTCGATGAGCTCCATCATCACGGGGTACGCGCCCACCACGGGGAACGTGGGGAAGACGCGCGGTCCGCGTCGCTCGTAGAGCAAGTCGAGCTCCTCCCGTTTGGCTCCGATGCCCAGGGCGTACAATACCGCAGCCTTCCAGTCGTACTCGAATGAGTACGGTTGAGTCTTGAATCCAACAGCAGAAAGGTCGAGGCTCATGACGTGGTCTTTTGCAGCGGAAGCGTTAGCGCGCCCTCGGTGGGCGCGTCAATTGCTCCCCCGCTATATCGCCAATATTTCTGCGTTCCGTGCCGATAGCCGAGCTGATTCAGGGCCTTCTCGAGGGCACCGGGTTCACCGTGCAACAGTGGGAGCAGTGGGCGCGCGCCTGGGCTCGCCTCACGCCACTCGTGGTGCTCGTTCCCGCTTTCGGACTCCGGGCCGCACCGGCTCCGATGCGAGCAGCACTGGCGTTCAGCCTGGCCGTGGCGGTGGCGCCCGCGGTGCAACCCACGGCACCCGCCGCGCCCTTTCCGGTCGCGCTGGCAGCGGAGTTCCTGCGCGGCGTTCCGGTCGCAGTGGTTTCCGCCACCACGCTTTGGATCGCGAGCATGGCCGGCGGCTTGATGGACAATCTGCGCTCGAGCCAGGAGACACTCGGCCTGCCCAATGTCGAGGCGAACTCTACGCCGCTCGGCGCGCTGCTGTCCATGCTTGTCGCGATCGCGTTCCTACAAGGTGGCGGGGCTGCCCAAGCGGCTCTGGCCGTTGCGCGCAGTGAGCCGGTCACTCGTCAGGCGCTGGTGAGTTTGGCGAACGCGCTGGCCGGCGGTGTGGCCGTGGCGGCGGCGGTCGCCGCACCCGTGCTGGCGGTCGCCTTGGTTGTCGAGGTAGCCAGCGCACTGCTGGCTCGTGCTGCCACGCCCGCCTTCATTCAGCCCACCCTAGCGCCGTTGCGGACGTTGGCGATCTTGGGCGTGGCGGCGCTACTCTTGGATCGCATGGCCGAGTTCTTGGTGATGACGCTGCCATAACAGCCGCTGGTTATCGACGTTGTCACAGCATGGTGCGGTACGCGATGCTGAAGCCCAGCGAGATCACACTGTTTCGTCCGGTCAACGTGGCTCGCGTCGCTCCGAGGGCGCTCTCGCTCTCGCTGTCGAAGGGGCCTCGTTTGGCTTCTTCGGGCAAAAACCAGCTGCCGGCTCGCAGCGCTACGCCAAAGGACCAGCTGGGGGCCAGCATGAACGCTGCGCCGACGCCCAGGCTGACCGTATAGCCTTCGGTCTGAATCGTGACGCCCGGCGTTCCCACCGTGGTGTAGGTCTGCTCGGTCTCCGTCACGTAGGTATCCTTTACGACGGTGAGACCCGTGGCGAGCCCGGTCCACGCTTCGAAGGTTTCTCCGACGTACAGGTAGTATCGTCCCATCGTTTCGAACATGAAGTACCGGCGTTGGTGTGAGCGTTCGATGCCGGGGGGATCGACCGGCGGACTGTCGCGCGTCGGAAGTAGCCCCAGGGTGATCCCAGCGCCCAGCGCGAAGTCGACGTTCAGCCGGAAAAATTGCCAAGCATCCAGCTGCGGAGTCGTGTCTCCCTTTTGGCAGCTCTGCGCTTCGATGCAGACTTCGGCAGCCGGCAAGGTGAGCCAGCCCACACCGAACTCCGCAATGCCAGCTGGCCGATTGAGCGCGGCAAACCCGCGCTTGGGGCTGCGGCGCAGCAGATCGCCGTCGCCTTCGAGCTCCGCGTCGAGCGTCGCGTTCGTCGTGTGTCGAACACCTTCTTCTTCCTGTTGAGCTCGAGCATGCGAGGCGGTGGCGAGCGCGGCGCACGACAGCAAGACCGCTAGCGCGGGTCGCGGCATCGCGCGATATGCCCGCAGCAAGGAAGGCCTCGAAGGCTCGGCTGACGGCAAGGGTTCGATGGGTTCATGGTACACGCTTTGCGCGCTACCGCCCGATTTGCTGCCGCTCGACCTGGCCCCGGAGCGAAAGCTTGGTCGCCCGGCCAATGCGCTCAACCGCTGGCTGGTGCGGGCCATAGGCGATGGGCGCGGGCGGCTGTTTCCAGCTCCTCGCCGAATGCGCTGGCGTGGGGCAGGCGCTCGGTGGGGCGCTTGGCAAGGTTTTGGTCGATGAGGTCCACGATGGTGCGAGGGACGGGCTGGCAACCGCCGAGCTGGTCCAACCGTGGCGGGCGGCTGCTGGCGTGTTGGACCAAGACACGGATCGGACTGGGGTCGTCGAAGGGAGGGCGCCCCGAAAGGCACTCGAAAAGCAGCGTGGCGATGGAGTAGACGTCGCCCGCCGGGGTGACCATTTCGCCCAGAGCCCCCTCGGGTGAGATGTAGTGCGGAGTGCCGAGCACCGAGCCCCGCGTGGTCGGGTGCGAGCCCGGTTCGACCAGCGTCTTGGCGATCCCGAAATCGAGCACCTTGACGAAATCGGGGGCATGGTCGCGGGAGAGCAAGATCACGTTGGCCGGTTTCAGATCGCGATGCACGACCCCAGCGTCGTGAGCCGTGCCCACCGCTTGGCAAATTTGCAGGCAAATATGCACCGCGAGCGTCAGCCCTAGGCCCCCCTCGTGCCGGGCCAGCGCCGATCTGAGCGACATGCCCTCGAGGAATTCCATGGTGAATGCGGGCACTGCCGTGCCCCCGTCCGTCCGAGGTGGGAGCTCGGTGCTATCGAAGATCTCGACGATGTGCGGATGACGCAGCTGCTGAGCAATCAGCGATTCGCGTCGAAAGCGGCGCGCCAGCTTGGGGTCTTCCGCAAGCTCGGCGTGCATCACTTTGACGGCACTCGGCGGACCGCCGTCGAGGCGCTCGGCTCGATACACTCGGCCCGTGGAACCGTAGCCCACAAGTCGGTTCAGGCGGTAGCGTTCGAGCACGACGCACCCCAAATGGGGGTCATCTCGAAAACGACCGAGTGGTGCTCCATCGTGAGGGCAGTGATGTTGCGTGGCGCGGGCATGCTCTCCACAAATGGGGCAATCCCGACTAGGCCCTCGCATGCCTGAACGGTAGCGCATCGACCGGCCTCCGGCTCGTGGAGAGCGTGGGTGTCAGAGAGCAACGCATGCTGGAACACTCGGGCGACAGCGCGTTCGGCTCCGCTTCCGGTGTGAAATCTCCGCGAGTTTCTGGCGTGCATCGGCCACCGAGAATTTCCCATGGACCTTCTGGCGTCCGGCACTAGTCTCCGCCCCGCATGGGCGACCAGCCAGAAAACAAGCTTGAAGGCACGAGCGGAGAACCCAGTTCCCCTGCTTCGGCCGACGACACGGGAGCAGCACCCGGATATCGGGTTCAGCTGCCCGTTTTCGAAGGTCCGCTCGACCTGTTGCTGCACCTGATCCAGCAGCACGAATTGGATATTTTCGACATCCCCATCGCGTTCGTTACGCAAAAGTACGTCGAATACGTGACGCTGATGCAGGACTTGAACATCGATATCGCCAGCGAATACCTGGTGATGGCGGCGACGCTCACGCACATCAAGTCCAAGATGCTGTTGCCCGCTTCTCCTGACGACGAGGAAGAGGAAGATGAGTTGGACATCGATCCTCGCGCGGAGTTGGTCAGGCGCTTGCTCGAATACCAGAAGTACCGTGAGGCTGCTGCCGAGCTCGGCGACCGGATCATTCTCGGTCGCGATGTCTTCACCCGTGGTGCTCCGGCACCCTCGGTCGAGGGGCCCGCGCCCCTTGCGCCCGTGGGGCTGTTCAAGCTGCTCGACGCGTTTCAAGCGGTGCTCAAGCGCGCCAAACAGGTCGCGGACCATCAAATCGATGTCGACCGCTTTTCGATTTCGGATCGTATCAACCAACTTTCCGACATCTTGCGGGAGCGCAGGCGCGTCGAATTCGAGGATCTTTTCTCCGAAAATCAATCGCGGGCCGATCTGATTGTGACGTTCTTGGCGCTCCTGGAAATGACTCGCGTCCGCCTGATTCGGTTGATGCAGGCCGGCCCACTGGCGCCCATCTCGATCGAACTGGCCGTGGACGACGACTCCGCCGAAGACTTGCCTCCCGAGTCTGCTGCGCCCGACAGCGCCGCTCGGGGTGACGATATCGATGCAGGTCGTACCGCAGAGGAAGGCCCGGCCGAGCCTTCGGATTTCATCGAGGGCGAGCCGCTCGAAGGCGACGATGCCTCGAGCGCCGAGGATGTACCCGACACAGAAGATCAAACGGAACCTGAGTAATGGGAAAAGGAAAAGGCAAAGCAAAAGCTAAAGCAAAAGGCAGCGGCAAGGGAAAGGCCCCACAGCCCCAGCGAAAGCCTGCGAAGTCTCCTGGGCGCGGAGAAAAGAAACCGAGCAAGGCCGAAGCGCAGGCGAAGCGTAAGCAGCCGGCGCGTGCCAAGCGCGGTCGCTCGCGAGGACGACCCGAGCCGGAGGTCGTCGAAACGCTAGAGGTGGAAACGCTAGAGGTGGAAACGCCAGAGGCCGAAGCGCCAGAGGCCGAAACGCCAGAGGCCGAAGCGCCAGAGGCCGAAACGCCTGAAGCCGAAACGCCTGAAGCCGAAACGCCTGAAGCGGAAACGCCTGAAGCGGAAACGCCTGAGACTGCCGAGGAAGAACCTGCGGCAGCGGACGAAGACTCGCAGGAGTCCGATGACGGTCAAGACCAGCTCGACGGCGACCAACTCGACAGCGAGCAGCTCGAGGAAGCGTCCGAGGCCGACGCTGCGGGCGAATCGGGGGAAGGTGCCGAGGATACCACCCAGTATCTCAAGGGTCTTGCCGAGGCTATCCTGTTCGTTTCCGACCACCCGCTCGAGCTCAAGGAGTTGGCGCGCGCCATCAAGGTGGACAAGAAGCGGTGTGCGGAATTGCTGCAAGCGCTCAATCAGGACTACGTGGAGCGTGGCATCTACATCGAAGAGGTGGCGGGCGGCTTCGCGTTTCGCACCAATCCGCTGTACTCGAGCTACGTCCGGAAGTACCTGGCGCAGCGCCCGGTGCGCTTGTCGCGCGCGCAATTGGAAACGCTGGCGATCATTGCTTATCGGCAGCCGATCACCCGCCCGGAAGTGGACGATATCCGTGGGGTGGATTGCGGCCCTGTCATCAAGGGTTTGTTGGAACGCGAGCTCATCAGAATTTTGGGCAAAAAGGACGAAGCCGGGCGTCCCATGCTGTACGGGACCTCGCCGCAGTTTCTCGAGCTGTTCAACTTGGATTCGCTCAGGGACTTGCCGACCCTCAAGGAGTTCACCGAATTGAGCGAGGACTCGCGACTGGTCTACGAAAACGAGCTCGGAGAAGAGGCCCCGCAAGGACCGGTGGATCTTTCGGGAGGGGATTCGGAAGAAGGGGCTCCGTCGCAGGAAGGGGCGCAGAGCGAGCCTCCAGCATCCTCCGACGAGGCTCCTGGCGAGAGCGAGTCGGACGCCGCCCAGGCCGATGCCGGAGAGGACGAGGCGGCCGGAGGGGACGAGGCGGCCGGCGATGCCGGTGAGGCCGACGAAGCCGACGAAGCTGACGAAGCCGACGAAGCCGACGAAGCCGACGAAGCCGACGAAGCCGACGAAGCCG
>CBFGRJ010000369.1:0-7362 GCA_965651135.1 uncultured Myxococcales bacterium
ACCATGATCAACGGGGTCGCGCTGAACCACTTGTGGAACTTCGACATCGCCCGCTACGAAGACGGCACGATCGGGGTTCTGTGGCAGGGGCGTGAGGGTGCCGGCGGCAAAGACAACCCGAACCCCAACCACCGCATCCTCTACTCGCGCTTCGACGGGACGAAGTGGACCTCGACGTATCTGGTCCGCGGCGGGCGCACGCTCTATCGCGACACGAGCGGCTGGTGGGAAGAGGACTATCTCGGAGGTGCAGCGCTCGACCCGGATGACCCTCACGTGATCTACGTCTCCACGCCCATCGATCCCAGGGACGATACGACGACTTACGACAACCACGAGATCTGGAAGGGTGTGACCTGCGACGACGGCGCCACCTTCCAGTGGGAGCCCATCACCATGAACTCGCAGAGCGAAAATCTGCGGCCGGCCGTGCCCAAGTGGGACGCGAACAACACGGCACTGTTGTGGTTCCGCGGGCCCTACCAAACCGCGCAGTCATACGACGCGCAAGTCATGGGCATCATCACTCGAGAATAGGTTCTCAGTCGCCGCTCGGGCCGCAGCGAGCCGTACCTGGAGTGCTGAGCGTGAGCTCGTAGTGACCGACTTCGATGCCGAGCGGGACGGTCACTGCACCCGTGAATTGGCCGCGTTCGTTGGTGGGCAGCGAGCCAATCGCTACGGGGTCACCATTTTTGGGGCGCAGTAGCACGTCTACTCGCGCATAAGCGCAGGGGTCATCTCCGGTCAGCGCGGTCCCCGTAATCTGCAGGGGCATGCCACGGCGGGCGGAGTCGGAGCTCAGGCGAAAGTCCAGCGTCGTAGCCGGACGGCGATCGTCGGGGTCCTTCTCGTTCTCGGGCTCGGATGCGGTAGAGGCCGTCTGTGGCGTGGTTTGGGGTTCAGGGGTGTTGTGTTGCGTCGTGCTGCCTTGCCGGGTGACATCGCCTCCCTGCGAGCCGCTCGGCCCGTCGCTGCCGGACGCATCCTGCGTATTCGAGGTTTGCGCGCCGCTCGCCATGTCGAGAGCGCTTTCGCTGCCTTCGGGCCACGCGAACGGATCGCTGGGCGGCCGATGCGGCGCTACGCGAGTATCTTGTTCAGACTGCAGCTGGCCAGCGGCACCGCCCAGGTCGATGCGGTGCCACAGTTCGCCGTCGTAGACCTCGACCCAAGCGTGCGCTTCGTTTCGCACGAAGCGCGACGGAAGACCGAGCCTAAGTGCCGTGATCACGAAGGCGTAGCCGCGGTGCCGGCACACACCCTTTTGTGAGAGGGTGAGCTCGGCATACAAAGCGGTACCGCTGCGGGCTTCGGGCAATTGTTCGGAGGGCTTGAACGATCGAAAATAGTCGACGAGCTTGACGAGCGCTTCTCGGGGCTGCATGCCTTTCGACAGCCCGAGCTCGGCTAGGACGGCCGAGGCCTCGCGCTGCAGAGGCGCGGGCAGGCTCACCAGGTGTCGCTCCAATTTCGACCACGACACATCGGCGAATCGGCTGCCGAACACCGCGCGCGGCACCGAAAGCTGCATCATGAGCCGAGCGCGCATGCGCTTGTTGGAGCGGATGAACCAATTCTCTGCGCCATCTTGCAGGATCTCGAACTGCGTGGGCGGCTCGAGCTGCGCCCGTAGCACGCGCGCGTGCGGCCCCACGCTGGGAATGCGCACGGGTGAGTTCTCGGCTAGGTCGACGAACAAGTCCCCATAAAATTGATCCTCGCCGGCGCTGGCTTGACCGCCGATGTGCACCTTGGTCAGCGTCTTGTCGCTGACGAAGAGCTCGAGGCCTTCGTCGACCGCGTCGTAAGCATACAAGCGCTTGAACGGGGTGATGGGCGGTGTGAAGGGGTCGTCGTAGCTGACCAACGAGGGTCGCGTGGTGTTGCGATCGATCCGATACGTGGAGTCGGCGCTGTTCGGGGTGGACAAGCCACCGTAGGTCGTGGTGTTGGGCGTCGAATTCCGGCTGGGTTGTGGCGCCGGGACGATGCCGCTCTCGGTTTCCAGAGCTGCGGGAAACGTGCCGTCGCGCGTCGTAGCCCCGAGCTTGAGATCTTCTTCGAGATCGACCTCGAAGTACTCGTGCAGCACGGGTCCTGCCTGCGCCCACGCAGCCAGTGACAAGCCGAACGCAATCAGGGCGCCGAGTGCCAGTCTAAGTGCGCGCGCGGAAGCCACGCCCGAAGCCTACCAACCGTCGCCTAGTCCTGCCATTTCCAAAGATAGGCGGGCTCTGGATCTTCGAGCGAGGGATCTACCCAAACGTAGCCGAGGCCGTTCCAATGCCAGTAACCCGCATTTTCGACGAGCTCGCCAGCGGTGGCGCGAGCCAAGTGCCGAGGCGGAGCTTGGGGGTCTACCAAAAGCTCCGCGGATCGGTACTCCGCATGCTCGTAGGGGTAGCCCGCACGTGACTCGGCGCTAGTGACGAAATGCGGAACGGCCGGCACACACGAGCTGACCAGCACGAGAGCGGCGAGGCCTGGTAACGCTTGCCCTGCTGATGATGGGGCCACGGTCAAGCGGTGCCGACTGGCGCTCCGGGTCCGCGCAGCCACGCCAAAGCCGAGCTGACGTCGCTGAACACCAACACTGAACGATCATCGTGTGGCAGGAGTGATTGGAACAGCTTCGCGATCGTATGGGTTGCCCCACCCGTGGCGACAATCGCCACACGTGGGGCACGAAAGTACAGTCCCATGCGCTCCGTGTACTGTACGAATTCGACCACTTCTCTAAAACTGAGCCTACCTAGGTTCGCATCGGTGAGGTCCGTCAGCAGATGAATGCGCACCGACGGATCCCAACGTTCGACCATGTTGGCCGTGAGCTGCTTGAGTTTGCTCAGCGAAACGTCACCCGCCATGCGCTCGATGACCACGAGACTAGACGTAGCCATCGCCGTGCCTGACCCGCCCGTCAGCGCCAGGTTCCCATCCTTGTCCGTCATACCCATTCAGATAGAGCAAACATCATGCCCTGACCATGGGTCGAACCACCCCAGAAAGTGCTGGGGGTGGCGGGCATTGCTCGTCAGCAGGCCACCAGTCTGCATATAGTGCAGGCGTCATGGCCGATCTTGCAAGCAAGCTGGAACGACTTCCGGAAACGACGCGGGCGCTCCTGCGCCTCAATCATTTCGATCAGGAGCGCTTTCTGCGCTTGGCGCAGCGTTTGGGTGAGGCCCAAGCGGCCAGTAACCGTGTGACCGGTCGGGTAGACCCTCCAAAAGAGGGCGATATCGTGGACTTACCCGATCCGGGTACGCCCGACTACCAGCGCTACCTGGAGTTGGGTTCGCGAGCGCTGGAGCGCGGCGAGTGCGGGTTCGTGCTGCTGGCGGGAGGTATGGCGACCCGCATGGGCGGCGTGGTCAAAGCCCTGGTCGAAGCCCTGCCGGGTCGCACCTTCTTGGATTTGCGGGTGAGTGAAGTGCGGGCCCTGGAGCAGCGCTTCGGGCGCCGCCCACCGCTTTACTTGATGACGAGCTATGCGACGGACCAAGACACCCGGCAGGCTCTGGGTTCCGAGCTCGATGCTGGGCACGTGGCTGTGTTTCGCCAGCACGTTTCGCTCAGACTCACGCCCAACGGCGACCTGTACCTGGACGAGTCCGGCGCGCCCAGCTTGCACGCTCATGGGCACGGCGACTTCTTGGATGCGTTTCGAGAAAGTGGGCTGCTCGACAAGTTCATCGCTGGTGGCGGGCGCACCATCATGGTGGCCAATTTGGACAACCTGGGTGCGGCGCTCGACCCGGCGGTCATCGGGTTTCACCTGTCGCACGGCGCGCCTTGTACGTCGGAGGTCGTCGACAAGGTGGGGAGCGATCGCGGCGGCATCCCGGTGCGCTTGGACGGCAAACTGGTGGTGCTCGAGGAGTTTCGCCTGCCCGCGGACTTCGACCCCAGCAGGGTGACCGTGTTCAACGTCAATACCTTCTGCTTCGATGCGCAGACGCTGGCTTCCCTCGAGCTCGACTACACGTACTTCAGGGTCGAAAAGCAGGTGGACGGAGCTTCGGTGATCCAGTTCGAGCGGCTCATCAACGAGCTGACCTTCGTGCTAAAGACCCAGTATTTAAGGGTGCCACGCTCGGGTCCACAGTCCCGTTTCTTGCCGGTCAAAGACTTCGATGAGCTTCAGGCGCGCCGGCCTGAAATCCGGAGTGCGCTCGAGGCGCGCGGTGTATTAAACACTCCAGACGCATGACTTCGTCGAAACGCCCAAAGGTTGCGGCTCGCCTAGCTTGGCTTGCCTCAGTGGTTGCTTGCTTCGCCGAGCCGGCTTTTGGTCAAGAGCTACCGGTTCGTCCCGAACCTCTGCCGGCCTACGGGCGCAGCGTCGCCGGCAACGACGACTCGACCGCGATCGTCGTCAACCCAGCCAACCTTGCGTTCATGCCAGGTGCCGAGCTGCGCTGGACCGGCGTGTTCATGGACGAGAGCGCGGAGGTGCTGGACCAGGGGAATGCGGTCGGGTTCGCTTTTTCTTCTCCGGGGCTTCCGTTCGGGTTGGGGGCTCGCTGGGATTGGGTCAATCCGCCGCGTGTGGCTTCGCAGAATGCTTTTGGCCGCGAGGTCCGCTACCAATTTTTCACCTTGGGGCTCGGCTTGGGAGGGCCGTTTGCCAGCGTCGGGATCGCGTGGCAACGCGCATTCTCGAATACGGCCTTGGTTCACGATTTGGGGGGCTGGACGGCGGCGTTGAGCTCGCGCCCCAGCAATCATCTGGGCTTTTCGCTGTTGGCCAAGAACTTCGACGAGCCCGAGAGCGAGGCTGGGCTCACCATGGATCGCTCCTATGTCGCGGCGCTTGCCGTGCGTCCGACGGGTAGCCGCGCCATCGAGGTGGGGCTCGAGGGCGAGTACGTCAGCTCGAGCGAAGGGTATTGGGTACCGCGCGCCACGCTCGGCGTCGACATTCCCTACGTGGGCAGGTTGCGCGGAGAATTCAGCATCAACGACGTGACCGAGCGCGAGCTCGAAGAGCGGACCTACACGGCAGCCGTCAATCTGGCGCTTTGGGCGAACGCGATGGGTGGTTCCATCGAGCTCGGCGGCGGGGCCGCGTTCGGCAATGGCCTGGGGGTCACGGCGGGTCGCAAGGGTTCGAACCTGCATGGCGAAGTGGCTTTCCGCGGCTGGCGCGAGCCCACCGGCGCAGAAGTGGCGGACTATGCAATGCGCGTCACCATCGAAGCCACGCCGGACCCGCGCGAGCACGTGGCGCTGTTGAGGCGCCTGTGGCAGGTGGCGGAGCAGGAGCCTGCCGTTCGCGCGGTGGTGTTCGAGCTCAAAGCAGACCCGGCGGGCTCGTTCGCCCACGTCGAAGAGCTGAGAGACGCCATTGCGCTGTTGCGCCATCACGGCAAACAGGTCGTCTGCCATCTCGAAAGCGCGGGCAGCTCCTCACTATACCTGTGCGCGGGAGCCAATCGCACGCTGGTGACACGCGCGGGGGGTGTTCGCTTCGCCGGCCTCAGGATGCGCTATCTGCACCTGAAGCGATTGCTCGAGCACTTGCACATCCGCGCCGATTTCATCCGGATTGGTGATCACAAGAGCGCGCCCGAGCAGTTCACTCGAGTCTCGGCCAGCGAAAAAACGCGAGCCGATCGCATCGATTTACTGCAGCAATTCGACGCGGCGTTGGCCGGAGCCGTGGCGCAGGGCCGCGGCATTACAGTGGCCGATTATCGCAAGCGCATCGCCGACGGCCCGTTCAACGCGCCCGAGGCCGTCAAAGCGGGCCTCGTCGACGCCATGGCGTATCAAGACGAGCTCGAAGAGCAGGTGCAAAAGCTCACCGGGCTGGATGTCCCGTTGCTCGAAGATCGACGCGCCCGCGTGGCACCGAAATACTTCGGCCCTCAGCAAAAAGTCGCCGTAGTTTACGTCGATCAGGGCGAGCTGGTGAGCGGCAAGAGCCAAAGTTACCCGTTCATTGGCATGGAGGTGGTGGGCTCCGAGACGCTGGTAGAAACCCTGGAGCAAGTGCGTAGCGATCCGACCGTCGCCGCGGTGGTGCTGCGCGTCGAGTCACCGGGTGGCTCCTCGTTGGCTGCCGACGTGATTTGGCGCGCGGTGGAGCGCACGAACGAGGTCAAGCCCGTGGTCGTGAGTATGGGCGGTATGGCGGCGAGCGGCGGCTATTATCTATCGGTGCCTAGCCGGCGCATTTTCGCCAATCCCTCGACGCTCACAGGCAGCATCGGAGTCTATTACGGTAAGGCGGACGCCTCCGAGCTGCTGCAGCGAGTAGGCGTGAACGTCGAGGTCTACAAGACCACGCCTCGGGCCGATGCCGATGCCTTTTATCGACCCTTCACGGCGGCGGAGCGCGAAGCTTTCCAGGACAAGCTGGAGCAGTTCTATGATCTGTTTCTGTCGCGAGTGGCAGCCGGTCGCCACATGAACAAAGAAAAGGTCGACGAGGTGGCGCAGGGGCGAGTCTGGACCGGGTCGCAAGCGCACGCGCGCGGGCTCGTGGACGAGGTGGGCGGGCTCAGGCAAGCGCTGCAGCACGCGCGCGCCTTGGCGGGCCTACCGGAGCATGCCCCCCTGGTCGAGCTACCCGAGCGGAAAGGCAGCTTGTTGGGCGCCTTGCTCGGCATCGAGGGGGTGAGCGCGCGACAGGCGAAAGCCTTGCCCGCCGAGCTGCTCGAAATGGCTCGCGCCCTGGCTCCGTTTACCATTCATGCCAGCGATCAGCCGCTGATGCGTCTCGAGCTGATTTCGCTGGGTGAGTAGCGGCATGCTGCTCGCGTGCAGGCGTCTGCGTATCGACCTCGGTGGCGAGCCTCTGCTGGAGGACTTCGAGCTCGAGGCGGACGGCTCCAGCATCGCGCTGGTCGGCGACTTTTACCCGCTCTTCGCCGCGCTAAGGGGCGATGCTCGCGTGGTCACCGGTACGTTCGAGTTGGGGGGACGCCCGGCGCGCGAGGCGGTGCTCGCGGGTCGGGTGGGGTTGGCGGTCTCCGAGCCTCGCCCGGCAGCGCATTGGACGGTGCTCGACCTGTTGCACAAGAGCGGGATCGTGGCGGGTCTTGCTCGTGAAGAAGCTCAGGCTCGAGCGCGAGCAGTGCTCGGGCGGCTCGGTCTACAAGGGTTGGGACTGCGTCGCTTGTCGAGCCTGATGCCCGTGGAGCACACAGCTGTACATCTGGCGCTTGCCCTGCTGACCGAGCCCGACACTCTCGTGCTCGAGCTTCCCTTTCGCTCCCGCACCCCGTCGGAAATCGATTGGCTCTGGTCCCTCGTGGGTGTTGCCGCCGACCAGCGCCGGCTCGTCGTGTCGTTCGACAGGGCATTGCTCGAAAGCCGCCAGCTCATCGGCAACTTCGACTGCATGGTGCT
>CBFGRJ010000370.1:0-7345 GCA_965651135.1 uncultured Myxococcales bacterium
CAAACGGCCGTCGTGCGGGGGTCTCGCATCTGCGCCGGCCGGAGCTCAGCTGGACGAGGCCGGCGCACGTCACCGTGCGCGTGCGCCGTGAGGTGCCGAACCTGAGGACACGAAAGGTGCTACGCCGTGTCTGGGCCTGCTTCCACGCCTGCGCCGCCCTGCCCGGGTTTCGCATCGTCGAGTATTCGCTGCAGGGCAACCACATGCATCTGCTGGTGGAGGCGAAGAGCGCAAAAGCGCTCGCGCGCGGAATGCAGGGGTTCTCGATTCGCCTGGCGCGCAGCTTGAACAAGATGATGGGTCGCCGCGGGCATTCCGTTTTCGCCGATCGATATCACTGTCAGCCGATCAAGACGGCGCTCCAGGCGCGAAATGCCATGCGCTACGTGCTGAACAACCGCCGGCGTCACATGCGCCAGTTCGGCAAGCTCGCAGGGCCCAGCTTCGTCGATCCGTGTTCGTCGGCCTGGTCGAGCGGCGCCTACGCCGTGGCGTTGGACCCGGCGTACAGCCCTCGCGCGCAGTTGGGTGCTGAGTTCGCGGGGCTGCCACCTATCGCGAAAGCGCGCTCGTGGCTCTTGCGCAGCGCTTGGAAGCGCCTCGGTTACCTGATGATTGACGAGCCTCCGGCCCCCGACGTGCTCCATTGAGTCCGGGTTCGGTGCAAAGCTGTACTAAATAGTGCCAGTAGCACCCGGTGACTGAGCGGCCAGCAGCTGCTTGCCCGAAATGCTGAGGTGCTATCTGCAACAATCGCCGTTCACTTCTTCTCGGCACGGTGAACATTTCGTTTGTGTGAAGTACCCCGCACAGGGAGACCTGGCCGAGCGAGTTCGAGCACGCCAAGGGCTGGAAGACGCGCTCGATGCGGAGTTGCGTTCTCGCGGCCTGGGCTGTGTGGTCGGTAACGGGCTAGGGCACCGGGCGCCATACGATCACTGGGGCCGAGCCCTCGCCATGGCCTAGTCGATCGCGTAGGGGTCAGACCCCGTATACGCGTAGCCATAGTGCTCCCGCTTGGTGCTCAGTAGCCTCCGTAGATCCAGGCCTTACCGTCGGCAACGAGGTCCATCCACGGGAACCAGGTGGGCTGACTCTGGGTCTCATATTGCCAGCCGAAGAGCACCTGGTAGTCGCGCGTGTTTGGGTTGCAGAATACCAGGCTATTGGCATCGTTCTTCATGCCGGTCCGCTCCATCCCGCCCGAAACCGCAACGTCGCCGTCCCGCGACAGGATCCAACCGTTCCTCTCCACGAGCTCTTTGAGAAAGCCCGACATTCGGGGTTGTTCTCGTGCTGCGATGCTTTTCAGCAACCGTGCCGCGCTAGGTGGGTCGGGCGCGCGCCAGCACTCGATCCAACATGGCGCCCAGCGCGGCGAGCTCGCGATGGTGCGACAACCGCGCCAGCGCAGCCCGAGCCTTTTCGATGGTGGGCTCGACGAAATGCAGAAAATTCGGGTTGCCGTTCACCCGGTCGATGAACACGAACCGCCCCGCGTCTTTGAGTTTGCGCTGCACGGTGGTGGTGTCGAACTCTTCGCCGACGGCGTGCCGCTCCGCGGGGCTCAGCCCGAGGTGTCGCGTGTATTCGTCCAGCCTCTTTTCGATGAAGCTACGCGAAAATGTCTGATAGCTATCGGTGAGGAGCGCGACCAAATCGTAGACCCGAGGCCCGAGCAGCGCGTCTTGGAAATCGATCCATGCCAAGCCGAGGCCCTCATCGTCCTCGGTGACCATCAGATTCCGGCTTTGGTAGTCGCGGTGCACGAAGCCTCTAGGCCAGCTTGATACCGTGCGCGCCAGGTAGTCGGCAGCGCGATCGAAGATGTCGCGATCGGCAGGCGTAAGCCGAATGTCGCGCGCCTCGAGCGCCCATTCCCTGAAGTGCTCCACCTCCCAGAACAGCAAATCGTAGTCGAAGGCGCGCTCTTTGACGATGCACCGATTCGGCAGGAGCGCGAGCGAACGCTGAGCGTTGGCGAGGTCCCGCACGGCGATCTGGTACAAGAGCTCGCGCTTGTCCGGATACTTCGCCAAAAAATTGGCGAGGGTGTGATCACCCAAGTCTTCCACCAAGAGCACGCCTTGCGCGCAGGCTTCGTGCACGATCTTGGGCACGCGTACGCCGCGTTCGGCGAGCAGATCGCGCACCTCGAGAAATGGCCATCGCCTGCCGGTGTCGGCTACCTTGGCGATTTCTTGACTAGCGCCGGGCACGTGCATCGCGACCGCCGTACCGTCGCCGAGCCGCACCCTGAAGAAGCGTCGAGTCGAGGCGCCCCCTTGCATCTCCTCCGTGACGACCGGGCCCTCGAGGCCCGTCAGTGCAGCGACTACTCGCTCGATGGTACGAATGGGATCCAGGTCTGCTGCATTCTCTGCTTGCATCAGCGCTCACCTACCGCCGGTACCCTGAATGGAGTACACCGGCTTTGGCGATGCCGCTACCCATGCTCGGTTCTGGCTGGGCCACTAGGCTCGAAAGCGTGGCCTCGGCGCTGCTGTCCGTCGACAGCTCGGGTACGATGGCGTCATTTCGGCAAAGTGTGCCGAGCCTGTGTCGGTATTTGGACCTTTTGGTTGACTGGAACAGTCGTTTGGACTTGACGGCTGCACGGTCGGAGGACGAGCTGGTCGATGTCGCGCTGGCCGACGCGCTCGTGCTGGCCTCGGCCACAGCAGCGCAAACGCCTGGGCGGCCCCCGCCGCGTTGGGTGGACGTGGGCAGTGGAGCTGGAGCGCCCGCTCTCGTGCTTGCCTTGCTGCGCCCCGATCTCGAGCTCACCCTGATCGAACCGAAGAGCAAGCGGGTCGCCTTTTTGCGGACGTGTGCTGGTGCGCTCGGGCTCGGCAACGTGGAGGTGCGACGCTGTCGCGCCGAGCAGTTGGACGCGCAAAGCTACGACGTCGCGCTATCGCGTGCGACTTTGCCACCGGACCTATGGCTTTCGGAAGGCGCAAGATTGGCGCACCAGTCGATCTGGGTGCTGATCGCGCGTGGAGCTGCGCCCCTCTCGGAGGATCTGAGGCTGGCTGACGATCGAAGCTACCGCTGGCCGCTCACCGGCAGCGCGCGTCGCGCCTTGCGCTACGAGGCCACATCGTGCAGCTGAGTCGCCGCGAATGCCGCACGGGCGAGCGGGCCCCTGCGAACCTTCCCGCCGGGGACCGGGAATTCGAGGCGGACCTCGATCATGAAGAGGGCTGGTACGCCTGCGCCCAGTGCGGCGAGCGCCTGGCGCACGAGTCGTGGGTGCTTTCGAGCGCCGCGAGCGGGCCGTTGGTGTTCGCGAACCCCCACGGTCGATTCTTTCAGCTGCTGCTTTTGCGCTGCTCTCGCGGGGTGGTGTTCGACCACCACGCCACTGCCGAGCATACCTGGTTCAGCGGGTACACCTGGCGTGTAGGAGTATGTGGCAGCTGTACAACGCACGTTGGCTGGCGTTTCGAAGCTCAAATTCCCGGCGCGGAGCCCCCAGAGTTCGTGGCGGTCAGTCAAGCGGCCGTCAGATTTGTGCGTGGCCTTGGACCAAGCTGAATCATTCGAAAAATCCGCTGGGCTTTTCGCAACGGCAGAAATCTCCGCGAGCCGCAAAAAAAGGGAAATACAGATTAGGCGCACACTTTTTCGCCAGCCGATCGACGAACAAGCTGCATGGGATTTTTGGTTCTTCCGCCCCCTTTGGCTTTGCCGTGTTTTGTGGGTAGAACACTGCCGCCCAACGAAAAACGGGGAAGGATCGGCCTTTCCCAGCGTACGTTGAATCATCTCGTTCCCGCCCCCGTCCAAGCGGGGGGTACCCCAATCGTAAGGTGAGCCACATGAAGATTCGAACCAAATGGATAGGCGCTGGCCTACTGTCGAGCGCGTTGTGCATCGCAGCCATTGCCCACGCGGGCTACGAGAAAGCCCCTGGCCCGAACACCGTGCAGTTCAAGACAAAGGCCATCAAGGGAATGGTCAAGATCAACGGGTCCGTGCCCGGTTTGACGGTCGCCCAGCAAGAGGGCAGCAACCTCGTATTCAAGGCCGAACTGCACAAGATCTCGACTGGCATCGGCGCTCGGGACGAACACGCGAAAGAGGCGTTGAACGTCAGCAAGCATCCTATGGCCAAGCTCGTCGTGCCGGTCAGCTCCGTCGAAGAGCCTAAAGGCGGGGCAATCAAGAACAAGCCCGGGAGCGGAGACTTCACCCTGAATGGCGTTACGAAGAAGCTCAAGTTTCTCTACGACGTCGAGGAGAAGGGCGGCAAATACATCATCACGGGGAAGTTCCAGATCAAGCTCACGGACTACGGGGTCAAGCCGCCGTGCAAAGCGGGCGTGTGCGTGGAGGACAAGGTCCAAGTCGTGGCCAAATTCGCCATGAAGAAGTAGAGGGGGCGTTCCTCAAACATTGACGCCGAGTCGCCCGAGCGACTAAAACCCCTCAGATGCTGCTCCAAAGCGGGTCCAGCACGCCCAAGGCCCCGAGTCGCCAACGTCGCTCGGGGCTTTGGTGTGTCCTGCTGTCGATCCTGACAATCATGCTCTGGGCCGAGCCTGCCCACGCGTACGGATGGATGATCCGGCACGCGTATGGTGGCTGCCCGAGCTGTCATGCCGATCCTTCTGGTGGCGAGTTGTTGACCGAGTACGGTCGCTTGCAGGGTGACTTGCTGTTGCGCATGCAGTACGGCAAAAAAACTACTGGCGATGCTGCCGGTGGCGAAAGTTTCGACGAGTCGGCATTCGAAGGGTTCGACGACGCTGCATTCGATGAGCTGGAGGAGGACAGCGCAGAAGCTCCCGAAGGCGACGCGAGCGACGAAGCCGATGAAGAACCCAAGGGCAAGAACGCCGAAGGCAAGGAGGCAAGCGACAGCGGCGACTCGGACGTCGGGTTCTTGTGGGGCATGGTCGAGACGCCACCCGGCTTACTGCTCGGGGGCGGCTATCGCAGCTTGGCGATCTACGAGCCGGGGAGCGACGATCCGTTCACGTACATTCCGGTCATGATGGGCGACCTGTACATGCACCTGCGCGCCGACTCGATCCGTGTCGGGGCGTCCGCCGGCATCTCGAAGGTCAAGCCAGGCTCACCGCATGCGCGAGCCGCCCAGGTCACCCATGGACAAGGTGACCAGTACAACTTGCTTTCGCGCACTCATTGGCTGGGCTTCGATCTAGGCGCCAATGACGAGTATTTGCTCAGGCTGGGGCGCATGAATCTACCTTTTGGTGTGCGCATACCGGAGCATACGATGTGGGCCCGCGAAGCAACGCGCACCGATCGCGAGAGCGATCAGCAGCATGGCATCGCTCTGGCCTACACTGGCGATACCTTTCGCATGGAAGCCATGGGTATCGCCGGCAACTTCCAAATCAACCCCGATAAATACCGCGAGCGAGGATACAGCCTGTACTTCGAATATTTCCCCACCCCGTACGTAGCGTTGGGCGCCAGCAGCATGCTCACCTTTGCCCAGGAAGATAGGCTGCTGCTCAAGCGCAACGTGACGCGGCAGGCGCACGGCATCTTGGGTCGCGCGGCGCTGACGGATTGGCTCGTGGTGCTAGGTGAGGCGGACGTGTTGATGACCAGCGGTGCGAGCACGGGATACACGGGCTTCGTGCAGCTCGACACGGAGATAGTCCAGGGTCTCCACTTCATGCTGACGGGCGAGCTGTTGAATCAGGGATTGTTCGGGCCCGAGAGCGAGACGAATCCGAAGGCACCGGGTTCGGGCGAGCCGCGATTCGGCGGGTGGGTTTCACTCGACTGGTTTTTCTACCATCAGTTCGAGTTCCGCATCGATTTGGTCCAGCGGCAAGCAGCCGAGCGGCAGGTGCTCGGCCAGCTACACGTCTACTTGTGAACGCGCCCGCGGTTCAGAGTTCGATCCAACCACAACAGTGACTCCAGAGAACCCGCCTGGCGCATCCACCGCGCGGTGTGCGTGCCCGGCCTGAGCTCTAGGCTGGCCTCGAGCTTGTTGCGCACGAGCGCCTTGTAGAACGCCTGATTCGACCAGCGATAGGTATCTCGCGTCGCGGTCACCACGCGAATGGGTCGGCCGTGGCCGCCTTCGACCCGCTCGAACGCTTTGCGCAGCAGCCAAGCGTATCGCGGGGCCTCCGCTTGTTTGATCGCGATCTGAATGCCGCAGTACGCTCCGAAGCGCTCGGGGAACCGCCACATGAGCTCCAAGCCCACCAGGCCACCCATGCTGACTCCAGACAGGCCGAGGTGTTCAGGCGCCGTGGAGATGGGCGCAATGTCGGCCACGCTCGGAAGCAAGTCATTGTGGATCCAGTCGGCGTAGCGGGTCAGCGTTTGGCCGAGATCG
Source organism: uncultured Myxococcales bacterium (assembly GCA_965651135.1). Lineage (GTDB taxonomy): Bacteria > Myxococcota_A > Polyangia > Polyangiales > Polyangiaceae > JAICQQ01. The sequence continues at coordinate 6,335 of CBFGRJ010000370.1, forward strand.
CGCTGGAAATAAGGAATGGGCGTGATGGGGGTCACCAGGACCATGCCGGAGAACGGAGTCGCCTCGAGCTCGCTTTTGATCTCGTCTACGCGGGCGTCTCCCAGGGCGGGCGTCGGCCGAACATCACCGCTCGAGAGGGTTTCGTAAGCCTCGAGGACGTTGTATTCGGCACGCCAGGCTGCGAGAGCGCGCTCATCGGCCAGTGCTTGGGCGTAGCCGTGCAGCAACACGGCGACAGGCCAGGCCCGATCTTGGGTGAGGCCATGTGGGACATACACCCGCGTGCGCTGCATCGTGCGACTGGTCTTGGCGAAGGTCAGCTCGTGTACCTCGAAGCCAGCGTCGGGGTGTGGCAACGCGGAGGCATCGGGCTGCGTGGCTCGAGCATGCACCGTGGGCGCCACGAACGTGCTGGCGAGGGCTCCGATGAATGCTCGTCTATTGGATCGCATGCCTCCAGAGCAACAGGCGGATCTTCTTACGCGATCTTAAGCGGTCGTGGGGCTGAACCTGCGCCCGCCATCAAAGTTGGGGTGTCGCTCGGGTCAGCCTGGGGCACCCGCGCCGCCGCCGCTACCATCCGAGCCCCCGCTGCCGCCACTACCGCCGGTGCCACCGGAACCACCGGTGCCATCTGTCCCGCCCGTACCGTTGTCGCCCCCTTCGCCGGCCATGCCGGCCATCCCCGCCATGCCACCTGCCGAGTCGGTGCCGCCCGTGCCCGTGCCCCCGGTGCCGCCCGTGCCGTCGCCGCCGGTACCGCCCATGTTCCCCTCTCCCCCTTCGCCATTGCCACCGGTGCCGCCCGTAGCTTCCTCCGGTGGGATCTTCGTGCGATCGACGTCGGTGATCAAAGTGCAGCTCACCACGGGAAGTAGAACCGTAGCTGTGGAGAGAAGAAGGGTACGGACAAGACGCATGGTTGTGATCCTATGTGTTTTCCGGCGCCATTCTGGTCTATGGGCCTCTAGCAGCGCAAGCGTTAATCCGCCTCCTTTTCCGGGCGTCGCT
>CBFGRJ010000371.1:0-7319 GCA_965651135.1 uncultured Myxococcales bacterium
GGGCCAGTTCGATCGGCTGGAAGTATGCACGTTGAGCTTTCGCGTGGCGGCCAAGACATCGCCCAGATCTTCGGGTTCGATGCCATCGACGGAGGCGCCCCGCACCAGCTCGGCTGCGCCGGCTTTGGAAATGCGCAGCATGGCCACTGGTCTGATCGAGCCGAAGCGGGGAGTGGCCAGGGTGCCCCCCGTTGCTCCGGCCAGCATCGCGGTCAACGGTTCTTCCAAGGTCTGGACTACGAAGCCATAGGGTAGTTGCTCTCTCCGCACTTCTGCGAGCAGTGCGGCTCGGATGCCCTCGTGGCTCAGGCCGCGATTCGAGCGCATGATGAGATTGCTGGGGCGCCCGACGGTGCCGGCTATCGTGCGGCGGCCGTGGCCGTTCGAGGTGTTGAACTGCTTGGAGGGGGTTCTCGAGGTGAGCAAGCGTTCGAGCGTGCCGTTGTTGACCAGTTCGACGCGCTGAGCTTGAACGCCCTCGTCATCGAAGCGGTACGCTCCGTAAAGCGGTTGCCCTTCGAAGCTGCTCAACGTCGGGTCGTCGACCAGTGAAAAACCGCCGGGTAGCACCCGAAGGCCGATGCGGCTCTCCCAGTCGCTGGGATCGGGCCGATAGCCGCCTGACATCTCGGGAGGCGGCGTGCCCGACAGCTGCTCGTAGAGCAAGCGCTCCACGAGTTGTGCAGCAGCGGACCCCTGGAACAATATCGGCCCGGTGTAGTTGTCGACGACTGGAGCTCGCCGCAGTTTTTCCAGGGTGTCGGCGACTTCGCGCAAGGCCTTCTTCAATTCGGCAACGTCGGGCAGATCCGACCGCTGGTAGCCGAAGGCGCTGTATTGATGGCCCAGCAGCATACCGTCGTCCGCCTGGGTGGTGGCCCACGCCAGCAACATCACCTGTCGCTCCGGCTCCACGAGCTCAGTGCCCTCGGTAGTTACGAGAATTCGCCTCGACGTCGTCGCCTTCACCAACACGCCGCTGCTCTGCACGAAGGAAAATTCGCGAAACACCGCCGACAACTCGCGACACAGAGCCACGTAGTCGTCGGCTGAATCGAGGGCGTAGGTCTGCTCGTTGACCGAATGCACCGGGGGGGTTTTGGCGAAGCTTGGCACCTGGTCTTCGCCGGCTTTGGCTTGGCTTGCCCGGGAGGCGCGCTTGCTTTCGTAGCTCTCGGTCGCTTGCTTGAACGCCTGATCGATCATGAGCCATGCCGATCGCTCCACTTCGAGCTGGTCGGCGTCGACGGGTATCTGGATCTGCATGGCACCGGATTCGCCATCGCCGATGAACCCCGAGTTGTCGAAATCGTAGTCGCCGACGCGCAGGTCGACGTCCAGGGTGCGGGTGCGCCTTTGACGGTGCTCGCTGAGCGCCCCGAGCGTGGCAGTCACTTGCACATGGTCGGTGTCGAGCAGCGTGCTGGCCACGTAGTACGGTCGAGGCAACCCCGGCAGGGTCAGTTTGCTCAGGGCCCGCTGCATCTCGCGCTCGAGCGCTGTGCGGATCGGCTGGCTAGCGCCAAAGCTTGCCTGGTCGACGGCTGGTGCCCGCTCTGGAGATTGGGTGCTGATTGGAGTCGTCGCTGGACGCTGCTCGGCATGGGTCACGAGCATCCCGAGCCCTGAGGCGGACACGAACGCGAGCAGGTACAAAACGTGGCGCATCATGGAGTCCTCGAGCCTGGGGTGGGTGGTGGCAATAGGGGTGGGCGCTCGGTCCCCTTGGGGGTCTTCGCCATCTCGATTTTCGAAACCAAAAGGCTTGGGCTGGTAGCCGAGACGGGAACTTGACCGGACTCCGCGCCACAGAACCCGTTGAAGACGGCGTAGTCGTTGCTGGCAGCGACGACATGGGAAAGCAGACTGAGCGGTGTTCCTTCCAGTTTGACGTCGCGGATGAGCTCTTCGCTGCCATCGGGGTAGACCTTGAACACCAGGACCGGACGCACCTGGAAGGCTTGCGGGTCGTAGGCGCTGGTTTGAGTGTCGCCTCCGGTCACCTCGCTGACACGAATTCCGAAAGGAAGCCCCTGACGCTTCACTTCTTCCAAGAGTGCCTGCTTCAGTGCTGCACCGTGCGTGACGCGACGCGGGTCGACGATCAAGTTCCCCTGACGGGAAACGCTGCGAAACCCGGGCTGCTTGCGGCCATGGCCATTCGAGGCCAAAAAACCCTCGATGGGTGTGCGTGACATCAAGAACTCACGAAACGTTCCGTTCTCGATGATTTGTGCTGGCTTGGCTCGAATGCCTTCATCGTCGAAAAGATAGGCGCCGTTGAGGTCCACGCCGTTGAGTTGGCTGATTAGGGGATTGTCTACGACGTCGAATCCCTTGGGCATCACCAACTCGGCGACCTTTTTCTTGAAGGTCTTGCCTTCCCATTCCATGCGTTGACGATGCCCTTCGGCGCGATGTCCGAGAACTTCGTGGAACAACACGGCCGCCGCGCGCCCATCGAGAAGCGCGGGACCGATGTAGGGGTCGCCGCGCTTGGCAGCGTGGAGCGCCATCAGCTCCGCGATCAGGACATCGACTTCTTTGGCCAGCGCATTCTGGTCGGGGAGCGCGTCCAGCGAATGGGCGTAGATCTGCCGGTCGTGCGACAAAACCGTGCCATCGGGAGCCGTAATGCGCCCGCCGAAGCTGACGAAGGCTTTCACGTTGCTGGTCTGAATCGCGGCATTTTCGGTATTCACGAACAAGCGCGTGGTTCTGGTGGCGTTCAGTTGAACGTAGCTGGTTTCGATGGCCGGGTGCTTCAGGAATGCTCGCGATAGCTCTCTAATGCGACCTTCCCAGGTCGCTGCATCGAAATTCAATACCGCAGGAGGTTCTAGGTGCTCGACGGGCTCTCCTTGTGTGAAATCCGGCGACTGATCTTCTTCTTCCGCCTGTACCGTTTTGCTGGCGCTCACTTGGATCAGTTCTTCGGTGGCGCTGCGAAAGCTTCTTTCGGTCGCCAGCCAAATGGGAGTTCTGAGCGCTAGCTCATCATTTTCTACCGGTAGCGAGACAAGACCCAAAAACGGCGAACCCGCGCCGCCATGAGTATTGTCCAACGCGGGAGTGCCCACCCTGAGGTCGATGTCCAGCACTCGTTCGGTATCATCGCTGCGATCGATCAGAAAACCATCGCTGGCCGAGCGCGTCACCGAGCGCGTCTCGTAGGCACCATAGGCAATGTAGTAGGGCGGGATGGGCTGCTTGGCGAGCTCGCTTTGGGCGCGTGAGAGCTCGCGCCGCATGGCGCTCAGCAACGGCTCCTCCGTGCTTCCGGCGCGGACATCGAGCTCGACCAGCGCAAGTTGCTTGTCGACCAGCGGTAAGGGGGCTTCGGTTCCGCCCGCCGCGGGCGGCCGAGGTGGAGTGCCGCAGGCCGTCAAGCCCGTCAAAGCGGCGAGGTAAAGGACCCTAGGACGAGCGAGAAGGTGCGGGTGAAGCTTCACTGGAAGGGCAGTATACTTGAGGCACTACCCAGGTCCATGGCTCCAGGCTTGCGCTCCGGTGCCCAGCTCGAACGCCATGACGCTACCCCAGCGCGACACGACGGCGTGGGTCGGCGAAACGATCACCCCACCCATCGGGCGATCGCCCGGGAGGGCGATGTCCCACTTTCGCGTGCCCGTATCCAGGGAGAAGGCCGTCAGATGAAAGATGTGAGTCTTTTTCGTCTCGTAGGCCACGACGACGACCTCGTCGCTGAAGTCGACGCTGTGCGGTTCCGGGTCGTCTTCGTCCGCGGTGAGTGGGTCGATCGCGGGGACCAAGGTTTGCCACAATAGTTGCGGTTCACCGGCGGGCATCGGTCCGCCTCGAGCCCGCTTGAGCAGGCGCTGTCGCTGGCTCAGCTTGGCGGGGTCGTCTTGAATGGGCCACCGATAGGCAGCCAGCATGGGAATGCGCGAGCCGGGATGCTTGTGGCCCAAGCCAATGGTGATGCCCTTCGCCACGTGATGCAACGCCGCGTCCGAGCTGATCCCAGGGAGCTTGTCTCGGAGCACCAGCTCGCGATACTCGTTCGACCACTCGTACTCGATGGCGTGCGCCCTTTGATTCGATTGTCCGTCCCCTGGCAGTACCGTGCAGGGCGGAGTAGCGCCCGCTGGTGATGCGGGCAGCGGCTGTGCGCTTCCGTCGTTCAGCTCGAGCTGGTAGCGCTGCTCGTCGGCTGTTTCGATCACGACTTTGTCTTCGCTATCGGCTCGGCAAATTCTCCGGATTTTTTCGTTCAGCTTCACGTGCCACAAGGTCGAGCCGTCCCGCGTGCTCAACGCGAACAGGTCGGCCTGATCGGAGGCGACCAGGGTCACGGCGCCCGTAATGGCCAGCGGGGTGTGGTGCATGGCGCTGTAGCTGCCCAGCTCGGCGCTGCGCCAGAGCTCGCTGCCGTCTTTGCCGTTGAGCGCCGCCACGGCAATCACGTCCGATGGCTGCAAGCGCCGCACACGCCCCACGAAATCGAATACGCCGTCTCCGTTGACATCCAAGGGCACCGCCCTTTGGGTGCCGTTCCATTGGAAGTCGCTGAGCTGAGAGACCCTGCTCAACGAAGGAACGCTGCGCGCCGTTTCTACAATCGATCGAACGACGACGGCGACTACCCCGCTCGTCAAAAGCCCGATCGAGACGAGCACGAAGAGCACTGTACGCACGGCGCTGGCCGCCGGCTTTTTGATCTTGATCTGGACGTTGTGGGGTCGCGCGAATGGAATGGGTTGCACGGCTTTCGCAGTCGCTTGCAGGCGCTGCCGCTCTTCGGAGGGACCCTGAAACAGCACCCACCACCAGTCGGCCCGCAGGCTCTTGATGCCCGCCCGCCACATTGCCTCCGGGGTGATTCTGCAAGCGACGCCGCAATACTGGCAGTTGGTGACGGAATACTCGCGCGAAGGCGCGAGCGGCGCGGTGCAGTTGGGGCACTTGATCAAGAGTGCGCCACCGGCGTCCATCTCCATCTTGACGTCGCGGCGGTTCTGTTCGTGTTCCGGTCCCAAAACGCCGAGCAATCCCCTGAAGCGCCCGCGCGCTTGTACCGGCAGTTCGTAGACTCGCGTGTCGCGGCAGCCCGGACAGCTCGTGGTGACCCGCTCCGCGGTCCTGGCAGAAATCACGATCGGCGACCGGCAGATCGAGCAAAGGGGGTGCCCGGGAGCCATGCGTATGCGCAACGGTGGCCGCTCCTGAGCCATCAGGGTTTCGCGCTTGCCAATGCTCGCATAGGCATTCAGCGGCGCGAGGCCTGGCACGCCGCGAGCTCCGGCCAAATCGCCGACGGCGTGAGCTTGGGCCAGCAGCGGGGTCCAACGCTCGGCATCGAAGCGTTGTTCGGCTCCGCAGTGCATACATTTGACGGCGCCATCGACATCCAAATGATTGAGCGGCGCTGATTGCCCGCAGGAGCGACATTCGAAACGCACCTCCAAGGCCACCCAGTAGCTGCCATCTGCGGCCCACGGAGCGTTCGGTCGCGTGTGTGCAAAGCGCGTGTCACAGACGGCGCAGAAGTCGCGCTCGCTCGGAGCTACCAATCCGCAGCCGGGACACACCGCGATGCCGGTGCCTGCTGGCACGAACCCGGAGGGGGCATGGTGTCCGGCCCGTGGAGCTGCCTGCCGAGCGACTGCCGGCTGGGGTTGCCGGGCACCACAATTGACGCAGAACGAGGCCCCTTGCTCCAGCGGATGCGAACAATGCGTACACGCGGCCACGGTGAACTTCGCTTTCTACAATTCGCAGCCATGCCCGTCAATCATGGCTCTCACCGCGTGGCTCTCAACAGGGCCTCGAACTCGGGGTCGTTCTTCACGTAGTCGAAGGAAAAGATGAACATTTGGTTCTGATTTTCTCCGCGAATCAACAGCGCGGAGAGGTTTCTTGCTCGCCGCTCCGTTAGCTCGCACAGCTCGTAGCTTTTCTGGTCCGCTTTCCAGCTGCGCACTCGCCGATACTCACCCAGATCCGCGCACTCTAGCGGGAGAGTGGTGACGAACGAGTAGCGCGCGGCAGTGCGTTGCCGCTGCCAGTATCGTACCTTCATGTCCGGCGCGTCTTTGCGCTCGGCTTCGCAAAAACCGAAGTTGGGGTGCCCGCGTTCGAAGCACTCGAGGTTCTGCAGGCTTCGCTCGAATTCTTCGACTGGAGCCGTCGCCCAATCGACGAAGCGTTGCGTTGGAAACTCGTGAGCTTTTTGGCGTTCGCGTTCGGCTCGCTCCAGGGCTTCTCGAGCTTCGCGGCGGTCCTCGATCAGCAACTCGATGCGTCGTATGTCGTCCTCGGATTGGCCAGCGCAAATGGTCCGCGCTTGCCGGAGTAGCTCCGAGGCTTGATCGAGCTTGTCCTGAACCACGGCGTCACGCGCGCGCTGGCGCGCATCCCAGCAAGCGGACCGTTCTTGTTTCGTGTTGCAGGCGCCCAGAGCTCCACAGAGCGCCACTCCACAGAGCGCCATGACCATCGGAAAAATGCGCACGGCAGACTTTGTACGATACCCGAGGGGGCGTTGCCACGCGCGGGCGCCGGCCGCCGGCTAGGTTCGGCGTGCGCTGCGCTGATTGGGTTGCCAGCGCAGATTGCGAAGGCGTTGACGGCGCCCGCGGGCCGGTGGGACGTTTAGGACCACGGCGGCACCGACGCCGAACCCCGATGGACACCACCCCCGCGGGGTCCTCTCGACCGGGGCAAAGGGCAGCGCACTCCTCCGGCTGGCTCGTCGCGTGGTCTTCGCTGGGCAGCCGAGGGCGCCTGCGGAGACGTCCGCGTCTCGTTCGTCGCACGACGCAACGTCGCCGAAGTGCCGACGGCCCGCTTCAACACGGCACGACGACACCTCGCGGTCTCGACGGCCGAGGCGACGGCGTTTCGACCCCGTCGGCTACCTCGAGCAGGTGGGCGCTAGCGACAAGACGGGGCCGCTAGCCGATTACATCGCCGGTGTGGTGAACGAGACCACAACTCTCGTGCCCAGCGCACCCGCCCAGGGAGGCACACACGATGGGCGTTGGCGTCTCGTGGCCAACGTACGGGTGGAGCCGGACCTGTGATCCCCCACCAAACCGGGTGAACTTCAGGTCTAGAGTACCCAAGGCTCGAGTGCCTGATAGATGCGATCTGTATCGTAAGCAAGCAAGCGACCGCCCCAGGTTTGGAACGGCAACATGTTCTGAACATGAATTCGCTGTCCGTCTGGATTCAGCAGCACGACCACCGGGACACTCAATTCGCTCGGCTTACCCCAGCGTTCGTCCAGCTTTGAAGCAGCATCGGCGTCCAGCTTGAGCAATACGAAGCGTTCGCTGGTCAGCTGCTTCAGGGCC
>CBFGRJ010000372.1:0-7288 GCA_965651135.1 uncultured Myxococcales bacterium
AGCGCCTGCAGGCTGAACGCCGTCCGTGCGCTCGTAACGGAGCTTCGTGCTCATCGAAGCGCTTCTCGGTCGCCCCTGCGTGCGGGACGGGGCTGTGAGCCCCGCCCGCAGTTGCCGTTCGCTGGGGCTATATCACGCAAGGTGCTTCGGCTCAGGCGCTGGGTCACTACGATCGCATCGTCGCCATGCTCTTCAAGCTGATCCACTGAGCACAACTTCGAGCGGGCATTGGCCTCTGGCCCGTGCCCGCTCGGCTCAGGTCACGGTCGCGGTCACGGATTGCGGAGCCCGTCACCGCCACCGACTCGGCCACGGTCACGGAAGCTTTCGTGAGAAAGCGCCTCGCATCTTGCATCCGTGGCCGTGGCGGGGGCTGGTGTTCCGCGGGGCGGGGCAGCGATTCGCTAGGGGCGGGAAGGCGTGTTACAGGCTTCGACGTGATGCAGCCGCGTTTGGATGTGCCGATAGGACCACTGACGTCGCTCGGCGTGGGGGGGCCGGCACGCTACTTTTGGAAGGTCACCCAAGAGGATGAGTTGCTCGAGGCGCTGCGCTGGGCGCGCCGGCGGGGCGTTTCGGTGAAGGTGCTGGGCGGGGGCAGCAACATCGTGGTCGCCGATCGAGGGTTCGAAGGACTCGTCATCCAGGTGGCCATTCGGGGTATCACCTATGGCGGTCAGGACCAGGCAGAGGTGCAAGCCGCGGCGGGTGAGCCGTGGCACGCCTTCGTCCTCGAGCAGGTGCGCAACCATCGACAGGGTATCGAATGCCTTGCGGGCATCCCGGGCTTTTTGGGCGCCACCCCGATCCAGAACGTCGGTGCCTACGGGCAGGAGGTGTGCGAGACCATCGAGCGCGTCGTCGCGCTGGATATCGAGACGCTGCGCTTCCGCGAGTTCGACAACGCGGCGCTCGGCTTTGGATACCGAGATAGCTTCTTCAAGCGCGAAGCGCCCGACAGCTTCGTCGTGACTCGTGTTTGCTTTAGGCTCAGGCCGGGTGCTCCAGCAGCCCTTCGCTACGGGGAGCTCGACCGCGCCGCTGCCGAGCTTCGCGAGCGGCTCGAAGTCGAGCAACTGACCCTCACTCAGATTGCTGAGCTAGTGCTCGAGCTCCGCAGCGCCAAGTCCATGGTGCTCGTGCCGTGGGACGAGAACGGCAGGAGCTGCGGCTCTTTTTTCGTGAATCCGCGGCTTTCCCGGCAGGAGTTCGACGCGCTGGCTGCCCGCTGCCCAAACGCCGAACCGCCTCGCTACGCCGAGCCCGATGGACGCGTCAAGGTGCCGGCGGCGTGGCTGATCGAGCAGGCCGGTCTAACCAAAGGCATGCGCTCCGGTCCGGTTGGGTTATCCACGAAGCACACGTTGGCTCTGGTGTGCCATGACGGTGCCACGGCGGGCGACGTGGTCCGCTTTGCTCGCGAGATCCGGCATACCGTAGAAGCTCGATTCGGTGTTCGGCTGAACCCCGAACCCGTGTTTTGGGGGTTCGGCGAGCCTCAAGATGGTTTGCCGAGCCCCTGAGCATCGGCGGCCCCGATTTCGAGGCGATCCCCGTCGTCCAGCACACGAATCGGAAATGGCGTATCCACGCCTTGCAGGAGGCTTGGGAGCGCCGCACGCACGTCGGCTCCAAGATGAGTGAATGCCAGTGCTCGTCCCCGGAAGTCCGTGAATGCTTCGCGCCACTCCGCGAACGTCGAGTGGCGCCCAGCCGGTGGCTCGAGCGCCGTGCACTCGGCGACGCACAGATCGGCGCCTTCCGCCGCGGCGAACAGGCCGGGGCACAGTCGCGTATCGCCCGAAAAAGCGATGACCCGACCCGCGTCATCGGTGACGCGTAGACACAAGGGCTGCTCGGGCGGATCCATGTGGTCTGCTTCGAACGCGCACACCTCGTATCCCGCCACGCTGGTGCGCGAACCGGGAGCCAGCTCTTCGATGGGCAACTCGAGGCGGTTCAGATCTTTTTCGACTCCCGCATACGTGGCTTGCAGCAACGTCGAGAGCGCCTGCCTTGTCCCGATGGGTCCGAGCAGACGCAGCGGGTGAGTGCGCCGGTTATTGTAGAGCGCGTCGATGATCAAGAAAGGGTAGCCGCCGATGTGATCGCCGTGCAGGTGCGTGAACGCGATCGCCGACAGCTCGTTGGGTTCGACTCCTAGTGCGCGCAGACCGAGCAAGGCCGTCGCACCGAAATCGATCATCAGCTTGCCTCCGCGGGGGCTCTCGATCAGGTAGCACGAGTGGCGGCGCCCAGCCGAATTGAAGGCGTCCGCCGAGCCGATCACGGTGAGCTTCATTGCTGGCCTTCACCTTTCGTCGAGGTCGGTGCGGTCATGTTGCCTGCTTGTGGCGCTGCTTCGGGCGCCCGTCAATCAGACCGCAGGCTGCCTCGGGCGAAGTCCTTGACCCGGCGAGCGGCCGCCGCTATGAAGCCGGCAACTGAACCAGGATGGTCGGAAGGGAAGTCGGTGCAAAGCCGACGCGGTCCCGCCGCCGTAAGCGAGGACGAAACCGGCAAAATACCCACTGGGCTCTCGAGGCAGCCGCCTCGAACCTGGGAAGGGGCCGGGAGTAGGGCGATTCGCAAGCCGGAACACCTAACGATCACCCGAACGGTTGAGCCTTCTTCGGAAGAAAAGAGGCCAGTCGTGGAACTATTCTCAACAATTGCACGCCTTGCGCGTGATTCGTCGGCTCCGATCGTCAAGCTGCGTCCCGGCGGCGGCCACCTCGCGGGTGGGGCGCTGGGTCTTTCGGCGCTGGGCCTCTCCGCGCTCTTGCTCAGCGGGTGCGGTTCGAATTCAGCGCCCGGTGGGGATGGGAACACTACCGCTGGCTCCGACCCTGGTGCGGGGGGTGCCGGAGGCTCCGGTGGCGCCGCGGGGTCCGGTTGCGAAATTCCCAATGCCCAGCTGTTGTCTCCCATCCACGCGGGGGCGACCTTGACCTTCGCTACCCAAAGCGGCGATCCCGTGCAGGTGGGGCTCGCGACCGATGCGGACAGCGAGGCTCCCCAACGGTGGCTGGATCGAGCGACGCTAACGCTGGAGCCCAGCGCCTCGAAGTATACCGTGAAGGTGTTCGCGCGGCTTGCCGACGAAAGCTGCCGCGATGAGCCGAGCTTTGAGCACGTCTATCACGTGTGGCCGACCTACGATGGCGCCGCCGGCGATCCGGATTCGCTCGCCATCGCCCACGACGCCCCCGAGATCGTCGGGTGGGCTACGGGCTACGTGGCCCCCATCGAGTATGGCGAGGGTGTCGACGACGAATGGCGTACGCCCGAGTTGGCGCTAGGTGAAGCGACGGGAAACGCGCTCGATGTAGTCAGCCTGGGCAATGGTGGGCAGCTGACGTTGACTTTCGATCCCCCCATCGCGGACAGCGAGGGCCCTGATTTGGCGGTCTTCGGGAATAGCTTTGGTCCCACATTTCTGGAGCTCGCCTACGTCGAGGTGTCGAGCAACGGCAAAGACTTCGAGCGCTTCGACTCCGCTTACTTGGGCGAGTCGGAGATTTCGGCGTTCGGCACGCATGAGCCGTCGCTGATGGGAGGCCTGGCCGGCAAGCACCAGGCGAAGTTCGGAACGCCGTTCGATCTCGGGCTGCTCCGCTACAGGCGCTCGGTGCAAGAGGGGCGCGTCGATCTCGGCGCGATTGCTTACGTGCGATTCGTCGACATCGTGGGAGATGGTTCGGCCAAAGACAGCTTTGGTCACGTGATCTACGACCCCACGCCCACGACCGGCAGCGCGGGCTTCGATCTCGAAGCTGTCGCGGTTCTCCATGCCGCGCAGTGAATGGGCTCGGCGAGCTATGATCATGCTGGGCCTCGGCACGCTCCATGCGACCAGCCTCGCAGAGCCCGCGGTGGGTGACCCGTCACCCGACCCCATCGAGATAGAAGTAGCGGGTCGCCGGCCCGTCGAGTCGAGCCCGTCCTCGCGCGACCCTTCTGCGGCATCCACCGTGATCCGCGGACGTCCGCTCCAAGAGCCCGGCGCTACCTCCGCCGACGTGCTCGAGCGCGTGCCGGGAGTTCAAGTCCAGCGCACCGGTGCCCGCTCGGACTTGGCCACCGCGTCGATCCGCGGAGCAACCCCGGCACAAACGCCCGTGTACCTCGCCGGCATGAGGCTCAACGACGACGTGACCGGTACGGCCGATCTCTCGACCGTACCGCTGTGGATGCTGGACCGAGTGGAAGTCTTCCGCGGCAACGCACCAGCGCACGCCGACCAACTGGGATTGGGTGGCGCCGTGTTTTTCGAACCTCGATTGCCGAACCAGGGCGAGCTCAATGCCGGGGCAACCGTGGGTAGCTACGGCTACGAGGCGTGGTGGGCGCGAGCAGCGGTCGGGTCCGCGCAAAGCTCGGCGCTCGTGGCATTGCGCCGGGAAGGCGCGCAAAACGACTACTCGTTCCTCGACGATCGCGGCACTCGCTTCGACGCAAGCGACGATCGGCAGGCGACTCGGTCGAACGCCGACTACACCGCGTACGATGCTTGGGCGATCGGGCGTCATCGGTTGGGGAGCGACGTGCGCGTCACCACATTGTTGAACGCCTACGAGCGCGAACAGGGCGTCACCGGTCTCTCCGTGATCCCTGCTCGTCACGCGCGTGCCGACGTCCAACGCATGCTGGGCGGCGTTTCGGCCCAGGTCCCGTGTAGTGCCGGCAGCGATGCCGGCGCCCCGTCCTGTCGACTCGAGCTTGCCACCAGCGTGCTCTTGGCGAATACAAGACTCAGCGACCCCGCTGGCGAGCTTGGGGTGATAGGGGTGGGCGTCGAGAACCAGGGGCAGCGCATTTCGCAGCGGGTGCGCGCAAGCCACGCGTTATCCGACACATTGGACATGACTCTCGCTCTGCAAGGCGACAGCGAACGCTTGTCGGTCGAGCAGCTGGGAAGCGATGGGGGCAGCGACGCGAGTCGCAACAGCGGTCGAGCAGCGGCGACGGCATCCGTGCAAGCCACGCGAGCGCTCGAGCTATTGGGGCTGGGTGCGGTCGAAGCTCACTCGACACGGGGCGACCTCGAATCGACGAGCGCGCGGCTCGTCGAGCCTTCTGGAAGGGCAGGTCTGCGCCTCCAAGCCAGCGCTTGGCTCGACGTGCTGGCGAATCTCGGCAGCTACGTGCGGACCCCGACCCTGGGCGAGCTCTATGGTGTGTCACCGCTGGTGCGCGGCAATACCGAGCTTCGCCCCGAGTCCGGGTACAGCGCCGACTTGGGCGTGCGGGTCGAAGCGAAGGGCACGGTGCGCGCGGCATTCGAGAGCTTTGCGTTCTTTCGCGAGGCGAACGAGCTTATCGGCTACCGGCGCTCGAGCTTCGGGGTGATTCGCCCCTACAATACCTCAAAAGCTCGCGTTTACGGCATCGAGAGCGCCGGGTGGCTGGAGCTCTTCGAGCGGGTGCGAGTGAGCGCCACGGCCACCGCTCTGGAGCCATTGGACATCACACCGGGGCGCAGGCTCGAAAATCGGGTCCTACCTTATCGCTCACGGCTCGTCGCCTCATCGCGCCTCGAACTGCACAGCGCGCCGTTGGCGCGCCGCGCGGACAGCGGCGTCAGCGTGGGTGTCGAGCTGCTGCACCGCTCCTCGCGCTACGCCGATCCTGCGGGGCTCATCGTGATCGCGGGACACACCACCCTCGACCTGGACCTGAACGTGACATTGCTGAAGTCGCGTTTGTCGTTGCGACTGGCATGCGACAACGTGCTGAACGCGCGCGCCTACGACAGCGTTGGGCTGCCGCTCCCGGGGCGCAGCCTTTATGCCAGCATGGAGCTTTATGCGTACTAATCCCAAGGTGGTCTATGTCTCGCTGCTCTGCGCCGCGTGTGGCGTCGAGCCCGCGCCTCACGACACAGGAGGCATCGATCTAGCCGAACTGGAGTCGAAAGCCGGCTCGGAGTGCCCGCGCGGCGTCACGGTCGTGAGCTCCGACTATCAATCCACCAGCATCGGCCTACTCGACCTCCAGGGCGGGGTGCTTTCGAGCTCGTTCATTTCTTCGGCCAGCACCTCTACCGGACTGTCCGCACCGCTCAGCGGCGACGTCGTCGTGCCCAGCGTCGAGGGTGGCGACGAAATCGTCTTGATCGATCGCTACCCCGCCTCGGTGCTGAGCTGGATCGACCTGCGCACGGCCACGGTGCGGGCCCAGCTCTCGGTCGCCACGGGCTTTGCTGCGAACCCTCACGACTACGTGCAATCGTCAGCGCGCAAGGCGTTCGTCAGCCGGTTCGATCAAAACCGCAATGCGGGGCGGCAGCCGTTCGACCAAGGCAGCGATCTGTTGATTGTCGACGTCGCCGAACCGTCCATCGAAGGGAGCATCGATCTGCTGCCGGCCATGCAGGGCGATGACGCCGCCTATCTACCGCGCCCCGACGACCTGGCCCTGGTGGGACAGCGCCTGTACGTTCTTTTGTCCAGCTATAGCGGTGATTTCATGGAGCTGACTGCGTCGCGCGTCGTCTCGATCGATCTAAAAAGCGAGAGCATCGAGCAGGTCCTGGTGCTGGACGGCTTGGTAGGCTGCGCGGGCATGACCCTGGCTCCCGATGCGAGCCAGCTGGCACTGGTCTGCTCCGGTAAAATCAACAGCGAAGGCCAGACGTCGCTGGAAGGTTCCGGCGTCGTGCAAGTCGACCTAGGCGAACGCATGAGCGAAGCCGCCCGCTTCCCGGCTTCGCATTTCGCCCAAGGCGCGCTCGGCTTTTCGGTGGCCTACACGTCTGACACGACGCTGCTGGTGACGACCCTGGGCCACTTTGCCTCGAAAGAGCACGCGGCTGCCGACGATACGCTGCTTTTACTGGATTCCGAGACCGGGGAGTTCGAGCTCTTGCTGGAGTCGGAACAGGAGCCATTCACCTTAGGTGGGGTCGTCTGCGCCTCCGCCTGCGACGTGTGCTTCGTGGCAGATGCAGGGCGCGGTGTCGTGCATCGTTTGAGCACGAGCGGGGGACGTGTGGAGGGCACCGAAGCGATTCGCGTCGACCAGTCCATCGGGCTACCCCCGCGCTACCTCGGATTTTTCTGAGAGGCGTTCTCGGCGTATGGCGGCGCTTCGAGGTGAATTCGCGCCCTACTAAGGGCTTCGGGCCAAACTACCCCTGATGGACATTCCATCAGTTGAGCTGCAGTGTGTCTGTCTCTCGTTGCCAAACCAGAGCGGCCTTGGCTTTTACGTTTGTCTCGATCAGGAAGAATCGAACCCCCGTGGGGGCCAACCGATGCCCAGACTACTCGGCTCGGTATCACCC
>CBFGRJ010000373.1:0-7262 GCA_965651135.1 uncultured Myxococcales bacterium
TTCACGGGCACGCCCCTCGGCAGCTGCTCGATCTCGACCTCGAGCGGGGGAGCGGGACCGCTATGACCCTGCTGCCAGCACCCGCCGCACGTGGCACGCGTGGCAGCGGCTCGCCCACGAGGGGAGACCCATGCTGCTGAGTGCCCTCACCGGCGCAGCCACCGGGGCCGCCGCCTCGGAGCTCGACACGCCTGACGACACCACACGCGCAGCTCGCCTGGAGCAGCTTTGCCGCGACAACTTCGACTTCGTCTGGCGAATGGCGCGGCACCTCGGGTTGCCTCGAGCCGACGCCGACGATGTCGCCCAGCGCGTCATGATGGTCGCCGCCTCCCGCTTCGACGAGATCGAAACCGGCAAAGAGCGCGCCTTCTTGTACCAGACGACCGTGTTTGCCACGATGAAGATGCGGCGCACCTGGGGTCGACGGCGGGAGGTTCTCACGGAGGACTTCCCCGAAGAAGCCGCCCCCAATGCCCAGCCGGACGAGCTGCTCGACAAGCAGCGGGCGTACGCTGACTTGCGCCGCATCCTGCAAAAGCTCCCGGAAAAAATCCGCACCGCCTTCGTTCTCTTCGAGCTCGAAGGCTGGACGTTGAGCGAGATCGCCTCGGCCCAGTCGATCCCGCAGTTCACGGTGGCGTCGCGGGTGCGCCGCGCCCGCCAGCAGATTCTTCGACACTCGACGGGCCTCAAGCAACAACTGAAGGGAAACTTAGCGTGAGCGAGCTCAAGAAATGGTCGGAAGACGGAGCACCGGCTCAAGTTCGGCGCCTGCTGGAAGTGGGCCAGTGGGAGCGTCCGTCGCGCGCCGTGTTCGAGCAGACCCTGCGTCGATTGCAAGCTGCAGGTGCGGGCGGTGCACTCGACATCGAGTTACCGGGTGCGCGCACGAACGCCGTGAGCTCGGCCGTCAAGTGGACGTTGGTCGGCGCACTGATGGTCGGCACCATCGCCACGCTGACCCATACCGTGAGCTGGCAAAAGCCTGTGGTTGTCCCAGATCCGGGCGAACAATCGGAAACCAGCCCTGCGCCGATAGAGCCCGACCGACGCGCAGCCCGCGAGGTTTCGTCGCCCGAGATTGTCGCGCCGGCGCCTTCCGCGCGAATCGAACCGGTAGCGCCAAGCAGCGCCAAGACCGCCCACAAGAGTCCGAGCGAGCGGAGCACTGGCGTCGCGCCGAAGACCGCTGCAGCCACCAGCGTCTGCAAGCCGGCCGTCGTGGAACAGATCCAAATGTTGGAGCAAGTCAAAAGCAGCATCCGGGCTGGGCGTGCCGGCGAAGCCCTGGCGCTTCTGGACCGCTACGACGCCTACGGCAAGGGCCGCTGCTTCGTGCCCGAGTCGATGAAGCACCGCATGGACGCGCAGCTCGAGTTGGGCGATCGGGCTGCGGCACGACGGACGGCGGCCGCGATCAAGAAACGCTACCCCGACACAGCGCAGGCTCGAGCGGCCGAGGGCATCCTGAGCCGGTGACGCGGAACGAACGCTGAATCAAATCGGTGGAGGTCTTTGCTCCGCCTCGTAGTCGGCCTCGTCGAACGACGAATCGCCGTAGCCTTGCTCCTGCATGTGCCGCTGGAGCTCCTCGACGACCAGCTCGAGCACCTCCATACGAGTCGAGAACAGGTAGTACTCCTCCTCGTCGACATCGGCGAGTAGGCCCAAGCGAGCTCGTACGAGCTCGCGCTCATGCGGCGCCACACGAATTTGCGACCCCGGACCGTCGTGCTCCGTGTTGCCCACCAAAGCGTCATAGGCAACGCCGATTGGATTGAACCAAACGAAGGCGCGCCTCGAACAGATCTGCCAGTCCACCACGTTCTGCGAAGGGATTCGCCAGAAGCCATCCAGCGCCCGACACGCCACTTCGCCGAAGTAGGCCCCCAGCGCGTGGGCCACCAACGCGACTAGCTCGGGCCTTTCGAGCACGCTGTCCCGCACCTCTCGCGCGTACTGATCGAGAACGGGCAAGGTCTCGACCGAGAAATCCAGGTGAAAGCCGAGCGCGCGCTCGACATAGTCTTCACAGGCCTTGACCAGTTCGGCAACGGGCTCGGGCGCTGTTGATGCTTGGTTCATGGAGACATCTTTCCGCACTCCCGTCCCTGGCAAGCCTAGAACACAAGCCTAGCACCCGTGCCGTCCAGTGCCCGGAGCAGCCCCAGAGTTTCGGCCCGCGGGGCTATCTCGGACTTGGCCCGGGGCAAGCGCCTCGAGCCTGTAATTTTGGCCGCAATAGACAAGTCAGGGCCAAAATCCCGCTTGTAGCGAATCGCGCCGCAGAATATCTAACCCTACGTCCGGTTTGTAGCCGGTCGTGCTAGGCTACCCGTTCCCATGCGTCTGGGCATTCTCAGCGACATCCACGCCAACTACGAAGCGCTCAGCGCCGTGCTTGAAGCGTTCAAGCACGAATCCATCGACAAGTACTACTGTTTGGGTGACACGGTAGGCTACGGCGGTTCGCCGAATGAGTGCGCCGATGTCGTGCGCGGCCTGGTCGAATCCACGATCCTCGGCAACCACGACGCCGCCGTGGCTGGCCGCATGGACTACTCGTACTACTACGAGGCCGCGCGCAACGCGCTCGACACACACGCCCAACTGCTGTCCGAAGAGAACATGGCGTGGCTCAGGGGCTTGCCTTATCAGGTGCGCCTACCGGAGCACAACGTCCAGCTCTGTCACGGCTCGCCGGTGAGGCTGGAGGAGTTCGAGTACATTTTCGCGCCGGAGCAAGCCCGCGAGTGCCTACCCATGTACGACGAGCTGGGTCATCTGACGCTGATCGGGCATTCGCATCTTTGCAAGGTTTTCGCCCTCACACGCTCCACGGTCGAAGAGCTGCCTCCCATCGATTTCGAGCTCGCCCCCGATCAAAAGTACATCGTCAGTGTCGGTTCGGTGGGCCAACCGCGCGACTACGACAACCGCGCCAGCTTCACGGTCTACGATACCGACAAAAAACGCTTCGAGTTCAAGCGGGTGGAGTACGACATCGAAACGGCGGCCGACAAGGTCCTGCGCGCCAAGCTAGAGCGCAACTTCGCGCACCGCTTGTTCATCGGCGTCTGACACTCTTTGGCTCCGGCCTTCAGTGGGCTCGCCATTCGCTGGGCGGCGGGGGACCGCCGGGTGGTGGGCGCCAATGGGTTTTCGGCTCCGCCACGTGCGCCTTGACCCACCAGCGCACCAGAATCAGGCCGGCGGCAAAGCCAGCGATGTGAGCAAAGTAGGCGGTGCCCCCCGTGATGTCCTGCCCGAGCGTGAAGTAGCCTCGCACCACGTTCATCACGAAATAGCCGCCCGCTACGAGCCAGGCTGGGAACACCGGCAAAGGTCCGATCACGAACCACAAGATGAAGTACGGATTGAAGACCGTGATCGGCGCTCTTGGGTAAAGCACCATGTAAGCGCCGAGCACGCCGAATATAGCCCCCGACGCACCGACCAGCGGCAAGCGGCTCAGCGGATCGACCAAGTAGTGGCCAAGGCTCGCAACGATGCCGCACAGCAAGTAAAACCCGAGATAGCGGAGGCGACCCAACGCATCTTCGACGTTGTCGCCGAACACGTACAGAAACAGCATGTTGCCGCCGAGGTGCAGCCAGTCACCGTGCATGAACATGCTCGTCAGCAGCGTGAACCCTTCGCCCGCTGGATCGGCGCTCAGCCTCACGGGAACCAAGCCGTAGCCCGGCACCACCCACACGGCTCCCGCCAAGGTCAACAGGAACTGCCACGCGAACACGGCGATGTTCGCAACAAGGAGGGCCTGCGTCACGACCGGAGTCCGGCGGGCAGGAATGTAGTCACGAATCGGGATGAACAACCGAAGGAGCCAGAGTAGCCTGCGCCAGGCAGAACTGCCACGCCGGGATCCGAACTTCGGGCTGAGGCAACAGCGCTGCCAAGCCGTGCTACTGTCGCCGGCCATGGTGAGCGTCACCAACATCAGGGCCAGCATGACCTTAGTGCTTGCGCTGCTCGCTTCCACGAGCTGCGGGCCGAAGTTCAACGGGCGCGTCTATCAGAACGGTGACCTGTCGTTCAAGGTCGGCCCCACACCCGAACACTGGCGCCCCATCGAGGTGGACCAGGCATTGGTCGCTTACCGCGATGACAGGCATGGCGCCACCGTGGCGCTCAACGGTCGTTGTCACAAAGACGGGGACGACGTGCCGCTCGCTTCTTTGACCCATCATCTGTTCCTACATTTCACGGAACGTGAGGTCCTCTCGCAAAAGCGGCTCGATATCGCAGGTCGCGAATCGCTCCGAACCGAGCTCAAGGCGAGCCTGGACGGTGTACCCAAGCACTACGTCGTCTACGTGCTGAAGAAAGACGGCTGCGTCTACGACTTTCTCTTCATCGCAGACTCCGCCGATGTCGACGTCGCTCCCTTCGATGTCTTCGTGAGTGGTTTCGAAACGGTGTCCACATGACCGACCGCGCCTCAGCCCAAGACAGACCGAGTCTGACACGCGCGAGCCTGCTACCGCCCCCGCCGCCCACGGTGGTGCAGCGCCAAAAAGCAGCGGTGGCCGGCTTTCTCAGCCACCTGGGGCGCATCTTCGAAATGACCGTTGGCACCATCAAGGCGGGGTTCCGGCGGCCCTTCGAGTGGAACGAAATCATCCGGCAACTCGAGACGGTCGGCGTCAAGTCGCTCGGCATCGTGATCGTGACGAGCGTGTTCGTCGGCATGGTGATGGCGGTGCAGTTTGCCTTCGGGCTCCGAAAGTTCGGCGGGCTCGAATACACGGGCCGCGTGATCGCGCTGACGTTCGCGCGCGAGCTGTCGCCGACGCTCACGGCCGTGATCGTCGGCGGGCGCATCGGGGCAGGCATGGCGGCGGAAGTCGGCTCGATGGCAGTCACCGAACAGATCGACGCCATCCGTGCTCTGGGGGCCGATCCGTTGAAGAAGCTGGTGTGGCCGCGCCTGGTCGCCTCGGTCATCGTCATCCCCGTCGTGGGCATGTTCTCGCTCTACCTGGGGTTCGGCGGCGCCATGCTCATCGTCGATACTCAGTTCGACGTGCCGGCAGCGTTTTTCTACAACAGCGCTCTCGAAACCCTGCAGATGATGGACATCTTGGCGGGCCTGATCAAAACGCCGTTCTTCGGCGCGATCATCGCGCTGGTGGGCTGCTATTTCGGTATGACCACTTCCGGCGGTACTGCGGGGGTGGGTAACAGCACGACACGAACCGTGGTGGTGATTTCCATCTCGATTTTGATCGCGGACTTCTTCCTCACCAAATTCGTGATCTCGCTCTGGCCGTCAGCCGGGGAGTAGACCCTTGTTCGTGGACAATTCAGGGGTTCTTGTCACTCCCCGTTCGCACCCGAAAGGCCGGATGCGCCAGCGCGGCTTGACCGGTTGGCGGGCTGCTCCTATCTTGGTAGGACTCCCATCGAGAGCTTGGACCATGTCGAACCGACCCTTGGCAGCGGAAAATCCCTGCGAGTCGCCGTGTAGGCGTCGCGACGGGCTGCTCACCACCGGGGACATGGCTCGCTTGTCCGGCAGCACACTCAGAACCGTCCGCTTCTACGAAGAGGCTGGCATTTTGATCCCAGAGCACCGGACCGAAGGGGGTCACCGGCTCTTTGCGCCCTGGGAGTTGAAAAAGCTGAATTTGGTCACCGACCTGCGCGCCGCAGGGTTCTCTCTCGAAAGCATCAAAGAGCTTCTCGATCTGAAAGACACCGCGCCCAATGGCTCCGAGGCAGCGCGCCGTCTGCTGGAACGGCTGGGCGAGCAGCTCGCCACCATCCGCGAACGGCTCGCCGTGCTGGAACGGGTCAAAGTCAGCCTGACCAGCGCTTGCGAGTACCTCCAGCGCTGCAGCGACTGCATCGACAGCCCGCTCTTTCCCAAACGCTGCACGGAATGCGACCGCTTGAACGGTGAAGAAGAAGCGGTGCCTAGCGCCGTCGGCGTGCTGTGGAAGCTCGATCGGTCGGAGTGATGCCGACACGACCCTCGGCGTCCGGGCGCTCCGACGCAGAGCGCGCAATCCGTGATTTCCTACGGGCCTTGGGGCACGATCCGGATTCACCGGAGCTCGCCGGCACCCCGAAGCGCGTGGTCGACGCCTTCCAGGACGAGCTCTTGTCTGGATACGCGGTGGATATCCCTCGGCTTTTGGCGGCTGGCTCGGAACCCGCCCGCGAGCACCGCGGCGTAGTCATCGTGCGGGATATCGCCATCTCGACGATTTGCCCGCACCACTTGATGCCGGCGGTGGGCAGCGCGACCGTAGCCTATGCGCCGGGAGCACGCCTTTTGGGTCTCGGAACCGTCGCACACCTCGTCGAGGCCTACGCCAAGCGGCTCACGCTACAGGAAAAAATCGGCACCGAGGTCGTGAACACGCTCGTGGAGCACGGCGCCGCCGGCGCGTTTTGTCGCATCAGCCTCAGGCACAGCTGCCTGAGCGCGCGCGGGGCCGAGCAGCACCATGCGTCGGCGATTACCACGGCCAGGGCCGGCGCTTTCGCTACACCCAGTGGGCTCGCCGAGTTGTCACTGGCTTTGGGTGGGGAGCACGAACCGGCGTGACCTTGGTCGCGTTGACGGGCACCAGTCGTGGTATCGGGCGTGCCACCGCGCTGGCGCTCGGTCGCCGAGGAGCTCGGCTCGCGTTGATCGGGCGAGAATCAGCAGCGCAAGCAGAAACCGAGCAGCAGTTGGCCGAAGCCGGTGTCGCCTTCAGCCGCTATACGGCAGACCTACGGAACCCGGCCCAGTGCGTGAGCGCGGCGCAGGCACTGCTCAGAGGCGCCGGCGTTCCCGATTCGGTGATTCATATCGCTGGCGTCATCGAACGCTCGCTCGTCGTCGAAACCAGTGAACGCTCCTTCGACGAGCAGCTCGGCGTGAATCTCAAAGCCCCCTTCTTGCTGACGCGTGAGCTCTTGCCCCCCATGCAGGCCCGCCGACGCGGCCGCTTCGTCTTCGTGGGAAGCATCTCGTCGACGCTGGGCACGGCCCGCGCTGCCGCCTATTGTGCCTCCAAGTGGGGCCTGGTGGGCTGGGTCAAAAGCCTCGCCGAAGAGCTCACCGATAGCGGCCTGATGGCAGTAGCCGTCCTGCCCGGTTCGGTCGACACGCGCATGCTCCGAGGCAGCGGCTTCGAACCGCGCATCGCCTGCGATGCGGTCGCGCAAACGCTCGTCCACTACGCGCTCGACGCGCCGCTCGCCCACAACGGCGGCGTGATCGAGATGTTCGGCGTCTGAAG
>CBFGRJ010000374.1:0-7231 GCA_965651135.1 uncultured Myxococcales bacterium
GACCTGCATCGGCTGAAACATGGGATGCTCATGCATTTCTCTTCGACGAAAGGATTGGGCTCGGTGTGCCGTATCCCGTGACCACGAGCTCATCGCGCGCGCGGGTCGCGGCGACGAAAAGCAGGCGTTTTTCCGAGTCGTAGTGATTTTGGCGCGCCACCTCGTCGGAGTAGCGCCTGAGCTCGAGGGGCACGCTGCCTTCCTGTACCCCTGCGATGAGCACGCAGGGGAACTCCAGGCCCTTCACCCGATGCATCGTCGCGAGCCGGATGCCGTCGCCGAGCGAGGCTTCGTCGGTTTCGATGCGTTGCACGGTATAGCCGGCATTTTGTAGAAGGGGGGCGTAGCGAGCGTCGAGCAAAGGGTTGGTTCTGGCGACCAAGCAGATGTCGTTGGGCAGGCGGCCTTGCTCTTCGAGCCACCGTTTGAGCTGCGCTAGGATGAACTGGGCTTCTTGTTTCTCCGTGTCGTGGTGGAGCGCCTCGGGAGCCGTGCCCAGTCTAAGCGAATGGTAGCCTTTGAGCGCGTCGTCCTTGTCTTCATCGAGATCGTCGACTGTCATGCCTCGCAGGACCGCGACGCTCCAATTGCGGATCTTCTGCGTCGTTCGGTAGTTCAGCCGCAGTCGTTTGGACCTTTGGCCACGGACGTTGATGCCGCAACGCGAGAGGCTCGCCTTGTGACCATAAATGCGTTGGTGCGCGTCACCCACTAGAAACAGGTCATTGGGCCCCTCCGGAACCATGGCACGCAAGAGGCGGAGATCGGCTTCTGAAAAGTCTTGGACCTCGTCCGCCACGACCGACGCGTAGCGCAGCGGCACCTTTTTGGCTTCAATCAACAGGCGCGCCTCGCGGATCACATCCGCATGGTCCATCAGGCCATGTTTCTGCAGATAGCGCCGAACCCCATCCAGAACTCGCCACACCTGCTTGCGATCGTTGCGGCTCAGGCGTGTTCCGCGGCCTGCGCGTCGCGCGCGAAGGTAGGAGGCTTCGTCTAGGATGCCCTGGGGTTGTACCACCTCCGTCCATTCGTCTTTGTAGAAGGTGCGAGGGAAGCGTTCGTCCGCATCCAGGCCGATCGCGTCCTCCCAGGCCAGCTCCCAATCGCTTTCACGAGGAGTCCTGACCTTGACTCCGCGCGTCTGCAGTATGCCCGAAGCCCAGGCGTGCAGGTTGGTGACTTCGATCTTGTCGAGCTCGTCCTGGCACAGCGTCGTGAGCTGACTTTGGATGTCTGCGGCGAGGTTGCGCGTAAAGGTAGTGAACAGCACCTTCTTGTCGGCGGGACATCTCTGCGCCAAGTGTTTCGCGCGATGCATGGCGACGACGGTTTTGCCCGTGCCTGCGCCGCCCAACACTCTGGCGGGACCTCGGCTGTTCATTTCGGCGATCTTGCGTTGGGTCGGATGCAGGAAGACCCGCCACTGAGCGAGCGGCTTGTTGAGAATGTCCGCCAGTTCGTGATCATCGGTGACCACCTTGAACTGGCGCTGAGTCTCCGGGCGCTGGAGGGCCGCACTGAAGTCGTCGGGATCGAACTCGGGCCGTTCGATAGCAACGGGAGTTGGCTGCTTGCGGTCGAGCTCGTCAATGGTAGCGTCGGCGCTGAAGCCTGATGCCAGCAAATAAAGCGCGTCTGAAGCTTCTTGAGGCAGGTAGGGTGCCAAGGCATCGAGATCTTCATCCTCGCGCAGGGCTCGCACGGCAGGAATCAGCGGTTCTGGGACACCGAACAGCAACAGAGTCGTGTTGTCATGCCCAGAGAGGAGACGCCCGGCCGGGATTTGCTCACTTTCGACGGCTTCGATGGCTGCCGCCACGGGTGGGTTCGTCTGTCCATCACTCGCGACATCGCCAGCTTCGCGGACTTCGTAGACCTGCAGGGTGCCCGTATGCTTGTTGACCTCGAAGCGCTTCCTTTTCGCCCAAGCCATCGCTTCATCGTGGTGATCCACCCATACGAACAAATGCACGTCCCCCTGAGGCGGATGGATGACGACGGCGCGATGGTCGATTCCACAGCGTACCGTCCGGATCTTCTCGTCGCTCACGTCATGGATCTTCTCGTAATTCTGAGCTGCGCTAGTAGGGTCGCGCTTGAACTTCTCGAGTGCTTCACGCACCGTCTTTTGCTTTTTACGCGGGATCTGCGCAAAGGCGCGAAGGAAGTCAGAGGAAAGAGCAACTTGGGTCATGACGGGCTCATTGGGCTGGAGGTGACGCTACGGCTTGGACAGCAAAGCGGCTAGAATACTGTCAGCTGGTGCGCTGTAGTCCACGGGGACAAAGCCTCTGGCTTTCCAAGCGTTCAGGTCATGTTCGGTGGGTTCCTGAACGAGCACCACCCGGTGATCGGGCCATACCAACAGGGCATCGAGATCGAGCGGTAGAATGTCTTCCGAAGGTTCTTCGGGAACTGGCAGGTTGCGCTCGCGCAAGAGAGTCGCCAAAGCCACGATGTTGGGGTCCGTAGAGTAGTCGCGCGCCAGGGCTTCGTACTCGTCCTTGGGTGGGGCAGGGGGCTCGGTCGTGGGGCGTCGGGGAATCGCGCGGGGCACGTCGTCGACATCGATGGCACCGGCTTGCACGAGTGACTCGCCGCTGACGGCTTCCACGCCTCGGGGGTGGAACTGCAGCAGGTTCCACGCATGCAGAAACGCTCGCCAATCCTCCTCGAAGGCCTCGTCCCGGCGCGAGGCGTGATCGTCATAGAGCCGCAGCGTCAGGTCCACTTCATCCAGTTTGCCTTGCTGTAGTGCGGCCGACGGAATTTGGGCCAGAAGCGCCACGTGCTTGCGCTCGTCGAGGCCCGCCCAGCGCTTGGGCGGGTCTCGTTGCACGTCGGCCACGCGCAATGAACCGCGCGCTCGCTCGGTTCGACCACGCAGTGCGTGACGCAAAGCTTCGATCGACTCCGTGGACCACGGTGGATTGAACGCGAGCATGCTCGCCGCAAAGCCGACGGCGGCTTCGCGCCAGGTGGCTTCGTCAGGATCTTCCAAATACTCGCAAAGCAGCTGCCAGCTGGTTCGGCTTCTGAGCTCGTCGTGACGCTTCCAGCGTACATCCCAGTCTCGGCTGAAGTATTTTTGGTAGAGCGCCCGTTGCACGCGCGTCAGCACTGTCGTCAGCCCTTTGTCTTCGCTCATCAGGTCCTTCCAGGTCAGGGACCACACGCGAAAGTTGCCGCTGGCAAGAATGGCGTTTCGTTTGACGATGTCGTCGCCCAAACGACTGTGTTGCCGATCGGGCATCACGTGATAGCGAAGGCCGTCGCAAAAGACCGCGATGGGGAGCTCGCTGGCGTTGCTCAGGCAACGCAAGACGAAGTCCGGACGACTCGGCGGGGTGATCCCACTTTCAGAACCCAGATCTACCTGAGGCTCGACGAGCCATTCGCTGTTCGGAGTGCGCAGCACGTGACAAGGCTTGCCGCCGTATTGCACGGCTTGCCACAGCCAGTCGGGGCGCTGAGCGCACTCCTCGAGCGCTGCCAGAAACTTGCGCTCGAGCTCGCTTTCAGTGAGATCGCCGATGTCCGCATCCGAAAGCGTTCGTTCGTCTTTCAGTGCACCGGCCACTGCCAGGATCGACTCGATCGCAGCCACGGCTCGCGAACGAGAGATCAACGGAATCTCGTGCGACTGTTGATAGGCGTACACGCAGCGGTAGCAGCCGTCTTTGGTCGCATCTTGCGTACAGCGGCAAGACTGCATCGCCTCCACGGCCAGGCGCATCACTTCCAACACACCATGGCTCTTCCAGAGCTCGGCCAAGTAACCCGTGCCTCCCGGTACGGTGTCGTAAATGACCAAAAAGCGCCTCAAGTCGTGGCCACGCGGCTCGTTGGCGATGGTGATGGCAAGGTGATCGGGCTGACCGAGAAACTTGCGGCGGAACCCCAGAAACAAAGCCGCCTTCAGACTGTGCACGAGCTTCGCATCGTCCAGTTGCGATACGGGGAGCAGTAGGCGAATCGCTTCGGATCGGAACTCCCGGTAAAGCAGAATACGTTCGAACTCGGGTTTGACGCTTCTGCGCCGCACGGAACAGGTGGGGGCGTGGCTGGCGGTCGCTTCGGTCGGTGACACCTGCCCGCAGTGGCGGCACACCAGAAAGCCACGCTGTGCCACCTCTTGCCCCGCCATCCTGACGGGCTTGGAGACGTCGCCTTGGCGCCCCAGGTTCAACTCGCGCAAGGTCTGGTTCCGCAAGAGCTCGTAGCCGAACACTGTTTCCGAGCTCTGCACCAGGCGGGCGCCGGACCAGTTCTCCGGACCCACATCGATGAGCCCGATCAGCCGGTAGCTCTCGCGATCGCGGTCTTCCGCGTCCTCAGCGGTCGAGGCTTCCACGCGATTCATCAGCGATAGCGCTCGGCGAAAGCGCACCAGGGTTCGGCATTGACCGACATCGGGCCAATGGGCATCTCCGCATTGCGGGCAGCGCTCCGCCACGGGCGCCTCCGGCTGCACCCGCTGCATGTGGTGGCAGTTGGCACAGATCCGCCATGGTTCGAGCGCTGACGCTCGTTTGCCGAGGTCGACTTGCGACACCCGGATCTTGTGTCCCTCGGCGTAGAAGGTGTTGAAGGGAGCGAACTCGCGAATGGCCTGGCTGGCCGCTCGCATGTACTCCACCCGCTGGCCCGGGGCCTTGCGCTCGTCCGGATCAATCGGGCCTCGCAGCAGCGCGGAAAGCGTGACCCCCGGTTCCGGAAACGCGTAGTTCGGGATGAGACCCGCATCGGCCAGCACGTTCAGGGGATACTTGTGACTGAGCTGAACGCGCAAACGAATGTACGCCTGCTCCGCGTCTCTGAGCTCGCTCAGCTCAGCCTCCGAGTCGACACGTTGCTCGCCCGTTTCTGGATCGATGGAGACGGTGGCCGTGCGCGGCTCGGCCTCCAGCTCTTGAATGCGGTCTTGAAGCTTCTTCACCTGATCGCGATACGCCTTGATCTCGTTCTTTACGGCGACGAACGCCTCGCGCATGGGTCCCGCAAGCCCCTCGCCGGCAGCCCACCCCCGCAGCAGCTCGCGATGTTCAGGGCTCACTTCTCCGGCAAACAACTTCAGAAATTCCTCGGTAAGCCGCCCCTTGTGCTTTTGATAAAACTGCCAGAACTGCCCGGGAAAGGTGTCGTCTGCGTTCACGCGCAGAAAGCTCATTTGCCTGGGAATGGTGGCCCCACGGGTACGCTCACGCTCGCGTGCCCAACAGTCCATGGCGTGCGCCAACAGCTGTCGCTTCAGCATTTCGGGTGCGTCTAGAAAGCACCCTGGAGGCGCGATCTCACCGCGCAGCATTTCGTAGGGATCCTCGTAGAAGTACCGGTCGTGCGGGCGCCGATTGGCGATGGTGAGCACCGCGGCATTGCCCGTCTTGCGTCCCGCGCGCCCCACTCGTTGAACATACTTGGACGGCAAGGGCGGTACGGAGCACAGCATCACCGCGGAAAGGTCACCAATGTCGATGCCCATCTCGAGGGTGGGCGTGCACGTCAGCAAGTTCGGGGCATCCGGTCGGTCTCGCCTCTTGAACGAGCGCTCCAGAGCTTCACGCACCGAACGCTCCAAAAGGCCGGTATGCTCGCCCGTGAAAATGCGCTCCACCCGTCCACTCCGATACAGCTCCTGATAGTAGCGCTCGGACGCCTCCGTCGTCGTATCGGTCGCATAGCTGCCCGTGGCACACGAGAATCGCAAGCAGCTTTGGCCGGCGAAACGCTCCGCACTGGGCTGGGCGAGCGTTAGCTTGTGACCGCAGGACGAACAGCGCACCCGCACCACCGTACCCGTGACCAGAGCGCTCTCCGGCGCTATACCAGCAATCGTGCGCTCTTTTGCACCCTGAATGCACTGGATCAAACCATGGTCGCGAAGAGTGCGCACTGTGCGATCGAGCAGCGCATTGATGCTGGCGTCATTCTCTTGTCGCAGACCGAGAGCGCGCGCGGCCCAAACTCGATACCAGGTCCGCGCTCGCACCGAAGAATGCAGCGCTTGATAGCTCACTTTGGGATCGGACTCGGCCTGGCACCAGAACAGCGGGATGTCCGAGTTCGGCCCAAAGCGCGACAGCCGCGGGTTCACTCGCTTGTACAAGAAGTAGCGGGCACCGTGCCGGGCGAAGCGCTCGAGCAAAGGGTGAACGATTCCACCCTTGAGTCGCAGCCGCTGCAACATGCCCTCGACGAAGTGCAGGACGCGCCCGAGCTCGGGTTCCTGTCGAAATGAGGCGCGGTGGTGTTCGCGCAAATGTTCCATGAGCTCGTGCGCGGTACTTGCGAGCGAGGCTTCGGGAAACGCCAAGGTGGAACAACCCGTTGCATCCAGGCTCCGCCCGAAGGGCACCGCCAGGCCGAACTCGCGGGTGACCTCCCAGCCCAGGCGCTCGTGGAGCAGCGCGAGGAGCTCGCGCCTTTGGCGAGCCGATGGCTGATGCCCTGGCCGTTGAATGCCATACTCGTCGATGCCGAAGTAACCCAGGTAGGCGCCGTCTTCGGCGAGATCGGGCGGCAGCAGCAGGGCCGCCGCCTCCGCTTCGCCTTTGGCACTCGTCCAATGCTCCAGCAGGCGGTCGGCGAACTGGTTCAACGCAATGGGCTCTCGATGCTGCTCGATGACCGCCTGAATTGCCGTTCGCATCGTGAAACGGAAGGTGCGTGCGGCAAAGAAACCAGCTCGATGGGAGGCATCCTGAACCGAATCCGTGAAGGCCAAAAGCTTCGGGTCGTCGTTGTAGCGACCGACGAACAACTCCGAAACGGCAACGCTCGACAGCGTGGCCGCACGCGACGCGAGAAACCCGATGCCGCTGTCGGCCTGACACGAGGGGCAACGGTCGAGCGGCTGGGGTCGCCCCTGCTCGTTCAGCTCGGGATGGAGTCGAATGGGCAGCGCGCGATCGACCTCGACACACTTCTGGCATTGGGGTTGGTTGCCGAGCCCGAGGCAATGCGGGCACAAATACTCTCGCCCGAGCTCCGCTTGCCCGCTTTCGGTGAGCCTTGGCTCGGCGTCGTGCTCGATCCGCTCGATCACGCGCCCGCGATTGCCGCGGTTCAGGAAGGCATCGCCAATCTCGCCAGGGGTGTCGTGCAAGCAAGCTTCCCCCTCACGCTGGATGGCCGCCAACCCGTCGAACCCACACTCGCGGCAGAACACCATGGGCAACCAATGTTCGCCCTCTTGCGCCTTGAGCTCGTCTTGCCAGGCGAAGCG
>CBFGRJ010000375.1:0-7215 GCA_965651135.1 uncultured Myxococcales bacterium
CCTGCTGCTACCGGTGAGGTTCGGACCCTGGGGGCCGGGCGTTTTCGCATCCACACAGGGCGTTCGTTGGAGCTACGCGCCGTTGCGTACGCTGTGGCCGGAGCTCCGCGAGCTCAAGCAACGCCTTGGCTAGCGCGACGCCCGTGCTCACGACCCCCTGACTCGCTCGAGCGCTCTTTCCATCAACTCGAGCAGTTGATCCGGCTCGTATTCGTCCAAGTAGTGCCGGTACTCGCTGCGCCCGGCATTCAGATCGCGCAGCACTTTTCCTTCGGAGCTGAGCAGCAGCGTACGGGGAATGTAGTCACCGTCGAAGTCGTATTGTCGGCTGATGTCGAGATTCGCATCGCGCTCTACGCGAATCATCACGAAATGTCGACTCGCTTCCACCAGACGCGGATCGTGAAACACGCGGCTGTAGTTGTGGCAATGCGGGCACCAGTCCGTGTAGAACACCAGCACGATCGGTTTGCCGGTTTTCGCGGCGTCTCGCATACCCAGGGCGTAGGGCCGCCACTCGATCTGACCGTGGTTCCAATCGGCGGGATAGTGGGCCGTGCTGGGGGTGTACGGCATGCAGGCGAACCCCGCGGGCGTGAGCATGGCGAGCACCAGAACCAAGGCCGGACGAACCCAAGACATCATGTCACCATGTGAGCCAGGACACGCCGCATCGTCTCGTGCAGCGCGGCGTATTCCGACGCCGGCACTGCCAATAGCTCCGCTTCGCTCTGCACGTAGGGTTTCGCGACGAGCTCCGCGCGACAGTGTTCGACCAGGGCCTTGGCGCTCTCGGGCGTCGCCTCGAGGTGAAACTGCAGGGCCACTGCGCGTCCGTAGGCGAAGGCCTGGTTTCGACACACCTCACTGGTCGCGATCCACTCGGCCCCACTGGGCAGGTCGAAGGTTTCGCCATGCCACTGGAACACGCGATAGCTCGTGCCTTGCTGAAACATCGGGTTGGCGCCCACGCCTTGCACATTGAACCAGCCGATCTCGGGTTCGGCGTTCTTGTAGACGCGAGCCCCGAGCGCGCTGGCGATCAGCTGCGCCCCCAGGCACACCCCCAACACCGGCAAGCCCTGCTGAATGGCACGAGCGAGGTAGCGCTTTTCGTCCGCGAGCCAGGGGTACGCGCCTTCGTCGTTCACGCTCATGGGTCCGCCCATCACGATCAAAAGGTCGTGATCCCCATCGGGCAGCGGTTCATTGTCGAAGAACCGGGTGTACTGGATGGTCGCACCGCGCTCGGCGAGCCAGCCCTGCATGGCACCCAAGCCTTCGAACGGCACATGCTGAAAAACTCGTACCTTCATGACAATGACTCCATGGCGAGCAGCTGGCGCACCGGTTCGAGTGACGACTTCGCCGGCCGTTCCGGCGGCAGGTGCTTAGGAGCGTAACGTGGACTGCGTCGACCCAAGAAACCAAGTACCTCCGCGCGATGGTCGGGAGGCACCGCAAAGAGCTCGAACGTGAGCTCATCGAGCTCGTGACGTCGCTCGTCGGAGACCCCCTCGGCAGTCAGCGTTTCGGTGAGCCGCTCTAGTGCCCGCCACAGGTCGCGCCGCTTGGGCGGGCAGGGCAATGATCGCAAGTGCGCGATCTTCACTTGGGGGAAGGCGGCCTGGCGCGCGTCGCGCTGACCGGCGAGATGAAGCGCGCGGTAGAGCGACGAGTTCAACAGCGCCACCAGCAAAGCCGCACTGATCTCGTCACTGTCGAAGCCTCCGAGGAGAGAGTTACGGAAGGCCAGCCCCTTGTGCAGCGCCGCTACCGGCACCGGAGCGGTCTGCCGTACGACGAACGATACCCTGCCGTAATCCTGCTGCGTCCGTAATCTGCATTTGGCACGCCGCAACAGCTCCGGATCGGCCCGCAAAAAGAGCTTGGGCGGCGTCTGGCGGAATTCGAACACGTTGCGCCCCTCGAGCAGCGGCACGGCGTGGTCCGCATCGGGAGCGTCGGCGCGCAGCAACAGGGTTTCGCTGGCGATGCGCGACGTTTGAAAACCCATTTCGCCGAAATGGGAACGGGGGAGCGGCGGGGCTTGCTGCAATAGCTCGAGCACCTTGGGCACCTCGAGCCTAGTCGCGGCACCGGCGACGCGCTGGCGTTCGCTCAGCGGCCAGCGCTCGGTGGAACCGAGAGCCGTGGTGTCGGGCTCCTCTTTGCTTACAGCGACCAAGGCAAAACACGGCTGCGTGACCCCTTCGAACGCATCCTGGCCAAACTCGGTCATCGGCGTCCGAACTCGATGCGTCCGAGTCAATACCGCGCGCACGGCCTTGTACCCGTCCAGATCGGCGACCGGGCTGGGGAGCAGCAGGGCTACGGTACCATGCGGCGCCAAGCTCGCCGCGCGCTCCACGAACAGTCCGTGTAGCGTGGGAAAGCCCTTCCACGCCGAATAGGTCGTGGCAAAGTACTCGCGCATGGCTCGCGAGAGCGGCACCGTGGAGCGCCCCGCATAGGCAACCCAAGGCGGGTTGCCCAGCACCACATCGAAGGCCTCGACATCCGGAAACGCCGCGCGCCAATCGAGCCGGTTCAACCCGGGCTCCAACTCGGCCAGCTGCTTCAGGCGCCCATCGATGGCGTTCGCTCGTTCGTCGCGCTCGTAGCCCATACCGCAGAGAGCATCTCCGCATTTGAGGTGGCTGCCGAAGTCGCGGGGCGTGCACGCTGGATCTCCAACGCACAGCCACAAACACACCTCGGTCACGGCGACGCTCAGCGGGTTCAGATCCACGCCGTACAAGCATTGCTTCGCCACCAGCGCCCGGGCCTGGCGCGGGTCGAGCTCGGACCTCTGCGCCATGAGCCGCTCGGAAAGCTGCAGGCAGGCCTGGATCAAAAACGCGCCGGCCCCCACTGCCGGATCCAAAACCCGAAGCTCGGAAAGCGCCTTGGCCTTGACGCCCAACGCTGGCTCGAGTGCGGCGACCACCACCTGGGCGGTCAGAGGCGTTGGCGTGTAATAGCTGCCGAAGCGCTTCTTCGCCTTCATACTAGCGGCATCTCCGAGGCGAAGCTTGAGCGGAAGGCCGAGCAGCGACTCGTAGACAGCGCCCACCTCGTGGGGGCCTAGGTGGGCGGCTCCATCACTGGCCAAGCGCGCGCGGTAGCTGCGAAAATAGGCGAGCTCTTCGAGCGGAGAGAGCGCGGCGGGTTCGGCCAATCGACTGAGCTCTGAGGTTTCGAGAGCGCTCGACGGCAAGCCTGCTTTTTGGGCGCAGTGTTTGGCTAGCTCCAGCATCAATCGCGCCGTGAGCGCTTCGAATACCTGGGCGGCCGACAGCTTGGGCAGCGCCGAACGCACAGCGGGGTGCAGCATCACGAAGGTCTCTTGCGCAGCCGTACACCAGGAGCGTTGGACGATCAGCGTCGCGGTCATCGCACTCGCGCTAGCTTTGCTCCCAGGCGCAGCGCCGACAACATACCGGACTCGTCGGCGATCCCGCGCCAGGCGATGTCGTAACCCGTGCCGTGATCGACACTGGTCCTGACGATGCTCAGCCCCATCGTGACATTGACGGCATCACCGAACGCCACTAGCTTCATGGGGATGGTGGCTTGGTCGTGGTACATGGCCACCACGCCGTCGTAGTGGCGAGCTAGCGCCTTTCGAAAGGCTGTTTCTGCACCCAAGGGGCCCGTCACCTGCGCCGAGCGCCCCAGCGCGCGCCTCGCCCGTTCGATACCGGGGACGATGGCCTGGCTTTCTTCGCGGCCCAAGAGCTCACCCTCGCCGGCATGCGGATTGACCGAGCACACCACCAGGCGCGGCACGTGCTCCAACAAGGGTTCCAACAACCTCGCCAGAAACACGGTGGCATCCGCAACACGCTCCGGCGAAAGCTCGCGGCAGACCTTGCCGAGCGGCACATGTGTGGTCGCCAGGCTCGAGGTCAGCTTTTCGGAGGCGAAGCACATCACGCTGGTGGCTGCGCGATCGCGCGCCTGCAACCACTCGGTATGCCCGCGAAACCTGCGAGCTTTGGGCAAACCACAGCTGGCGATCGCAAGCTTGCTGACAGGCCCGGTCACCAACGCGGTGTTCGGCGTGGCCTTCACCAAGTCATAGGCGCGATCGATATACTCGAGCTGCGCCTGTCCACCCAAGCGACTGGGTCGGCCAGGTTTGCGATCGCGCGCCTCGAGTTTGGGCCCCGCTTGCAAGACATACAGCCGATTGCGCACCAGCGGCTTATCGGCGGCGTAGGAGAGCAAACGCCTCGGCTCGATCCGGCGCAAGGCGGCCGCCGCCTCGATGGTCGCCCTGTCGCCGACCAACACCACGGGTGCCAAGCGAAACTTGGCAGCGGCGGCCACGCTCACTTCGGGCCCGATACCGCTGGGGCACCCGATCGAGACCACCACCGCCTCGCAGCGTTGCTCATTACGCTTCGGATTCGCCTTGGATTTCGGCATTGGGTGCCCGGCGCTTGTAACCCGAACCGCCGAGCGTTTCCAGCGCGGCCAGCCAACCCTGCGAGCAACCTGCTCGGCTCACCATGCAGCTCTCGCACTTGGGCAGGCGCACTGGGTGGAGGCGCACTGAGGTTAACACTCGACAAATCAAAGTGAACACTGGACGGCGGTGACACATTTGACCATTGCAAAGGCTCTGCCGTCGAGATAGCGTCCCGAGCTTGGCGGATTTCGAGGGTAACCGCGACAGCCGCCGCAACACTTTACCGACCCATTGGTGCGAACCAGGGGCGTGGGGACGACTCATGCATATTTCTCTCGACAAGTTTCTGGCATTGACGGCAACGCTGGCTGTGGGCTCCGGGCTAGCCCTAGCCTGCTCCTCGGACGACGACGGCGGCACGAACGGGGCAGGGCCCACCACCTCTAGCGGTGGTACGGGAGGCTCATCCGGTTCCAGCAGCACCGGGACGGGCGGCTCGGGCACGGGCGGTTCCGGTACCGGCGGCTCCGGCACGGGCGGCTCCGTGAGCAGCACCGGCGGGTCCGACGCCGGGGGAGCTGCGGGCTCGAGCGGGGAGGGCGCCGGTGGTGATGCGGGCGCCGCGGGCGCCATGGGCGACGCGTGCCTCGAGAGTGACCCGGCAGAAGAAGGCTACGGCTTCGACTGCAGCACGCTCCCCTATTACGAAGAGGACTGCCCGAACCCGAGCGGTGAAGGGCTTTCGCTGGCGCCCGCAGGCGTGAGCGCCTGCTGGTACCATGCAGAGAACCGAACAGCCTCGGTCGAGCTGCTCACCGACTGTCTCGCACAGATCACGGCAGGAACCGAGGGCTATTGCGGCGCCGAGCACCGCGCCGCCGTGGATCAGTGCTTGGCCGAAATGCAGTCGCGCACCTGCGCCTCCACTGCCGCCGAAACGGCCTGCACCACCCTCAGTGATGCCTGCGCAGAAATCGACGAGGCCAAGTGCGTTGGCGAACTGAGCGTGCTCGACGACAGCCGCGTTACCGATGACATCGTGCCCTGCGTGGCGTCGTCGGATATGCCGAGCTCGGCTTGCGGCTATGTCTATCGCTCGTGCTCGGACTTACCCGACGAGTATCTCGATGTGGATGACGCGTGCCAGGCGCTTCGAGAGCCCTGCAGCGCCATCGACAACACCGAATGCACGAATCGGCTCGACATCTACGGCGCCGGCGTCTTGCTCGAAACGACCTACTACGGGCTGGTCGTGGCCTGCATGCAGACCGAGCAGGAGGAAAACGAGGCCAGTTGTGATGCCGCATTCTTGACCTGCACCGAAGTGTGGGCCGACTAGGCGGCGGCGTCCGTGCCTGACTCGGCGAACGAGCTCGCAGCGTTGCCGCGCCCAGTGGCCGCGTATGCGCCGTTCGCCGAGGACATGGTCACGGTCGGCGTCACCGGAACCAACGGGAAGACGTCGACCACGCTCCTGCTCGTGAGCATGCTGCGTGCTGCCGGCTTGCCCACGTGTTTCGAAACGACCTTGGGAGGCGGGACTCGGCCCGACGCCCCTGAGTCGACCGAGCAAAAGCCTTTCGTGGAGCGTGCGCGCGCAGCCCATGCCGAAGGCGTACGACACCTTGCGGTCGAGGTGACCAGCGAAGCGCTGGCTCGTGGCTGGTCGAAACGCTGGCGCTTCGACCTTGGCATATTCACCAATCTGTCGCGCGACCACCTGGACGCGCACGGCAGTTTCGAACACTACCTCGCCAGTAAAGCTCAGCTATTCGTGCACCTGGGACCGGGACGCACCGCCGTGCTCAACGCCGCGGATCCGAGCTCACGCCTGCTCGATCAGGTGATTCCTGTAGACGTTCAGCGCCGCTTCTATGCGGTACCTGCGCGGGGGGCTGCGCTCTTTCCTACGGATCTCGCCGTGCAGGAGCTCGAGGTGCGGCCCGACGGAACGCACGCGCGCCTGGCACCGTCGGCGCTTGCCGAGCAACTCGGGGGCACACTCGACATCGCCCTGATAGGGCAGGTGTTCGTCGAAAACGCGCTGGCGGCCGCGCTGGCTGCGCTGGCCTTGGGGCTCCCTGCAAGCGCGGTTCGGCAAGGCTCGAGCGATCTCGGGCGCGTGCCCGGTCGCTTCGAGGTGATCGCGCGCACTCCGCTCGTGGCCATCGACTACGCCCACACCCCCGATGCGCTATCCCGAACGCTGACCACGGCGCGTGAGCTCGCCAAGGCGGCAGGGCACGGCCGAGTCATCGCCGTGTTCGGCGCCGGGGGCAACCGCGATCACCTCAAACGCAAACCCATGGGAGAAGCCGTGGGGAAGCTCGCCGACTACGCGATCATCACCAACGACAATCCGCGCGACGAAGATCCGCGCGCGATCGCCCAGGCGCTCCACGCGGGATGTCGCCGGGGTGGCCGAGCGCACGCGCGCATCGTCCTCGACCGCCGCCAGGCCATTCGGCAAGCCATCGATTCCGCGCAACCCCACGACGTAGTCGTGATCTGCGGCAAGGGACACGAGGCGGGGCAAGCCGCCAAGGGTGTGATCGAGCCGTTCGACGACGCCGCCACAGTGCGCAGCGTTTTGGGCGCCGGTAGCTGAACGCCGGCGTTACTCTTCGCTGTCGTCGCTCTCGAAAGCCGCGCTGTCACCTTTGATTTCGGCATCGGGCGCCCGCAGCTTGTAGCCCGAACCGCGGAGTGTTTCGAGCGGGAGTGCATCGCCCAGCTTGGCGCGCAGGCGACGAACGTGGATGTCGACAGTGCGCGGGCCCCCGTCGTAACGGTTACCC
>CBFGRJ010000376.1:0-7210 GCA_965651135.1 uncultured Myxococcales bacterium
TGACCAGAACAAACCCGCGCAGAATTGAGCAGAGCCGCGCGCACCGAAGCGTGCGGAGCGCCCAGCCAGCTATTCAGCGGTCGCTCAAGGGTTCATTGGGGCAGGATTGTCACACACGACGACTTGCGGCGCGGCGAATGCACCAATAGCAGGCGAGAAATCGTAGACCAGGTTGGCCCAGTCATCGAAATCTTGCAGTACCGACAAGAATCCATCGAAGTTGTTGATGTCCTGACTGATCGGCCCACTCTCGATCACACCGTTGGTGTTCCAGTCGATGGCCACACTGCCACAAACGCCAGCCGGCTCGAGCAGGCTGCTTTCGTCCAAGGTGATGTACTCACCGCTCGAGTAGTCGAGCACGTTGTCGCCCAGCGCATCGCAGCTGTTGTCCACTCCTGGGAACTGAAAGCGATAGTTCATCACGGAGTTGTAGTTCGGCTTGTAGTTGAGACCTTCGAACCCACCGTGGTGCAGACCCAAGTTGTGGCCGAGCTCGTGCATGATGGTGTTGGCGACGTTGATGTCACTGTTGGCACAGTACAGCGACACGATCATGTCATCGCCCACGATTTCCGCCAGACCCGAGCTACCGCTGTTGGTGTCGTAGCGATGTGGCATGAGCACGTAGTGGAAGTAGCCCATGCGGTTCGTGGCGAAGTTGGCCGCCTTGTAGGCCTGGTAGTCAGGGCCGAAACCGCTGTCCAAGACTCCATCCGCGTCACTGATGAAATTGCCACCGGTGAAGACGCCGCCCTGACCGTAGTCGTTGATCAGCGTAATACCCGTAGAACCATCGGGATTGGACACCGGTGCGTTCGCGAAGGCGTCACTCACGCGGGTAATGGTGCCCACGGTCGGGCGGTGGCTGTGGGCGCCGCACTCGTTCGCATCGTCGAACCAGTCGTATTCGAGCAATATGTTCTTGCGCAGTGGGCTGACCCCCATGGCAGGAAGATCCAAGCCCTCCGAAGTTCCGAGCACCTCGTCCCCATCGTCGATACCGTCACCATCGGTATCGGGGTTGAGCGGATCGGTGCCCGTATCGTTGACACCGTTGAACACGCCGGTGTTTGTCTCCACTTCGTCTAGCAGGCCATCGCCATCCGCATCTTCGGTAGCAGCACAGACCCCATCCGCACAAAAGTTGCTCAGGCAGTCCTGGTGGACCGAGCACGTCTGCCCAACCTCACAGCCGGGGCATGACCCACCGCAATCGACGTCCGTTTCATCACCATCTTGTACGCTGTTCGAGCAACCGCCGGCGCTCCCGATCGAAAACGTGCCATTTTGCCAGTTCACCGTAGCCGTATAGCTTCCGAGCTCGGGATAGCTCACCGCGAACGTCGCCGAACCAGGCACGAGCGAATCACCGCCGGGTACTTGCAGCGGAGTCGACGGGCTCGGCTTGGTGTAATACTGCTGCAGCGTGCCCCACCCGTCTTGCTGATTGGTCAGCGTAAAGGTGCACACATCGTTCAAGAACTGGGGATATTCCACCTCGTAAGTGATCGTCACGACGTTTGGATCGGACGTCGCGAGCATGCGACTCGACGAGTCGACGCCCCAACCCGTCGAATTGCATCGGAAGTAGATGAACTCGTCGACGTTCAGCAACTGACTGCTTCTCTTGGCCACTGGTTCGAGCGTTCCGACGTCTGTGTCGGAGCTCGAACAGGCGCCCACACCCAGAGCGCCGATCAACGCACCAAAGCTGGCGATCCACTGCTGCTTTTTCACATGGTTCTCCTTTCGAAAGAACGGGCGCTCCCATCACCCGCTCCCCCGTTGGAGTCCCAATGCCGCGTGACCTTCGCTCACGCGTTGTGCTTTCGGATTCGTTTTTTTTGAGCCGCCGCATGGCCATCCAATCGGCCTTACGAGTTGGCGTATACCGTCACCTGCTATTGCAAGAACACCGGTGCAAAACGCCTCAGCGCTTGCGCAAATCCTGGCCGCCTTCTCGCCTTCTCGCCTTCTCGCCTTCTCGCCTTCTCGCCTTCTCGCCTTCTCGCCCACTCCCCCGCGTCGACCCCGAGCCGCCGTTGTGCGCTCGACACGAGGGGGCACCGGAATCAAAAGCTAACTCTAATTCGACAATCTTCACGGCTATCGGTGCAGGGAATGGAACCGCCAAGGCGCCGAGAACGCCAAGAATTCAAGCCAGATTCAAACCCATTTGAGCTGCGAGCACTCTGCACTCGAATCTCATCAAAGGTGACGATCGCGAAACCTTCGATTTATCTTGGCGCTCTTGGCGCTCTTGGCGCCCTTGGCGCTCTTGGCGCTCTTGGCGCCCTTGGCGCCCTTGGCGGTTTTTCCGCATCTTGTTCCGTTAGGAATGGCATCAGGGCTAAATCCGGTTTCTGGATTTGCCCCCGTAAGACGCCAAATCCGAATCCGGATCCACAATCGCACACAGAGGCATGCCCACGGCGCCAGCGTTTTCATGCGTGCAGGTCCCAGGTGGGCGCATTCGCCTTGCCCCAAATTCGTGCGACCTTCGGGTGCTCGAGCGGCGATCCGCTATATTTTCTGGCGGCCAGTCACCGTTAGACAGCGCTGCCCCGCGCGGCGCCCAGAGGAGCGGTCCCTCCGAGCGAGGCTTCGCCCAGTGGCGCCCGCGCGACTCCGGCCAGCAACTGCTTGGCAAGCGGCTGAATCACTTGTTTCGTGGCCTGTCGCTTGATTTGATTCCACAAGCTCCCGACGATGAGCCCATGCTCGGCGAGCCGCTGCTCTTCGGATTCGTCGGGCGAAGGCACGAGCTGCTCGTTGGCGACCCGCTCGAAGACATCCATCACATGGCGCCGAAGCTCATCGTTGCCCTGTTCGAGCGCCCACACCACCGTGCGCCAAGCCAGCGCGGCGTGCTGCTGCTCGTCGCGGGCGATCGTTTTCAGCGTGGCCTTGATGTCCGGGTCCGTCGCGCGCGCGGCGCCTTCGGTGGCGGCTAGCGCTGCGAGCGTTTCTCCGAAGCACCCCTCGCGGATCACTAGCCCGAGTACTTCTGCCCATTCGAGCTGGCTTCCGTCGAGCACGCCCTCCGTCGGAAGCGGCCCCGGGCCGAGCTCTCGACCTGCGAATTGCGAAGCAATGGCAAAGCACGCGCGGGCGTGCGCAATCTCGTCGAGTGACGCCTGCTGTGAAGCAGCGACCAGCTCGGCCGGGGCACCGAGCGCCAGCAGCTGAAGCGTGAACCTGGCAAAAGCCGCGATGGACGCGTGTTCCATGAGTGCTACGTCCGACCAGCGTCGAGCGAGCTCCGCGTCGCGCAGCCCTGCGCTTCGTGGGCCGTCGTCGCGCCAGCCGCTGCGGGCACGAAGCCCTGCGAGGCGCGCTTGCCCCGCCACGAAATAAGGACGGCCACAAACCCATGGGAACGGTTGGCACTCACGGCCTTCGCTTCCCATCACGCACCCGTCGCCCTTGGTGCACGTGCCCGGGCCCAAACACAGGTCCTCCTCGGACTGACACGCATACCCCGTTCGCTCGAAACCGCATGCGCCCTGGCCCTGAAAGCTCGCGCAGAATGCATTGCCCGGGCAATCCGAGTCGACCTCGCAATCGCTTGCCGGCAGGCAGGTACCCACCGGATCTCCACATTCGCAGATCTCGCCCGCACTGCAGTCACTGTCTTCGACGCAACCGTACAGGCAAACCGTTGCCGGCGACTGACCTGCGCCGTGCTCGCAGTGACCATAAGGCGCATCAGTGCAATCGCTGTCTTGCACGCAAACGCCGCCGAAATCCCCGGACTGGCCCAGCATGCGATCGCGCGGCAGCGACGATGGACAAGCCGCCTTGCTCGGCCGGTGGTAGAATCCCTCGTCGCATTTCGCGCTCCCACCGATAGCGACAGGGTTCGTACAGGTCTGATTGGGGCTTCCAGTGGTCCCGCTGCCGGTGGTGCTCGACTCTCCCGCACCTCCCGCACCGGTGGTACCGCCGGTTGCGGAGGTTCCGCCGCTGGCCGATGTACCGCTGCTGGTCGCGCTGTGGCCACTGCCGCCATTGCCGCCATTGCCTCCCGATGAATTCCCTCCACCGGAACCCGTAGCGGTCGTCGAGACGTCCACACC
The DNA here is from genome assembly GCA_965651135.1 of uncultured Myxococcales bacterium. GTDB lineage: Bacteria > Myxococcota_A > Polyangia > Polyangiales > Polyangiaceae > JAICQQ01. Next base: position 4,083 of record CBFGRJ010000376.1, read on the forward strand.
GCTTGTGCTGCCCGAGCCGCTGCCACCGCTGGCCGATGTGCCCGAGTCGGCAGTGCTCGGCTTGCCTTCGTCGGCGTCAGCGCCCGTATCTGCCTCACCACCGCATGCGATCCCTCCCAATCCAAGAATGGCGGAAAAGGACAATGCCCACGCTTCGACGCTCGTTCTCAACTTCATGGTTCTGACTCCCCTGGTTTGGGTCCCACAGCACGCGGTTGTGCCACTGCGGCGCGAGAAAACTGTGCCACTTCACCGTCGACAGTGATCCCAGCGTCACGGCGCGCGCCCCACGCCCATGCCGCAGCTACTCCACAGTCCAGCGGAGAAAACGCTGCCAACGAGCGGCGGAGCGAGCCCGATGCACGCACCAACGCTGGCAAGTCGTAGTCCAGATTCTGCACGGCACTCCGCATCAGCAAGCACCATGCCACCTGGTGCAAGGCAAACACCCTCGAGCGCGCCTCACCTCGGCTCGGACTCCCATCGCGATCTCCGCACCCCGCATTCTCCGTTTCCATTCCGATTGCCTGTTCCACATTCCACAAACCCTCCCGACCCAGCGCGGCAAGCAAGGGGTAGGAAAATGTGAGCTGTCTAGCAGAGTGTCAGGGGACGCCGGCGGAAGCCGCCTTACCTCGCTCGGACTCCCGTCGCGATCTCCGCACCCCGCATTCTCCGTTTCCATTCCGATTGCCTGTTCCACATTCCACAAACCCTCCCGACCCAGCGCGGCAAGCAAGGGGTAGGAAAATGTGAGCTGTCCAGTAGAATGGTCAGGTGACGCTGGCGGAATTCGCCGAAACGCGTCTCAGCTTGTCGTCACGAACACCAAGGTGTTACCTTGGATCGCTTACGAGTCATTGCGAGCTCGGCAAAGGGGAGCTGGTCATGAGAATCGACGCGATGAAGGGGTGTGTTGAAGAAACACAGGCGCGCTTGACCGAAGAGCGGCTGAAAGAGCTCGAGCGGAAGGTCAAAGACAAACGCCCGCCTGAACTGGTCGGGCAGGGGCGCATGACGATGCGCCGCAAGCGCTTGACCGAGGCGGACTTTCGCCCTTCGGCCGTCGACTTGGAGCGCATCTTGGGTACGAACGACTTGGTCGACGTGAACTACCTGCTGCGCGCCGCGACGGCAGCGCGGTCCGTGTGCCGCATCGTGCTTAGAAGCCGAGCTGGCCGCGAAATCGGCTACGGCACGGGATTCAAAGTGGCGCCCCACGTGGTGATGACCAATGAACACGTCTTCGATCATGCCGAACGAGCGGCTTTGGCACTCCTCGAGTTCGATTACGAGCTCGACATCGATGGGCGCCCGCGGGCAACCACCCGCTTCGAACTGGACCCGAGTGCGCTGTTCCTCAACGACCGCGGGCTAGATTTCGCCATTTGCGCCATCAAGCCACAGCCGGTGTTCGGCAGCCAATCGCTAGCCAGCTTCGGGTTTCTGCGCATCGTCGAAGAGATCGGCAAGATCAACAAGGGAGAGTTCGTGACCCTCATTCAGCACCCGTCGGGGCAGCCCAAGCAGGTGGCACTGCGAGAAAATCAGCTGCTCTCGATCGAAGAAACGGTGCTCTGGTACCAGTCGGACACCGCACCGGGCTCGTCCGGAGCGCCCGTGTTCAACGACTCTTGGCAGATCGTCGGCCTACACCACTCCGGAGTACCGAAGCGTGACGGACAGGGCCGCTGGCTTCTTCGGGATGGCTCCGTGGCTGGACCCGATGCCGATGACGGCGACATCGACTGGATCGCCAACGAGGGTATCCGCATCAGTCGAATCATGGCGTTCGTCCGCGAGCAGGCCCGACCCTCCCCTGTCGTCGACGAGCTACTGGCGACCGCGAACGGCGTAGTCACCCGGCCAGCCGTGCCGCTGCCTGCGGTGTCTTACGAAGCCCCGCGCTCCGACACTGCTGGCAGCGAAACGAGAATACAGCCGATTGCCGGCGGAGCTCGCATCACGGTGCCGCTGTCCTTCGACATTCAGATCGCGGGGCAATCGCTCGGCCTCGGCGCGAGCATGCCAACCCTGAGCGCTCAAACCGCGCGACCGCTGGTAGCACAGGCCCCTTCGGCGGCCGTAGCGGTAGAGCGACTCGTCTCGCCCCTCGTCGACGACGACTATGACAACCGCCGCGGCTACGACGAAGATTTTCTGGGCATTCGTGTACCGATGCCCCAAATCAAGAACCCGCAGCAAGCAGCCAAGATGGCGAACGGTGAACACGTCATTCCGTACGAACACTTTTCGATCATCATGGACAAGGAGCGCCGCCTGGCGTTGCTCACGGCCGCCAACGTGGACGGCAGCTCCAAGGCGCGCCGCCCAGAGCCCGGACGAGACTACAGTCGCAAGGGGCTGAACGGCATCGGCAAGAACGATCGCGAAAAGTGGGTCATCGACCCGCGTATCGATATCGAGTGTCAGCTGTCCGACGAGTTTTACGAAAACGATCGCCAAGCATTCGACAAGGGGCACCTCGTGCGACGCGACGATGTGTGCTGGGGTGAAACCTACGCAGAAGTGCAGCGCGCCAACGGCGACAGCTTCCACTCGACGAACTGCTCCCCTCAAGTGAAAGACTTCAACCGCTCGAACCTGGGCGGTCTTTGGGGCGACCTCGAAAACCTGATCCTGAAGCAGGCCAAGACCGAGCGGTATTGCCTATTCGCTGGACCCTTGCTGCGCAACAAGGACCAGCGCTTCAACGGAGTCGACCACGCCGGACCCACCCGCGTTCGCATCCCTTCCGCTTACTTTAAGGTCGTCGTCGCCCGCTCCGGCGACGAGCTTCGAGCGTACGCCTTTTTTCTCGAACAAGACCTCAGCAACACACCCTTCGAGTTCTCGGTCCCAGCCGACTGGCGTGTATTCATGATCAGCCTGCCCCGCCTTCAGCAGCGCATCCGCGACCTCGAGTTTCCCGAGGCAATCCTAGAAGCGGACCAATTCGGCAAACATAGCGCGGACGAGCTAGCGGCACTGAGCGGCATCGATATGATCGATATGGAGCAAGAGCCGCGGACGAACGGGTCGGGGCGGCACGAGCAGCTATGACGGGCCTGCCCTAATTCCTATTCGAGTCGGCAAATTCCTATTCGAATCGGCAAATTCCTATTCGA
>CBFGRJ010000377.1:0-7206 GCA_965651135.1 uncultured Myxococcales bacterium
TTCAGCGGAACACGATTGATCCGATGTCACACAAGCCTGTTTCCAAAGACCAGGCCACCAAGCCCAGGACTGCCAGAGTCCGCAGAACATCGAGCCCCGCCGTCACTTCTGACGGGCGGTCAGCGTCACCTGCGGCCGCCCTCATCCATCGCCCGGTAGCGCAGCGGCAGACACCCGAACCCGCTACAGCCGAAGCGGCGCTCGAGCGGGCAGCCTCACTGAGCGAGACAGGCGTCTCCGAGCTCCCCGTCGTGCTCGCCTTGCCCGCCGATGTGCACGCGTTGGATGCACGCAAGCTCCGTCAGCTGCTCGACCGCGTCATGCTCGGCCAACACGCAGACCTCGGCTTGGACGCGCTTTTGGCGGGTGGCCTTCTGGACGCGCTGCTCCCGGAGGTCAAAGCCATGGTCGGCTTTGGTGACGGCGAATGGCGGCACAAGGACGTGTGGAAGCACACGAAGCAAGTGGTGGCGCAGAGCACGCACCGCTTGGAGGTGCGCTGGGCGGCTTTGTTTCACGATATCGGTAAGGTCCGAACCAGGACCTTTTCGCCAACGGGCGAGGTGCACTTTTTCGGACATGCGGAGGTCGGTGCACGCATGTTCGACAAGCTCGAGCGCCGGGAACGCCTGTTTCGATGGGACGAAAGCCTGCGGCAGGAGATTCGCTTTTTGGTGCTGCACCATCTGCGTGCCAGTCAATACGACGGGCACTGGACGGACAGCGCCGTGCGGCGTTTTGCACGCGAGATAGGCCCGTACCTCGATGATTTGCTCTGCCTTTCTCGAGCCGACATCACCACCAAGCGCCCCGAGAAGAAACGGCGCGGTGTCGCCATGATCGATGAGCTGGCGGCACGCATCACTCAGCTTGCCGAGCAGGACGCCGTGGTGCCGCCGCTGCCCAAGGGTGTCGGGACCGCATTGATGGAGGCTTTCGACCTGCCGCCGTCACGAATGATCGGCGACATCAAGCGCGCTCTCGAGGCTGCCGTCGATCAAGGCGAGCTCGAGCCTCATCAGGAGAGCGACTACTACGTCAGCTTCGTGGCTGAGCGGCGCGCGCGCTTCGGCCTCACCTCGTAGGGCGCTGTGTGACAATGGGAACACCACGTGTTTCTGGCCCCGGATGCGGCCCACCCTGGGCCGCGCTCAAGATCCACGAACCGCGGCCGTCAGTGTTGAAGCCAGCGCTCCGATGGGCCGGAAAATATGAAGATTCTGCTTGCCGACGACGAACCGATTGCCCGGACCATGCTCGAGCACTGGCTTTTGGGTTGGGGCTATCAAGTCGTATCGGCCAAAGACGGGCAGGCGGCTCTCGAGGCGCTCGAAGCGGACCAGGCCATCCGCATCGCCGTGCTCGACTGGGTGATGCCGAAGCTGGACGGCGTGGACATCTGTCGACGACTTCGCGAGCTTCGCCAGGAGCCCTACGTGTGCTTCGTGCTGCTCACGGCACGTGACGACAAGAGTGACATCTTGCGTGGCCTCGATGCAGGAGCCGACGACTACCTGGTCAAGCCCTGCAATCCGTTCGAGCTACGTGTCCGGCTGCGAGCGGCTACCCGGTTGGTCCAGCTGCACGACGAGCTCGCCGCTGCACGCAGCGAGCTCTCCGCCAAAGCGACGACGGACCCCATCACGGGCGCGCTCAAGCGAGGGCCGGCGCTGGAATTTCTGAAGAAAGAGCTGGCACGCAGCGAGCGCTCGAGCGTGGCGACGTCCGTGATCAGCGTGTGCATGGATCAGCTGGCTCAAATCGTCGACGAGCGAGGTGGTGAAATCGGCGATCGCATGTTGGAAGAGGCAGCGCGTCGTTTCCTCAGCGTCGTGCGCAACTACGATCTCTTCGCTCGCACCGGCATGGGGGAGTTCTTGTTCGTGCTACCGCAATGTGATGCCGATCAGGCCGTCGAGGTGGCGGCTCGCTTGCAGTATGCGCTCAGCGGAACACCGGCGACTCTCGGTCTCGAAACGCTACGCGTGACAGCTAGCTACGGTGTGGCGTCGACCCATCAGCGTCCGGGCGCCCGGATGGAAGAGCTCGTGTGTGCAGCGGAACGCGCCGCCTTGCGTGCCAAGAGCGAAGGCCGAAATCGCGTACGATTGGCGCTGCCGGACGAGTGGCTCGCCTCCGAAACGTGCGTGTCGCCGCGTTCGGTTCCGGCCGCATAGTTCGCTCTGACTGGCACAGCTGGCGCCATTGTAAATTCGAGCGTCATCGTACATGGCAGAAGCTTGGGCTCGGCGTCGCATCACCGCTTTCCATTCGCCACGAAGTCTCTAAACTAGGCACGTTTTGCGTACTCCCTTCGAGGCCGAGGTCAGGGCATTCAAGTCGCGCTCGCGCCGCACGTTGGTCAGCGTACTGCTGCTGCTCGCTGGGCTGACCGTTGCGCTGGTCGCCGCGGCCTTGCCGGGTGCTGAGCAGCCGCGCGAGTTCTTGCTGAGGTTTCGTCGGCTCGTGCCCGCGAAGTTCGAAGCCAAGCTTCCGGTGCTGAGGGCTGAGCGGCTGACCGCAGCGTTGCGGGCGCGCGGCTATCACGAGTGCAACCCGCACGATCCCATCGGTCTTGGCCCCTACGATGCGTACCGCAACGTGCGCGCGCGCGGACGCATGCTGATACCGCAGCGCGGTGGCTTCACCGACTCCATGGGCGCCGACGTGCTGATTCACTTTCACGGGCACGAGCCCGTGCGCAAGACGCTGGTGCAGGTGGCGCGCGGTATCAGCTATGTGGGCATCGATCTTGGAGTGAACTCCGGACCGTACATGAAAGCGTTCCAGACACCTGGGACGTTTCAGACTCTACGGCAGTCGATCGAGCAAGCCCTGCGCGACAAGACCGGTGATCCGCGCGCGCACATCAGAAACCTAGGTCTGAGCGCCTGGAGCGCCGGTTACGGAGCCATCAACGAAATTCTCAAGTCGAGCGACCACGGGGTAGATGCGGTGGTGCTGCTCGACGGCTTGCATACGGGTTTCGATCCGGCTGCCCCAGAAGTTCCGAGCCGCTCGCGCCCGCTGAGCCCCCTGAACATCAGCCCCATTCTGGATTTTGCACGCCTGGCCAAGCAAGGCGAAAAGCTGTTCGTGTTCACGCACTCGCAGGTGGACCCGGTCAGCTACCCCTCCACCGCAAGAACGGCGGACCTCGTGTTGGACCTCCTGGGGCTGGCTAGAACGCCGGTCAAAGCCGAGGGCGCACCGTTTGCGCGCACGGGCAGCGCCGACGAAAAAGGTTTCCACCTGTGGTCCTACGCAGGACGCGACACGAAAGCGCACTGCGAGCACATCCGTTTCATCGGGCCGATCGTGCGGGATCTGCTCGAACCGCGTTGGGATACCCCCCCGATGGATAGAGACGTGCCCTTCACGAAAGCCCCTGTGCTCGGGCCCGCCAAACCGAAGGCGAATCCACAGCTGTCGGCAGCGGTCGATATCGAGTCGAGCCCGGAAAGCGGCAGCTGAAGTCACCGATACGCTCCGGAAATGACTACCCTGGTGGTGTCATTTTCGAGCGTTCGAGAATGGCGCGCCGCAGGCCGCCAAAGTTTGGTATTGATGCGTCGCGCCTTCCGTCTACGAGGCTCGGTCAGCAATGAAAGCAGGCATCGTCAAAGAAATTCGACCCGACGAAAAGCGGGTGGCGGTCACGCCCGAGGGCGTTAAAACACTGATAGAAAAGCTGGGCTTCGAGGTGTTGGTCGAGAGCGGCGCTGGTGCGGGCGCCTCGTTCAGCGATGCCGACTACGAGAGCGCAGGCGCCAAGGTGTTGGCGCGCGCCGAGGCTGTCTGGGCCGAGTCGGACATCGTGCTCAAGGTCAATCCACCGCTCGAATTGCCAGGTGGCGGTCACGAGGCGGATCGTCTGCGCGAGGGCGGCAAGCTCTTGAGCTTCATTTGGCCTGCGAGGAACGAGGCGCTGCTCAAGCGACTGGCTGCCCGCAAGGCCAGCGTGCTCGGCATGGACCAAGTGCCGCGCGTGACGCGCGCGCAGAAAATGGATGCCTTGAGCTCGATGGCCAACATCGCGGGGTATCGCGCCGTGATCGAGGCGGCGACCTTGTATGGCCGCTTCTTCACGGGACAGATGACCGCAGCGGGCAAGGTGCCGCCCGCGAAAGTGCTGGTGATCGGTGCCGGTGTGGCAGGCCTCGCCGCCATCGGTGCAGCCCGTGGTCTCGGCGCGATCGTGCGCGCCTTCGATACACGACCTGTCGTCAAAGAGCAGGTGCAGAGCATGGGTGCCGAGTTCCTCGAGCTCGACGTCCACGAAGACGGTACGGGCGCGGGCGGCTACGCCAAGGAAATGAGCAAGGCATTCATCGACGCGGAGATGGCCTTGTTCCGCGCCCAGGCGAAAGAAGTCGATATCATCATCACCACGGCGCTCATCCCCGGCAAACCGGCGCCCAAGCTGATCACGAAAGACATGGTCGAGTCGATGAAGCCGGGCTCGGTCATCGTCGACCTGGCTGCCGAAGCGGGGGGCAACTGCGAGCTTACCGAATGCGGCAAGGTCGTGGTGCATCACGGCGTGCACATCGTCGGCTATGCCGATCTACCGAGCCGCCTGGCTCAGACGGCGAGCCAGCTCTACGGCAACAATTTGCGCCATTTTTTGAGTGAGCTCGGCGGCGCCGAAAAGTTCGACATCAATTTGGAAGACGACGTGATCCGGGGCGCGCTGATCCTGTTGGACGGCGAGCTGATGTGGCCACCGCCGCCACCGAAGCATCCCCCCGAGCCGCCGAAGCCAGCCGTTGAAAGCAGCGTGCCGAAGCCAGCGGGTTTGTCCGAGGCCGAACGTCAGCGAAAAAAGGCCACCCGCTCGTCGCTCGTGCTCCTGGCGCTGGCCGTGTTCCTCACGCTGCTAGGTTTGCGCGCGCCGAGCGAGTTCCTTTCTCATCTCACGGTGTTCGTGCTGGCATGCTTCGTGGGCTGGCAGGTGGTCTGGAACGTGACGCCCGCGCTGCACACACCACTCATGAGCGTTACCAACGCCATCAGCGGCATCATCATCGTCGGTGGCATGCTTCAGATCTCCGGGCCTCCCCAAGCAACCGTCACCATTTTGGGTATCTTGGCGGTGCTGCTCGCCACCATCAACATCGCGGGTGGCTTTTTGGTGACCCAGCGCATGCTCAAGATGTTTCACAAGTAGGATCGATCCGATGCCCCAGAGCCTAGTCACCGTTGCCTACGTCTTCGCGGGCGTGCTGTTCATCCTGAGCCTTGGCGGGCTCAGCACCCAAGAAACGGCACGGCGCGGCAACAAGTACGGCATCATTGGCATGCTGATCGCCATCGTGGTCACCGCGCTCGACAGCAGAGTCACCGGCTACCAAGTGTTGCTGCCGGCAGTGCTGGTCGGCGCGGTGATTGGCGCCCTGCTCGCCGCCCGCGTAGCGATGACGTCGATGCCTCAGCTGGTCGCCATGCTGCACAGCTTCGTGGGGGCAGCGGCGGTGTTGGTCGGGTTCGCCAGCTACCTCGACCCGAACCAAACGCTCACGGGTACCGCCGCGCTCATTCACCAGGTGGAGGTGTTCGTGGGCGTCTTCATCGGCGCCATTACCTTCACGGGATCGCTGATTGCGTTTGCCAAGCTACAAGGCACCATCAGCGGCAAGCCCCTGATTTTGCCGGCGCGCCACCTGCTCAACATCGCCATGGTGATTGCTTGCGTGATCCTCGGTGCGCAATTCGTCGGGGTAGAAGACCACGCCGCGGTTCAGCCGTTGCTCATCATGACCGCCATTGCCAGTGTCATCGGCATTCATTTGGTCATGGCCATCGGCGGGGCCGATATGCCGGTCGTGGTCTCGATGTTGAACAGCTACTCCGGTTGGGCAGCGGCTGCGGCCGGCTTCATGCTCTCCAACGATCTGCTGATCATCACTGGTGCGCTGGTGGGGTCCAGCGGCGCCATTCTGAGCTACATCATGTGCCACGCCATGAACCGCTCCTTCTTCAGTGTCATCTTGGGTGGGTTCGGGACCGGCGGTGGAACGGTGGCTGCCAAGGCGGGCGCGGAGCAAGGTGAGGTCGTTTCTGTCACCGCCAGCGAAACGGCTGAGCTGTTGGCTTCGGCGCAGAACGTGATTGTGGTCCCTGGCTACGGCATGGCCGCCGCGCAGGCACAATACCCGCTCTACGAAGTTGCGAAGACCCTCCGGGAGCACGGCGCCCAGGTGCGTTTCGCGATCCACCCCGTGGCGGGTCGCCTGCCCGGGCACATGAACGTGCTCTTGGCAGAAGCCAATGTCCCGTACGACATCGTGCTCGAGATGGACGAAATCAACGCCGACTTCCCCGACACCGACGTGGTCATCGTGATCGGCGCGAACGACATCGTCAATCCCGGCGCGCTGGACGACCCGTCGAGTCCCATTTACGGCATGCCGGTCTTGGAGTGCTGGAAAGCCAAGACCACCGTCGTCATGAAGCGAAGCATGGCGAGCGGCTACGCCGGCGTGGACAATCCGCTATTTTACAAAAGCAACACGCGCATGCTGTTCGGCGACGCCAAGAAAAATGTGGAAGCCATCCTCGCCGAGCTCAGGGCTCAAGCCAAGGCGGCCTGAGGGCTTGCTAGCGGCTCAAAGCCAGCTTCCTCGCGTGCTCGTAGATGAGAGTGTCGGCGGCGCACTCTTGGGCAATTGCCTCCCGTAGCTCGTGGGTAACGAGCTCGTCTCGTTGGCTTTCGGGTAAAGGATTGAGGTTGTGCTTCCCCACATGAACAGTGCCACCCAGCACGGTGCCCAGCTGATTTCCGAGAAGGTCCAGTCTTTCGGTAACGCCCACGCTGTGGAAGCGGTTCAGCGTTTGGCATGCGCGCTCGACACAGCGTTCGGTACTCGCTCTGGGTTGCCAGCCCCCGAAATGGCGCAGATAGGTGCGCGCGGACGCTCTACCCCGTGACGAAGCCAGGTAGTCGGTGAGATTGGCTCGAGTGCGGAAGTGACGCTTGTTCTTGTAGCGGTTGAAAAAATAGTTCGATAGCCACCGCTCGACGGGGGGGCGCAGGACCGTAAGGAAATGCCAGTTGGCTTCGTGCTTTTCCAAAAGCTCGAGAGTGATGGGATAGTGGCCGGAGACGTAACGCAAACGAGGGCTGCTCAGACGCTTCTCGAGCAACGCGAGACGGTAGGAGCGTAGCGGCGTATTTTGCCAGGAGGCGAAGCGCCGCGACCAAAT
>CBFGRJ010000378.1:0-7204 GCA_965651135.1 uncultured Myxococcales bacterium
CGCCCTGACAATCTAGTCGCCGGCCGTGGGCTCGTGCCGCATCGCGACCTTGTCGCGCAAACGCTGGCTCACCCAGACCTTGTTGTGCGCATCGACGATGACCGCGCCCACGCCGTCGAGAGATTCGACGAGCTCTAGACCGCGCTCAGGGCCGAGAATGAACACGCTGTCGTCGATCACGTCGGCGAGCAGCGCGGTTTCGGCCCAGATCGTGACGCTGCGACACGCCTCTGCAGGGTAGCCGGTGCGTGGATCGATGATGTGATGATAGCGTTTGCCCTCGTGGACGTAGTACCGCGCGTAATCGCCAGCGGTAGAAAAAGCGTGATCCTGCAGCTCGAGCGTCGCGAAGTAGTCGTCGTGTGAACCGCGCGGATCTTGAATCCCCGCCACCCAGCGCTCGCCACCGGGCTTGTGCCCGGCTCCGTAGAGATCGCCCCCAGCTCGCAGTAGAAAATCGCGGACGCCCGCTGCCAGCATCACCTTGGCGGCTGCATCGACGATGTACCCTTTGGCAATGCCGCCCAGCCCGATGCGTTGGTGAGGACCGATTTTGACTCGGCGCTCCGCCTTTTGAACCTCGATTTGCCGATAATCCACGTTGCGCCGCAGTCGATTGACCTGCTTGCGGGTTGGCGGTTTCGGTTTGGCCTCCTGCGCGTCGCCGAATTTCCAGAGGCCGGCAAGCGTCTGGAACGTGACATCGAAGGTCCCGCTGGAGATCTGTCCGGCCCACAGAGCTTTGTCGATGACCTCGAAGGTTTCCGGGCTCACGCTGACGAACTGGCCAGGGCTGGCGTTGAGTCGCGAGACCTCGCTATCGGGGCGCCAGGAGCTCATCAGCGCTTCTAGACGGCGGATCTCTGCGAGCGAAGCGTCGATGGCCTGGCGGATCTTGGCTTCGTCGAGGTTTGGGTTGGTGTACGCGATGAAGGTGACGCTGGTCCCCATTGCCGAGCCGCTGAACTCGACCTTGGCGGGCGGCGCCGCCGGTTGGCTTGGCGCCGGCAGCGGATCAGCGCTCGGGGCGGAACGAGTGGGCTCGGGCGCTGCCTGCCGCTCGCACGCCCCCAGGCAGCACACCCCGATTCCCGTAGCGAATAGCCACGCTAATCGCCACGCCAATCGCCTTGGTGCACGAGTCAGTGCACGCGACACGCGCTGATCAACCGTAAACACGGAGTTCACGTCCTGGCATTGCGCCTCCTGGCTTGCTCGCGTAGCCTACCAGTGGTTCCCATGTCAAAGGCCTCTTTCATAGCGCTGATCCTGAGCTTGGCAGCGCTATGGCTGCCTCGAGCCAACGCGCAGACCATCGACGGCGAATCGCTCGACGATCCCAAGACGGAAGCGCAGGCCTTCGACATAGCGCAGCGGACGATGAGCCCATTCTGTCCAGGGCGCACGCTGGCGGATTGCCCGAGCGGCATGGCCACCGAATGGCGGCAAGACATCAGGGCCATGTTGAAGCAGGGCAAGTCAGCCGCCGAGATCCAGCGGATCCTCAACCAGCGCGCGGGGACCAATCTGACCGGAACACCGGAAAGCTCGCTGGGTTGGGCGCTCCCGGTCGGTTTGTGTTTGGGTGCGCTGGGCGTGCTCGCCGTGGTGCTCAGGCGCATCCGCCGCGAAGAAACACCGAGCGAGCAGGCTGGTCGACGGAATGCCGACGACAAAGACGACGACGCGACCGACGGGGAGGACGATGACGAGGTCGAAGCCGATGACGACGAACCGCTTGCCGTGTCGAAACAGGACCAGGAGCTGGACGATCGCCTGCGGCGGGAACTGGCTGAAGAAGACGGCGGCCTTTGAGCCAGGGCCTCGGGTGGTCGACGGCTCGGAGCTTTTGAGCTAGCCTAGCTAGCGTTGCCTCGACGGGCGGTTTCCGTCGAGAGTTTCACACGAGGCCGGGGGTATCCGTCCTCAACAGAAAGGAAAATCGAAATGATCGAAGTACGTCTCCCGGACGGGAGTGCGCGTCAGTTGAACGAGGGTGCGACGGCGGCCGAGCTCGCGCAGCAGATTGGTCCCGGTCTCGCGAAAGCAGCGGTCGTGGCGCGCGTGAACGGCGTGCTCAAGGACCTTTCGACGAAGCTCCAAGCGGGCGACGAGGTCGCCATCGTCACCAAGAGCGACCCAGAGGCGCTGGAGGTGATGCGGCACTCCGCGGCGCATTTGATGGCGGACGCCATTTTGCGCGTCTTTCCCAAGGCGCAGTTGACCATCGGCCCCGTGGTGGAAGATGGCTTTTACTACGACATCTACCTGCCCGAAGGGAAGATCACGCCCGACGACTTCCCCAAGATCGAGGCCGAAATGCAGCGGCTCGCCAAAGCTGCTCATCCCTTCGAGCGCTGCGTCTCGGACGGTAACGACGAGGCGTTCGCCCGCTACAAGGCCATCGACGGGGGTAGCAACAAGTTCAAGCGCGAGCTCATCGAGGGCATTCAAGAACGCGGCGACGAAATGAGCTTCTACAAGCACGGTGAGTTCATCGACTTGTGTCGAGGGCCACACGTGCCGAACACGAGCTGGCTCGCCAACGTGAAGCTGACCAAGGTAGCCGGCGCCTACTGGCGCGCCGATGCCAGCCGCGAGCAGCTGGTGCGCGTGTACGGCACGGCTTTCTTCAGCAAGCAAGAGCTCAAAGACTACTTGAACATGCTGGAGGAGGCGAAGAAGCGCGACCATCGCGTGCTGGGGGAGCGCCTCGAGCTGTTCACCTTCGACGAAGATGCGCCGGGTTTCCCCTTTTACCTGCCCAAGGGCACGGTGCTGTTCAATTTGCTGGTCGAGTACATGCGCGGGCTCTTGCGCCGCCGCGGCTACCAGGAAGTAAAAACGCCACTAGTGCTCAGTGAGCAGCTCTGGCACCGCTCCGGTCATTACTCCAACTACTTGGAGAATATGTTCTTCACCAAGCTCAAGCTGCGGGCGGAGGACGATGCCGACAAGATCTTGGACAACGTCGAAGAAGACAGGCCCATGGCGGTCAAGCCCATGAACTGCCCCGGCCACTTGGTGGTGTATCGCAGCAAGCTGCACAGCCACAAAGAGTTCCCCCTGCGCATCGCCGAAATGGGATTGGTCCACCGCCGTGAGCTCAGCGGGGTGCGGCACGGCCTGTTCCGTGTGCAGGCTTTCACGCAGGACGACGCGCACCACTTCTGCACTCCCGAGCAAATCGGCGGCGAGATCAAGATGCTGATCGATTTCTTCAGCGAGGTGTATGCGGCATTCGACCTCAACGACGTGAGGATCGAGCTGTCGACGCGACCCGCGAAGAGCATAGGTAGCGACGAGATGTGGGAAAAAGCGGAGACCGCATTGAAGGCGGCGCTGGACGAGAAGGGCGTGTCGTATCAGCTCAATCCGGGTGACGGCGCCTTCTACGGACCCAAGATCGATTTTCACATTCGTGACGTGCTGAAGCGCTCCTGGCAGTGCGGAACGATTCAGCTCGACTTTTCGATGCCGGAGCGCTTCGGTCTCACCTATATCGGTGCCGACGGCAACAAGCACACGCCCGTCATGATTCACCGGGCGGCCTACGGCAGCCTCGAGCGCTTTTTGGGCATCATCATCGAAAACTACGCGGGCAGCTTCCCGATGTGGTTGGCCCCGGTGCAGGTGACGGTGATCCCGGTCAGCGACAAGTTCAGCGCCTACGCCCGCCAGGTGAGCGAGCGACTGCTTGATGCAGGGCTCCGCTGCGAGACGAATTTGTCCGATGACCGCGTCTCGTACAAGATTCGCGCCGCGAGCTTGATGCGCATTCCGTACGTGATCGTGGTTGGAGAGCGGGAGCAAGCCAGCGGGACCATCAACGTGCGCTCGCGCGACGATGGCTCTCAATCGGAGCTCAGCATCGAAGCATTCTTGGAGTCCGTACAAAAGGCGCCGCCTCGCGCCGCGGAGTAGCCCATGCTGCGTGCTACGGCGGTCTTGGGCAACAGTCAGCGCCTGGATGGAGGCGCCATGTTTGGCAATGCGCCGCGCGCGCTCTGGCAAACCTGGCTGCCTCCGGACGACCAGGGGCGCGTGCCGCTGGTCTGCCGGGCGCTTTTGGTGGAGGACGCCAAGCGCAAGGTGCTGCTGGAAACCGGCATCGGGTCGTTCTTCGAACCCAAGTACAAAGATCGCTACGGTGTGGTCGAGTCCGAGCACGTGCTGCTCGATTCGCTGCGTTCTGTCGGGGTCGACCACACCGACATCGACGTGGTGGTGCTCAGCCACCTGCATTTCGACCACGCGGGCGGGCTCTTGGCGCCGTTTCGCGAAGGTGAAGCCGCACGGCTCTTGTTCCCCAATGCGCGGTTCGTGGTCGGGCAGAGCGCGTTCGAACGCGCCAAGCACCCTCACCCGCGTGACCGGGCCTCGTTCATCGCTGCTTTGCCGGAGTTGCTCGAGCGCTCGGGGCGCTTGTGTTTGATCGACGACGACGCATCCAGCGCGGAGCCGCTGGGGTCTCAATTCCGCTTCTGGCGCACGCATGGCCATACACCGGGGATGCTGCACACCGAAGTGATCGGCGCCCAAGGCCGCCTGTTCTTCTGCGCCGATCTCGTGCCGGGCCTGCCCTGGCTGCACCTGCCGATCACGATGGGTTACGATCGCTACCCCGAGCGCCTGATCGACGAGAAGCAAGAGCTGTACACTAGGGCCCTCGAGCAGCGCACGGGGTTGTTCTTTACCCACGATCCGAACGTGGCTCTCGCGTTCATTCGGCGTGACGACAAGGGGCGCTTCGTCGCAGAGCAGACCTACGAGCAGCTGCGCGCATGGGACCTCGATGAAGAAGTGCTGCCCTCCGTGACTCACTAGTGCTAATCAGAGAGCTCGAGCATGGCGCTGCAACTGTACAACACACTCAGCTCCAAAAAGGAGCCGTTCGAGACGCTGGAACCCGGTCACGCCAAGGTTTACGTCTGCGGGCCCACGGTCTACGACTACACCCACATCGGGCACGCGCGCTGCTACGTCGTGTACGACGTTTTGGTGCGGCACCTGAAGCAGATGGGCAGGGTGACGTACGTGCGCAACGTCACCGATATCGACGACAAGATCATCCGGCGTGCGCGCGAACAGGGCGAGGAACCCAGCGCGCTCGCAGACCGTTTCTGGCGCTACTACTCGGAAGACATGCAGCGGCTCGGGAACCTGGTCCCCGATGCCGAACCCAAGGTGAGCGAGCACCTGTCCGAAATCGTGGCGCTCATCGCGAAGCTGATCGCCAAGGGGCACGCCTACGTCAGCAACGGCGACGTCTACTTTTCGGTCGCGTCCGATCCGGACTACGGCAAGCTTTCACACAAAAATCTGGCTGATCTGGAGGCGGGCGCGAGTGAACGCCTCGACGAAGAGGAGACGCGACGCAAGCGCCACCCATCGGACTTCGCACTGTGGAAAGGCTCTTCCGAGGGCGAGCCCGGGTGGCCCAGTGAATTCGGGCCGGGGCGGCCGGGGTGGCATATCGAGTGTTCGGCAATGGCCATGCGCTACCTCGGCGAGAGCTTCGACCTCCATGGTGGTGGGCTCGACCTGGTGTTTCCGCATCATGAAAACGAGCTGGCGCAAAGCGAGTGCGCGACGGGCAAGCCCTTCGCGCGCTTCTGGGTGCACAACGGCTTCGTGCAACTCAATCGTGAAAAAATGAGCAAGAGCTTGGGTAACTTCTTCGCCCTGCGCGAAGCCTTTGCTCATGCCGAACCCGAGGCGGTGCGCTACGCCATGCTCACCGTCCACTACCGTGCTCCCCTGAACCTGGAGTGGCAGCAAGACGCCGAGGGTCGGCTGCTCGGGTTCCCGCAGTTCGAAGAGGCCGAAGGCCGGCTCGAATACCTGTACTCCACCCTCCTGCGCCTGGCCGAAATCCCCGGAAAGCGCGTGGTAGCCGGCAGCAGTGCCCCAATCGTCGAGATCGACGAGTACGCCGAACGTCTGCGGTCGGCCCTCGACGACGACCTCAACACGCCGGTAGCTCTGGCTCATACGGCGGCTTTGCTCAAGCACGTCAATGAGCTCTGCGATCGCGCGCAAGGCAAGCAGGGGCGCGTGCCCGAGAGCGCGGTGAACGCCGCCAAGCACGCGCTCGAGGCCATGACGCGCTCGCTGGGCATCGGCGGCCAGGCGCCGCACGAGTTTCTGGAGCGCGTACGCGACCGCAAAGCGCGAGCGCTGGGCATCGAGCGCGCCGAGGTCGAAGCGCAAATCGCCGAGCGCACCGAAGCCCGTTCCCAGAAAGACTTCGCTCGTTCCGATCGGATTCGCGACGAGCTCGCAGCGCGCGGGGTCGAGCTTCTGGACGGCCCCGCTGGAACCAGCTGGCGCCTCGCGCGCCGAGCCAGCGCCTAAAGAGCCTACCGGTAGCGCATCAACGGCTCTGGTCGATGTGCCTTGCGAGGCGTCGTGCGCGTTCATTGCGGAGACGCTCGAGGGTCTGGATGTGAGCGGGGTCAGTCGATGGCTCGGCTCGTGCTTTGGCGAGCGCTTCGTCGAGGAGCTCGATGGCCCGCGTGTCGCCCTGGATCATGGCATCGGCGTAGCGCTTTGCCTCAGCGGCCTGCTGGAAACGGGGCAAAGGCTCCGCGCCTGCGACTGCTGCAGACGTGGAGGGAGAAACGGAAGGCGAAGAAGCCTTTGCTCCCCCCTCGTCACGCCAGGAAAGGCACGCGACGCCCACGAGCCCCGCAAAGGCGATGCAGGCGACGAGCCATCCGAAAGGGCTGCGCCTCTCGTTCGCTGGGGTCTTCATTCCTCCACCTCGCAGAGCAGGAAGGTGTTCGTGCCGTCCCCGCCGATGCACAGATCGTGCAGTCCTCCCCCGTTCAGTGTGTCGTCGTCCCCCTGGCCTTCTAGACGATCGTCGCCATCGTCGCCGAACAGCCAGTCGTCGCCGCTGAAGCCGTACAGCTGGTCCTGACCCTGGCCACCGTAAAGCCGATCGTGGCCGGGGCCGCCGTAGCACTGATCGTCACCGTCCCCGCCGAGAACGGTATCGTCGCCGTACTGGCCACGCACGGTATCCTGCCCGCTACCGCCCTCGAGATAGTCATGGCCATCGCCACCCTCGACGACGTCGTCGCCATGGCCCCCGCTCAAGAAGTCGTTGCCCCCCATGCCTTTGACGACATCCTGCGCTCCCAAGCCCAAGATACAGTCGGATCCGGAAGTCCCGATCAGTGTGTCGTTGTTCGACGTG
>CBFGRJ010000379.1:0-7185 GCA_965651135.1 uncultured Myxococcales bacterium
AACGACTCTGGGTTTTGGGGCTGGGCTCGTTGCTCGCGCGGGCGGTGGGGAACTAGTGTCCCGAGTGCCTGTTTGGCGAGCGCACGCGCTCGTGGCGAGCGCGTAAAGAGACAGAGACAGCGCTAGCGCGCTTCGAACAATCTGCAACAGATGACCAGCGTATCACGACCCATCCATGCCGGCGCTTTCCTGATCGGACTGCTGCTGGCCGGCGCCTGCTCACCCGCTGCGTCCGTGGCCCCGTCATCGGCCAACGCGACAGCCGAGCCAAATCCCGAGCGAACTGAGAGCGCGGCCGCGTCTCAATCGGCAACCGAGGCCGGCAAGGCGGACCAAGCTCCGCTCAGTGGGCTGGCCGAGCCACCGGTGCCGAAAGCTCAACCGATCGAGCCCGTGTCGGAACGCGGTTGGCTGGGTGTCTCGCTGAAAGCGTCCGACTCGGGTGTCGTCATCGATCGGGTGGTGCCGGGGTCGCCCGCCGAGAAGGCGGGCCTACGGCTCGGCGACGTGATCTTGAAGGTGGCCGGTGAAACCGTTCACGAGCCTGGCGATGTGGTGCGCATCGTCGCTCGGCACGCGAGCGGAGAGCGCATTGCGATTGGGCTCGCGCAAGCGGGCGAGCCTTCGAGTGACAGGGTGAGGTTGCTGGCCGTGGAGCTCGCAGGTCGCCCTGCGGACTCGGACATCACACGGATGAGTTTCGTGGGTAAGCCCGCGCCGGAGCTCGGCATGCTCAAGACGGTCAAGGGCAGCGTGACCCCGACGCTTCAGGCGCTGCGTGGCAAAGTGGTCGTGCTCGAGTTTTGGGCGTCGTGGTGCGCGGTGTGCCGGTTCATGGTGCCCACCCTCAACGACTGGCAGTCCCGCTTTGGGCCTCAAGGCGCGGTGGTGCTCGGAATCACGGTCGATTCCGTGTCGGTCGCCTCGACGGTAGCCGATCAGCTGGACATGAAGTACCCGCTCGCCTCCGACGACGAAGGTACCGCGACGCGCGCGTATGCGGCGAACGCCGTGCCCACCTTGTTCGTGATCGACCAGCGAGGCACCGTGCGTGAAGTCATCATCGGA
Source organism: uncultured Myxococcales bacterium (assembly GCA_965651135.1). Classification (GTDB taxonomy): domain Bacteria; phylum Myxococcota_A; class Polyangia; order Polyangiales; family Polyangiaceae; genus JAICQQ01. The sequence goes on from CBFGRJ010000379.1 coordinate 1,069, forward strand.
TACTCCGAGGCGCAGCTCACCCGCGCAGAAACGCTGATCGACGGCTTGCTGAGCGGGTCGTAGCTCCGCAGCGCCCGCTTTTGAGCTACTCTTATGCGGGTATGAGAGACTCCGAACTCGCCAAGGCGACTCAGGCGGCCCTGCGTGGTGGGGCAATCCACTATCACGAAAAGAACCGCGAGCGCGGTAAGCTGTTTGCGCGGGAGCGCATCGCACGCCTGCTCGACGACGACAGCTTCGTGGAGGATGGTCTGCTCGCCAATGCACTCGACGGCGAGCTGCCTGCCGACGGAGTGATCACCGGTGTGGGTCGCATGGCAGGGCGAACCGTTGCGCTCATGGCCAATGACTCCACGGTCAAGGCCGGTTCTTGGGGCAAGCGCACCGTCGAAAAAATCTTGCGCATTCAAGAAACGGCGCAGCGCCTGCGCATTCCGATGCTCTACTTGGTCGACTCGGCCGGCGCGCGCATCACGGATCAGGTCGAAATGTTCCCGGGTCGCCGCGGCGCGGGGCGCATCTTCTACAACCAAGTTCAAATGAGCGGCCAGGTGCCGCAAATTTGCTTGCTGTTCGGGCCCTCCGCCGCGGGCGGTGCCTACATTCCGGCATTCTGTGATGTCGTGGTGATGGTCGACGGCAATGCCAGTATGTATTTGGGATCGCCACGCATGGCCGAAATGGTGATCGGAGAAAAAGTAACGCTCGAAGAAATGGGCGGCGCCAAGATGCACACCTCGGTGTCGGGCTGTGGCGACGTCCTGGTCAAGTCCGAGGTCGAGGCCATTGCGTTCGCAACCAGCTACCTAGCCACCATGCCGCAAAACTGCGACGAAGAAGTGCCCATGGTGCGCGCCAAGAGGCCCCGGGCTCATCTGAGGCCGCTCGCGGAGATCGTGGTCCCCGATGAGAACAAGCCGTTCAACATGCGGGACGTGATCGACCATTTGGTCGACGAGGACTCGTTTTTGGAAATCAAAAAGCGCTTCGCCAAGGAGATCATCACCGGCTTTGCGCGCATCGACGGGCGCGCCGTGGGCATCGTGGCCAACCAGCCCAATCATTTGGGTGGCATCTTGTTCGTCGACAGCGCGGACAAGGCGGCGCGCTTCATTTGGCTGTGCGATGCGTTCAACATCCCGCTCGTATTCCTAGCCGACGTGCCAGGATTCATGATCGGCACGAAGGTCGAACGCCAAGGGATCATCCGAGCGGGCGCCAAAATGATCGCGGCCGTGAGCGAAGCCACCGTGCCCAAGATCAGCGTGATTGTTCGCAAGGCGTATGGCGCAGGTTTGTATGCGATGTGCGGTCCTGCGTTCGAACCCGAGGCGTGCATCGCGCTGCCCCCCGCCTCCATCGCCGTAATGGGGCCATCGGCGGCGGTCAACGCGGTCTACTACAACAAGCTGCAAGAAGTGGAAGAAGGGCCCAAGCGCGAAGCGCTGGTGAACCAGCTGCGCGAGGAGTACAAGCGCGACATCGATCTCACCAAGCTCGCGAGCGAGCTGGTGGTGGACGCAGTGATTCCCTTCGATCGATTTCGCGAAGCCGTGGCCACCCGCTTGCAAGCCGCTCAGCGCAAACACAGGGCTCGCCCCGACAAGCGTCACCTCGTCCCCCCGGTCTGAGATGGGGCGACGCCGGCACTACTGTGCGTGGAGAGGAGCCTTTTGTGTGCTGGCCCTCTCGACGATCTCGCTGCCAAGTCGTGCCGAGGTGCCTGCACGCGCTCTGGTCGAGGCGCTCTCACGCGCGGGGTCGCAGAGCCTAGGGCAGCCAAAAACCCTGGCGCTCAGCAGCCCCGAGCCCCTGGGCGTGCTCGTCGAGTCGAGCGAGAGCCTCGGCGCGCCGTTCACGCACGTCACCGGCAACCTGTACTACGTGCGGCAGAGCGTGACCGAGCTCGAGCGCACCTTGAAGCGCTACCCCAGGGCACACGGGTTTTGGGCTCCCCCGCTCAGGCCGCTGCTCGATCGCGCCGACGAGTGGGTGGCCGCGGGCGAATATCGAGCACAGACCGGGCTCTCCGGAGAATCCGTCGTGGTCGGCATCGTCGATACGGGCTTCGACGTGACACACCCCGACCTCAGGAATGCCGACGGCAGCACGCGTGTGGCGTGGATGATCGACTTTTCGCGCGCGCCGTTGGGGCTACATCCCGACCTGGAAGAGACCTACGGGTGCACCTCGGAAAACTTCGAATGCGCTATTTACGGCAAGCAGGACTTGGACTCACTGCTCACCAATCGCGTGCGCGGCGACGAACCGAAAGATCGGCGTGGGCACGGAACACACGTCGCATCGCTGGCCGCTGGCAATGGGCTGAGTCAAACGCCTGCTCGCTACGTCGGCATCGCCCCGGGCGCGACCTTGGCGTTTGCCCAAGTGGCGGGACGACAAGGGGCGATCGAAGAGGCACACGTGCTCGCCGGCACCCAATTCTTGTTCGATCGAGCGCGCGAGGCCGGCCAACCTGCGGTCATCAACATCAGTCTGGGCACCGACTTCGGTGCACACGACGGCAGCTCGGCACTCGAAAGAGCCTTGAGCGATCTGGTCGCGGATGAGCCCGGCCGTGCCATCGTCGTGGCAGCCGGCAACAGCGGCTCTCAAGTGGTGGGGCTGACCGATGCCTATCCGGGCCCGTTCGGCGTTCACACCGAAGTGCACGTGCCAGAGGGAAGCACCGCGCGCATACCCGTGCTGACGATCAGCCGCGACGCGCCCACGCAGGGCGGCGTCTTTCTCTGGCTCGAAGCGCGCCCGAAAGACCGCCTGCGCCTCGGCTTCGCCCCGGACGCCGACGCACCGATTCAATGGGCCGACTACGGCGAAAGCCGTGCCTTTCAGATCGGCGGAGGACAGAACGACTACCAGGTGACGCTGTTCAACGGCTTGGCGGACGAAAGCCTCGGGCTCGAGCCAGGCTCGGCGGCGGTGGTGCTACTGGGCACTTGGCCGCGCGGTAAGACCTTCGGCATCTACCTCGAGGGGCACGGCAGCGCGCTCATGTGGGTCGAGGGCGGCGGCGCCTTGCTACCCGGCCTCGGCGGCGGCGCGTTTCTGCCGCGCTCCAGCAAAGAAGGCACGATCTCGATCCCCGCAACCAGCCCTGACCTCATCGCGGTAGGCGCCACCCTCAATCGGCAGAGCTGGCCCCAAGTGGCCGATGTCGCGCTGCCCAGCATGCCGGCCCTCGACGTACCGCTCGACAGCGTCGCCTATTTCAGCGCGGCCGGCCCCAATAGCCTCGGCCTGCTCAAACCGGAGTTGGTGGCCCCCGGCGCCAACGTGATCGGCGCGCTGTCGCGCGATGCCGATCCCCGCAATACGCCGACCAGCGTGTTCGCCAGCGCCCCTTGCTCGGATCCGGCGTGCGTCGTCGTCGATGACCAGCACGCGGTGAGCACGGGAAGCTCCATGGCGGCCCCCATCGTGGCGGGCGCAGCAGCCCTGCTGCTACAGCGGGACCCCAGCCTCACCGGCCGCGAGCTGCGCGGGCTGCTCATGGCTGGAAGCCGCGCCGTCACCGGCAACGTGGTCGAACAGCAACAAGCAGGCGCCGGCGTGCTGGACCTAATCGGCAGCCTGCGCGCGCTGGACCTCATGGCCTCCGGCGCGCCAACGACGCAGGAGTCCCCATCGAATACAAAAAGCCGTCTCGTGCTCGCCAGCTCCTTCGTACGACCGGACCCGAGCTGGCCCTTGACCGCCAAACTTCTGCTGCGCAACGAAGCCGGCGAGGTCATCGACATCGAGACCGAACGCCTCAATGTGGAAGTACCAGGCGCCGAGGCAGTATCCCTGGAGCGAGAAGCTCCTGGACTGTTCGACATCACGCTCGCCGCGCGAGCCGATGCAGGGGGCAAAACACAGAAGCTCCGCGTATTGGTCGACAGCAAGCTGCTCCTCGAGCGCAACGTTCCGGTCGCCGTCGACCGACCCGTGGCCCACTTCGGCTTCAGCGCTCGAGGCGGCTGCCAGCTCACCCCACCAGCCCACGAAAGGAACGACTTTCCCCTGCTCATCAGCGCGCTGCTTCTGATCGCCGCGGGCGGCAGGCGAGCCGGCTCGGTTTTACCCGCTCGGCGCGCAACGAGTCGCCGCTTCGCCTAGTAGGTGGGGCCATGGCGGCCAGTCACCGTTAGACAGCGCTGCCCGGCGCCCGCCGGCGCGTTCGACCTGCGGTTGTGCGCGGTGGAGGATGCGCGCTCCAACCCAAATCAGCAACACTGATTGACCTTTCACGCTGCGATACCCCCATCTCAGACGTTCGCTCCACATTTCAGCGGCCATCTCGTTGAACGACGGCGTTGCTGAGGGCTACGTCGTCGACGTTCGACCCAGTTCCTTGCGATGGCGGAGGGGGCATGCGCGCTCCAACCCAAATCAGTAACACTGATTGACCCTTCACGCTGCGATACCCCATCCCGCATTGGGGGTAGCGGTGGCGCTCCACAAACCCACGTGGCCCATTCGCCTTGCTTTCAATTCGTGCGACCTTCGGGTGCTCCAGCGGCGATCCGCTATACTTTCTGGCGGCCAGTCACCGTTAGACAGCGCTGCCCCCGCGCGCGGTCAGCAACACTGATCCACCTTCAAACTGAGGAGCGCGACCCTGAGCCGCATTCCCCGTTACCCATTGCTGTTGCCCGTTTCACATTCAGCGGCCATCACGTTGAACGATGGCGTTGCCGAGCAAGAGGCGAGCACAGGATCCTCTCCCCAGCGCTAGCGGGCCTTGTCCAGTTGTGCTCGCGTGTGCGCAAGGCGCGCTACGCGCTCCGCTCTGGACTGCTGCAGCCGGGCGTGATTGTCTCGGGCCAAACAAGGTCCAGCCAGAAAGGTCCCATGCTTTGAACAACGCAAGCTCGTGTTTCCAACGCGTCGTCATCGGTTTAGCGATGACGGTGGCGGCATGCGGCGGGCCACGCATGGCGGCTCCCGACGACTTCACCGATGGCAAGGTGGAGTACGAAACGGATGGCAGAAGCGGAGATGCTTCGGAGGGTGAGGACGCGGAGTTCGAATTCGGCCCCTACTCGGTGAGCGGCGTTCGGCGGAACCTGGATGTCTCGAGCGATGAGCTAGGCGATCTCGAGAATTTCGCGCCAGCAGACAAGCGCGGGTTCACCTACCTTTTGGGTGGCGGCGGTAAAACCAAGCTGCGTGCACACTGTGCCGAGCGAGCCCCCAAGAAGACAAAGGCTTTGGACGGGAGCGTGACAACGGCCGACGAAGAGCCGCCCTTGGCCTGCGCTTGTGACGAGGCGGGCAACAACGTCACTCAGCTCTTCGTAGAAGATCTAGCGGGAGAGTACAGTGGTCCGCTCACCGTGGGAGGCGTCGATGCTCGGGTGGTCGGCGTCTATATCCTGGCCAATGGTGACTTGCGGCGGGGCCGACCGCTGGGCTACCGCGTCGAAGACAGCGAGGGCATCGTGGCAGGCGCCGATGTCGGTAGCGGCGAGTCGCGCGTCTGGTTCCGCAAAAACTTGGAAGAGCCGAGCAGACGCCAGATCGCTTGCGCCTTGGCTGGGCTGATGTTGTGGGTGCCTCCGGCCTCGCCGGATCACTAAGTACAGTGGCCCGCAAGAAAGACTCCGGAGCGCGTGCGCTGGCACGGGTCATTCACATGCCGTGTTCGTAGTTCTATGTTCTAGTACTAAGGCGCGACGCTGCGCCAGAGATGTTGCCAGCGATCGCGAAACTCACGGCTCGCTGCGAAGGGTTGCAGCTCGGCACGCGAGCCACGACCGTGAGGCTCCGAGAGCAATACAGTGAACCAGGCGCTGAGACCGTCGCGTTCGACGACTGCTAGGCGCACCACCGTGCCTTCGGTAAGAATCGCGGTGCCCTCGACGACCAGGCCATCCTCGGCGATCGCAGTGGCGGTGAGCGTGGAGTGCGATCTCTTCTTGAGGTCGAACACCTCGAATGAGCAGCTGTAGAGCTCTCCCTTCAGGCAAGTTCCGGGCTTGGCGATAGCAGGGCGCTCGGCGATGGCAGGGCGCTCGGCGATGGCAGGGCGCTCGGCGATGGCAGGGCGCTCGGCGATGGCAGGGCGCTCGGCGATGGCAGAGCGCTTGGCGATAGCAGGGCTCACTGCCACGG
>CBFGRJ010000380.1:0-7166 GCA_965651135.1 uncultured Myxococcales bacterium
TCGCAAATAGCCGATAAAAACCGGGTTTTTGGGAACCAGGATCGATCGATGCTCTGCCCGGTCCAGAAATTAGTCGTTTGGGCGAGGCGCTTGGGTGCAAAAAAGGTCTCGCACCCCTGCGCGCCCCCTACGCGCGCCTGACCGGGGCTCGGAGATGGGCTTGGCGCCGGCTACTAAACCGCGCTCTTGTCGCTGGTAGCGGACTCTTCCAGGTCTCTCATCAACGCTTCGAGGTCGGCCTCGGTGGCTTCCGTCGCTTTGGCCTCTACCACGGGGTCGTCGATGACACCCACTGCGCGCGCCAGGTTGAGACGTGCCGCGGCCAGCCTGACCTCCGCGCTCTTGACCAGAGCATAGACAATGGTGTTCCGGCGTTCCGGCAAGGGCCGCACCAGATGGTAATGCTGATCCGTTGCTACGACCGTGTCGGCCACGTGCTCTTGCTGGGACACGGCCGTCACGCATTGTATGTGCGCCCAAACGATGTCCGGATTCAAACGCGCTCCGCGCTGACCCAAGCAACGGCCCGTGGCTCGGTCAATCACCGCTACACCTTTGACTCCCGGACCCAGCATGCACCGGTCCATCAATTCGCTATGCTCGATGCTGACGGGGATTTCGGAGACGAAGGCCGTCTCCCAGAGATTTCTGGGAGCTCGCAAGCTGGTACTGGGAGGCGGCGTCGACGGGGTTATCGCCGCCAAGTCATGACTGTCGACCAGCTCTTCGAGATCGAACAGTAGATCTTCAGCGTAGCTGCGCACAGCCGGCAAAAACAGCGTTTGCGGCGCCGAAAACTGCCGAATGGCCGCAATCTTTCGCGTGGTCCAGGCCAGCATGCAGTTGCGCAGCCGGGCGCGGTCGACCAAGCCCCAGCTCACCAGCGTGTCGCTGAGCCGAGCTCGGGTACGGCGACACTCGGCGACGACCTCGCGCGCAGTATCGCGATCGATACCCGTCGCCGGATCGAGGATGTCGAACAACCCATGTGGGTCGTCCGAAAGGTGTGCCCACGCCACCTTGCCTTGATGAAAAAAAACGCGCGCTGTCGTGTCGCCATCTCGCACGACCAATTCGCCTTCTCTCTCGTTCTTGGCGTCCACCAAGGCTTGCAGGACCGCGCGTGTGGAGCGCCTGCCGGGCGTGGGGCGGCGGCAGGCCAATCTGAGCCGTGCCACCAAAAAGTCCGGGGGGATCGGTTTGGATATCAGATCATCGGCACCGACGCTCAAGCCTTCGATGACCTCATCGCGCCTGTTTTTGGCGGTGATCAGCAAGACGTACGGTTGCACGGCCAACGCTTGTTGCCGAACGCGCCGGCAAACCTCCGTGCCGCTGAGCACTGGCATCATCCAATCGAGGATCAAGATGTCGGGCGCCGGCTCCCGCAGCGCAAGCTCGAGCGCCCGCTCTCCGTCCGAGACGGCGATGACCTCATGCTCGGTACGGGTTTGGATGACGTGCTCCAGCAGCTTGCAGCTCACGGGGTCGTCATCGGCCACGACGATTCGCATGACTGCTCGAGTCTAACACGGTCACGCCCGGACTACCCGAACTCGTCCGGGGCGAACCCGTCAAGGGTAGGGGCCGGCAACGGCAAAAGGTGTGCTAGCGGCACCGTCCACATCGGGGTCGATCAGTTCCGGCTTGCCGAATCCAACGCTTAGGTCCGTCATGCCCGTGGCATACAAGCCGTCGTCTTCCCCAAAGACGAGCACTAGTCCCTCGACCGAATCTGCGAAGCGTGCGAGCCGTAGCGAGCGTGGCAACGCGCCTCGCGACTCCTGGTCGATGGGTACGGGCAGGTCGGAGTGTTGGAGGGCCCAGTTGCTGTCGGGGCCCCGGGTTGCCCACCCCAGGGCACTGCCAGAACCGTCCGACTCCCCGTATGCGTCGCTGTAGACGGCAACGGCGGTGTTGCCGAGCCGAGCGACGTCCGCCTTGATGCTCGCCGACTCGAACTCATCGACATCGGGCAGCCCATTGTCCAGCCGGCGCTCTTCCGTGAAGTTGCCAGCGTCCCAGAATATCGCGCCCAGGCTCGCTACGACGCCCACGGCGTCGTAGAGCACACCAGCGACGCCGTACGGCATGGTGCGGAGCGCGATCACCTGCGCATTGCCTTGCAGCGCCATCGGCCGCCGCATGCCGGGCCGCCACTCGCCGTCTGAATCTCTCAAGTGATACTCGAAGCCGTCTTCCCTGGCATCGCCGCGCACTGCGATCAGGTTGTTCTGGTAGTAGGCGAAATCGAAGGATTGCGCGTCGAGAATGACGTCGTTCGCGGCTAGCGAGCGAGCGTCCCCGAACGCCTCGGCCTGCCCATCCCACTCTTGCATGGTGAGCCGTTCGGCGGTGGCGCCCGCTGCGCTGTAGCCCAGCGCGATGTGGTCGCTCGCGACGTCGGACACCAGGCGGACCCAATTGATGACCGTGTTGGGGTAGTCGCCGCCAATCGACTCAGCTTGGCTGATGCTCGCTGAATCGATGATGTGATAGGCAAGCTCGCCCTCCTCCAAGGCGTAGACGAGCAGAGCCCGCCCTTGCTGTTGCTCGAAAGCCAGATCGAAAGCGCGGGCGGTCGTGCAGTTGTCAGCGTCGCCAATCTCGAATTGCCCGAGCTCTTCGTGCGACGTGGCATCGAAGCGCCTGACCCACAAAGAACAGCTTCCGCTACCCTCCGCTTGATAGGCGGCGATTCCCCAACTCGCGTCTGGCGCCATGTGGGCTTCCACGAAAGCGGGCGGGTTATCGACCGAATCCCAAAGCGCCGGTGCATCGAAGCTCGTGCCGTTCCAGCGCGCTGCGTAGAGCTCGGCGTTGGTGGTTGCGTAAATCAGCATCGTTGGCAGCTTGTTGACGCTACCGCCGGTTCCACCGCTTCCGTCGCTGCCGCCAGTGCCTCCAACGCTGGCCGTGCCCCCTGTCGCCCCAGCGCTGGAGCCACCGCTACCCGTATCGGTGGCTCCGGCGCTTCCGTCGGTGCCACCGGTACCGTCAGCTGTCGTGCCGCCGGTTGCCTGGCTGCCACCCGTCGAATCGCCTTCGCCCCCGGTACCGCCCAGCGCAAGGCCGGTAGTAGTAGGGATTCCCGCAGTCGTCGTGGCTTGCCCGCCGGTGCCGCCCGCATCCGTGTCCGACTCGTCGAAGCCCGACTTCTTGAAATTGTCTTCTGCGAGCTGTGGGCAAGCGCTGAGCTGCAAAGCGGTGACGGCTATCAGAAGGGAGCGAGCGGCGCTCAGGTGTCTGGTTGCGAAGCGTTGCATCATGGGTAACCGCGGCCAACCAGTCGCCAAGACTGACGCGATGCAGTCGGCTTGGCAATGTAGGTGTTTTTCGCTATTTGCCTTGCCAAACTGTAAAGTTCTACGAATTCGAAGCGACTTCGGGTGTCTAAAGACAGCGATCGAAGTTGCATTGTCAACTTGCTGAAGTGGGAGGGCCCACCGCAGAGCACGCCGAGGGTTTGCTCGGGAAGCTCCGTTGACGAGCCTGTGGATGCCTCCGCGTCCTCTTGCGGTGATCACTACCATGACGGCGCTTCGAGTCCATCAGGGTTTGGCGCTTGCCGCTCGACGTGTGTCGTGTCCGAGCACACGCATGATTGCCTGAACATGTACGACGTGACCAAGCGCTAGGGCTTTGCCCGTGAAGGCCTCTGGAACAGCGGCGCTGACCACACAGTTCGTCAGGCTGCTGTCCAGCGCCTGGCCGGCCGCGCGCAGCTCGATGGGCTCCCCCAGCCGGTCGAGGACGAAGTTTGCCTCCGCCGTGCCGTCGACCGAAGCTAGAGTCTGCAAACGTTGGTCGACGCAGCGCTTGGCGAGCGGCAGGCGCTCCTCGAGCTGTGCGGCGAGGGCATTCTTTGCGGCAAGCAGCGCTTCGGGCTGAAGCTGAGCTTCCTGGCGAACGTGCAGATTCACGGTGACGAGCTCGACTCGCCCGTTGCCCTCGACCGGGGAGGGCGCGGGGATCTCGGTGCGCTGAAAGCTCGAACGTCGGTGTGGGTCATTGGCTGCCCGAGCCAAAAGGAACAAGCCGCACCTGTCGTACGTGTGCTTGCGCTGCCGGAGCTTGTACGCGAACCGCATGCTATTCGTCGCATAATACTCGGACAACCCCCGCAACTTGCACAGCTGGTTGGCGGCACGGTAGCCGAGATCGTGATTGAGCACCGCCGCTTCGTAGAGCAAGCGCTCGCACGCGCGGAGCTTGCCCTGGGTGCAGGCGGAATCGTCGTGCTGGAGCGCGCTCATCCGCTTCTCTAGCGCCGGCCCGCACTGGGCCGCGTCCGCCGGTGTCCCCTCACACGCGCGCTCGTAGGCCTTTTTCGCTTGCGCGAACGAGTCAGCCAAAAAGTAGTCCCCGAGCAGCCGGCAGCCGTTCCGGTTTCCGAGCTTGCAGCCCTGTTCGAGCAGGCTCTGGTACTGCTTCGGATTGCTCATGCTCACGGCGATGCTCGACTTGGCTGCTTCGACACAGGCATCGCCCAAGTTGCCGCGACAGGCTCGAATCAACAGTTCGGTGCGGCGCAGGGGATGTTTCGTGCGAGCCCCAGTGAGACAACCACCCTCACCGTGAACCCCGAGCTGGCACGCTTTGCTGCACGCCGCCATATCTCCCGAAAGGCATTGTTGCCGAAAATCGTCGCGATCTTGCCGACAAGCTGAAGGCACGAGCAAGGAGCAAGCGAGCAGCGAGATCGAAAGCGGCCTGATGAGCGGCGCAAGCATGGCGCCACGGTAGCACGCCACGCCTGCTCGCGGTCTGCTAGCGCTTTTTCCAGACCAGCGACAGGTTGTTGGCTGGCATCTGGATTGTATCCAGCAGTTCGAGGCCTCGTTCCGAGGCACAGACGACCAGATCGTCGACGTCGCGAACGCCCCAATTGGGATCTTGAGCTTTGAGCGCCGCGTCGAAATCGGCGTTGCTGACCGAGGTGTGTTGGCCGCCTCTTCGGTAGGGGCCATAGGTGACCAGCAGCGAGCCAGGAGCCAGCACGCGTGCCGCACCGGCGAACAGAGCCTGCGTTACCTGGTAGTGACTGATGTGAAGCAGATTCGCGCAGAACAAACCATCGGCTTTCGTGATCGGCCAGACGGGTAAGGCGACGTCGAGTAGCAGCGGCGGCCGCAAGTTGGGGAGTGCCGCCTGGGCCACGCGCAGAGCGATCACCTCGCACAGCTCGGGATCCGCGTCGCTGGGCTGCCAGACGACGCCTGGTAAGCCGGCCGCGAAATGCACGGCATGTTGGCCGGTGCCTGAAGCCAGCTCGAGCACCAAGCCTTCTTTGAACAAGGGCTCGAGCACTCGTAAGATAGGTTCTTTGTTACGCTCTGGCGCGGGCCAGCTGACGAGTGAAATGTCAGGCATGCTTTCAGGGGTCGGGTTTCGGTTGCTGGGGCTCCACAGCCGGAGCCGCTGACGTGGTCTTGGACATGGTCTTGGGGGCTGCACCGGCGGTCGCCGCCTTGCCGCTGGCTGGAGGTCGTTCGCGCAAGCCGAGGTTGACCACGCTTTCGGTGCCATCCAAGATGAGCTTACGCGGCCAGTATCCATCGCGAGCCACCAAGAGTAGTAGGCGCTCCCCGGCAGGCACCTCGACGGCTGTACCGCTCGTCCCAAGCAGTTTTCCCTTGTGATAGATCTGCGCATCCAGGGGGACGAGATGGACCTTCACGGTTTTGCTTGCCGCACTGTCCGGTGAGGCAGCGTCCGGTGACGCGCTCGGCTCGCCTGGCTCCGAGCTGGCCCGGGCAGCAACCGCTGTCTCCAACTGGTTCGGCTTGCTCACGCTTGGGGCTATCGGTTCGGGCTGCGCGGGTTTGGCTTGCGCTGGTTCGGGCGTCAGCGCCTGTTGTGACCGCTCGCTCCGTGGTTTCGGGTCTTCACCGCTGCGAAGAGCAAAGCCAATCACCGTGACCACGACGGCTGCCGCAGCCAGGCCCAACCAGACGCCGGCGCGCCCGCGCGTCTTTTCTGTACTTGCCGGCCGCGCGCTGCTGTTTTTCTGCCTCGCGGGCGTCGGCTCACGGGCGTCGCTGTCGTTCTGCGCTTTGCTGGCTCTGTCGGATGTCTTGACCGCTGGCGTTTCGACCCGTGCCGCGGGCGGCTGGCTTTGCGCACTTCGGTGCCCGGTCGAGGCGACGGTGAAGCTCTCGTCATGGCTGGATAAAGCTGCGGCGGCTGCTTCGAATCTGGCTATGCTCGCGTCACTGATGCGACTCGGTCTATCAGTTGGTTCTGGGTGGCTCGGTGAGCTCAGCCCCGCGTCGGAGGGACGATTGGCGTCCGGCCACTCCGAATCGATCTCTTCGGTCGAGGGGGGCGCGCTCTTCGATGCGCCGGGCTCTGCGGACGGCGCCGACGCACGGACCTCTGCCGCTGCTGCAGGTTCTTCTCCCAGGGCCCAGTCGTCGTCGATGTCAGCGGTGGGGTCGCTGGCGGTGCCGCTGCTATCGAGACCGGCGCTGTCCGAGTGTCGAAAAGATTTTCCTGTCATGAACCTCTAGTGGATCGAGCGCCTGAAATGCGCTCATCACGGGCCATGTTTGCAGGTCAGTGGGGTCGACGCCAGTGTCGCAAACTTGCAGGCGGCCGATCGACCGCACGGCCATGTGAGACACATCAGAAAGACAAAGAAATCGCCATGCTCACGCGGCGAGCGACCATTCCGGTTCTATTCACAATGTCCACGTTGGCTTGATCCACCTGGTGAGCTCGAAGTGCACGGGCGGATTCGCAGCTCGCGTCGCGTGAGCGCTACGAACAGCACGACCGTAGCGACCACGCCCACTGGTGCAGGAGATGTGCGATTAGTGAGTCGGCAGCCGCAGCCCCCAAGGTTCACCTGCGCCGCGTTCGCCAGCGCCCGCTGCGGGTCCAGCCGTCGCGCCACTGCCTCCCGCGCCTATGGGGATGCCACCCCCGTCGCTCGGGGGCAGCATGAAGGTCCCCCCGGCGTTGACGATACCGCCACTGGTTGCATGGGTGCCGCTGCTGGCACCGTCGACGTCACTGGCTTCAGGTTCATCACACTGGCCTGATACGCACTCGGCTCCGCCCGGGCATACCGCGTTCTGGCAAGCATCGACACAGCGTCCGGCTTGGCAGAGCGAGCCTGTTTCACACAGCGTTGCTTCGCATCCGGGTTCGACGCAGGCCCC
>CBFGRJ010000381.1:0-7156 GCA_965651135.1 uncultured Myxococcales bacterium
CGAGCGCACCACGAACGTGTCGACGAACGGTTTGGAGCCCAAGCGCACCGAGGCAGGCAGCGGCATCCACAAAAGTTCCGTCGAAGTCCTATGCAGCGAGTGTCGCAAGCTCCCATCGGCACCCTTGACCAGAAGTATTAGGAGAAGAGCTGGACCGACCACCAGAGTGGCGATGCTTCCCACCAGCAGGAGTACGGGCAACACGGACGCCGACGCAAGGACACCGAGCTGACGCAACACCTGAGTGGAGACGAACAGCTGAAAGCCGAAAGCCGTCAGGTTCAGTATCGCGTAGTAGGACGCGAAGAACGAACCGAGCTCAGCGGCTTCTAGGTTGCGGGCTGACGTCGCTTTGAACAAATAGTCGAGACACAAAAGCGCAACTGTTCCCGCTGCGATCAGCAGCGCTACAAGGCGAACGTAGCGGCGGTCCACCCCGGGCCGCTTGCTCCGCTTCGCAGGCGGCGGTATCGACGGCAAGCTACGCCGCCCCGACTTGACGCGAATGCCACTGCTGGCAAGCGCCGCAAGGGCCAGGATGGCGGCTGCAATGGGAAGCAGCTGACTGGTCCGCAAGTACTGCAGCAAGACTACGCCGGCCGCGCCACCGAGCGCGCCACCGAGAATTCCCCCCGCCGCAATGGGCCCTAGCAAGCGCTTTGCCTCGGCTATCGTGAGTACGCGTCCTGCCAGAATCCAGAATTGAGCCACCGCCATACTAGCGAACAACCCCGTCCAGAGGTAGAAGACGAAGACCGAAGCTCGCGTCTGCGGCAGCAAGAAGAACCCAAGCGTGACGATCGCGCCGGCCATGAGGGTCAGGCAAAGTGCACGCTTCTCTCCCAAGCGTTGACACAAGACAGAGCTCGCGTGAGCAGCGAACACTGCCAGAGCGGCTAGAGCTCCGTACACCAACGCGAGACGACTGGGCTCGAGCTCCGTCAGGAACAACGCGTCACGTGCCGTCTCGAGAAGTGTGTGAGCAGCAATGATGATGAACAACACGGCCGCTATGCGCGCAATCAGCCGGGCTTCGCCCTGTCGAATGTCCAGCCAATTCAAAGCTCGCACCTTGCAACGATACAACTGCGCCTGTCACGAGACCACGAGCGACTTCGCGGGCGAGCGCGGTCGCCTCGACGAGGCACATTGCCTCAGGGGCAACACGGCCATCTCGGTCCGAATTGGTGGCACACAGACTGCTTTGCATCCTGAGAGTGGTGAGGCCCAAAGTCGAGAATGACCATCAGATGAGCCATCGAGGGGGAGAGCCAGACGCCGCACGTCGCGGGAGGTTTGCGCTGCGCCCTTGGCAAATACCTTGGCAGGGCTGGAAAGACGTTTTGTGGCGAGTCGGCGATGAGCTGGAGAACGACGATGTCTTGGACGTGGCTGCCAGTGTCGCCTTTTACGCGCTGCTAGCGCTATTCCCGGCGCTCATCGCGACCATTTCCCTCTACGGAATCGTGGCCAACCCCGACGATATCGTGCGTCAGATGCATCGATTGACTCTAGCGATCCCGGCGAATGCTCGCTCGCTCATTGCGCAGCAAATGGGTGAGATCGCGGCCAGCTCCATGGCAGAGCTCAGGCTCAGTCTGCTGGCAAGTCTGGGGGTCGCGTTGTTCAGCGCATCGGGCGGAGTCGCCGCATTGATGCGAGGTATCAACAAGGCCTACGACGAGACGGAGACCCGTGGTTGGCTGCGGATTCGGCTGCTCGCGCTGAGCTTTACTTTGGGTCTGGCTGCCTTCGTAGTGTTCTCGGTAGCGGTGATCACGCTGTTGCCACCACTGATGAAGCACGTCGGATTGGAGGCGTCGGCCAGGAGTTTGATCGAAGTATGCCGATGGCCCGTGCTTGCTGCAGCCACCATGCTCGGCTTGGGAATTCTCTACCGATACGCGCCCAACAGGACACCAGCGAAGTGGCAGTGGGTAAGTCCTGGCGCCGTGCTCGCCACCTTGATCTGGACGCTTGCCTCTTTGAGCTTCAGCCTCTACGCCGCCAACTTCGGGCGATTCAACAAGACGTATGGCACCCTGGGTGGAGCCGTGGTCCTTGGGCTTTGGTTGTTCCTGTCTGCGCTGGCCATCTTGCTCGGCGCCGAGCTGAACTCGGAGCTCGAGCAGCAAACCGAAAAAGACAGCACCATCGGCCCCTCAAGACCCATGGGGGAACGCGGCGCCGCTGCAGCGGACCAACTCGGAAAACAGCGTCCGAGCCCAGAGCCCATGAGCTTTCGAGCGAGCCTGCGTGAACGCCTTCGCGCGCTGAATCGACCGAGGCGCACCAAGAGTCGTCTCTCCAACAGATGATGCGGCAAAGCGCCCCACTCGCATCTGGCATCGAAAGTGCATTGTGCACGGCCAGCGTGATGGGATTGACAACAATGAACGAGCGACTCGCACTACCTCTACGTCGCCTGCTCGCACTCCTTGGTGCCACCGTCGTTTTGGCGGCACCACAGAGCGCCGAAGGCTACAGCACCAACTCTCCTCTGTCCGACGCCTGCCATGAAGCGATCACTCAGAGCGCCCTAGCGCGGGCGCGCGGGGCGCTCGGCGCCGTGGATCACATTTCGGCTCGAAACGACGACGAGCGCGCGCTCATCGAGGACGTTCCATTCAAACTACGCAGCGATCAGCGAGATTTGGGGGCGGCCGCGCTGGTGCTCGGCAACCGCGATCTCGATTTTCACGGCAACGAGCCCGATGACTTGGACCAGCTGGCTCCGTTGCATGGGGCTCCCAACCGCCAAGACGAGCATTGCCTGAGAACCGCTGCGCAGGACGGTGTGGAGGGCTCGAGGCAGGCGCTCGAGCAATGCCGGGCGTTCATTCGGCTCAAAGTCGAAGCCGCCTTGGACGGCATGGGGGCGGACGGTAGAGTCGACCCCGAGCTTAGGACACGCTTCGAAGCAGTCTTGGATCTACGTGGCTCGGTTGAAGTGAGCCTACCGACCTACCACTTGGAGATGGGCCGGGCGCTGCACACCGTTCAAGACGGGTTCAGCCACACCTATCGGACCGAAGATCACCTCGAGGTGGTGACCGTGCTCAACTACGTCGAGTTGGTCGAGGACACCTTGAGCGAGTCCGACGGCCCGGCTCATCTGGCTCCGCTCGATGCCTGCCGCAACTTGGATTCGCTTCGGGAAGAACGGCTGGAGGTGGCCAAGCAAGCCAGCGCGGAGTTCCTCGTTGCAACCTTGGACCCTTCACTGGGTCGGACTGAGAAGCTGAGCGCCGTTGACCAGCTCTTGGAACGCTATTTCGCGCATGCTGACGGTTGCAACGCTTCCAACGGTTGGTGCGAAGCTCCCGAAGCCAAGTACAAGAACCCCACGCGGGGATGCTCGCTGCCCGCGGCGCCGGGACTCGGCAAGCACCCAATTGCATTCTGGCCTTTGGGCGCCCTGGCGTTGGTGTTGCTGTTCAGGCGGCGCCGCCCTCATGCGCCATGGCGACCAAAGCGAATGCTGATGCTCGCGATAGTGCTTGGCTGCGTTGTCCAATCCCAAGCGGCGTGGAGCCAGGTCAGCGAAGAGACCGGCGACAATACCGCCGAACCGAACCCCGTCGCACAGCCGGTGACCAGCGCCGTCGTCGCTCATGAAGACGCTCGCATAGAGGCCCCGCCTGGGACGCCCTGGGGCGCCGCCATCAATGTATCGGGCTCGATCCAGAAGGCTGCGGCCGCCGCTGCCATCGGCGCACGCTACCGGCTGAGCGAGCATTGGCTGATGGGTTTGGACCTGGAGTACAACCCCTGGTACGCACGGAGCAGTTCCGAGTGGCGACGAGGCGTGGCCTCCGCCTATGCAACACTAGTCGTTCGCTTTCCGATGCGCTTCGAGCGGACGAATCTGCGCTCGACCCTACAGGTCGGGGCCTCGCGCATGATGTTCGATCTGTATGGCGTTCCGGAAGGGACAGTCGGCCCCTACGTGGGATTCAATCTACTCGGGCTCGACTACGAGTTGGGAGACCAGATCTACCTGATTGTCAATCCGGCCCACATCGCCCTGCCGATTCCGCAAACCAGTGGCGCGCCTTTTTCCTTCCCTCAATATCGCATCACCCTGGGACTGCAGTTCGGCGCCTGAACCTCCGTGCGGGATCGATCAACGAGGCGCTCGTCCGGAGGTGACCGGGGGCCGAACGTTCTGCTTTCGCCACAGACGCAGGCCTTCCACGGCGAGCCGTGTGACCAACGGACCCACGATGAGGCCCACCGCGCCAAAGGCCATGATTCCCCCGAGCATGGCGCAGAACAAGACGAAAGTCGGCAAGCGCAGCCGTCCGAAGCGAGACAGCACCGGGCGGATGAAGTTGTCGGAGAGGCCCGCGATGGAACCAATGACGAAGACGACGATCGCATCCCCAACGCGCCCAGAAAGCGCCAGCGCGCCGGCCACTGGTACCCACACCAGGCCCGAACCTACGGAGGGCACCAAAGCCGCCGCAGCCGTCAACAGCACCAGCACGAACGCGTGCGGTACACCCGCAATGACGTACCCAACCCCTGAAATGGCGCCTTGCACCAGCGCTGCCATTCCGACACCGACGAGCAAGCCTCGACCCGTTTCGAAAAAGGCCGCGGAAAAGCGCTCGAATTGCGGCCGTGACAGGGGCAGGTTTCGCTCCAGCCAAGTTCCCCAGCGGGCTCCATCCACAAGAAACACGTAAAGCCCCATGACGAACACGACGAGGCCGATCACGAGGCTTATGGTGGCCCCCGCTACGCTGCCGGCGAACCCCAGGGCGCTAGCCCCTCCTTCTTGAACCAAGCTCAGGATTCGACGCGGGTCCTCGGTCAACAGCGACCAGGAGCTATCGGCATTTTCGCGCGTCACGAGCGCTTGAAAAGCGGATTCGACCGTCTTCGATTGCAGGATGCTCCTGAACAGCTCCGCTGCGTCGCCGGCCAGCGCAAGCACGATCAGAGCGAGCGGGGCAAGCACCGCAAGTACCATCAGTACCGCGATGAGCGACGCCGCGCGCTTCATTCCTCTCAACCAAGCGCCCAACCGTTGAGCGAGGGGGCCAGCCAAATGCGCGAACCAGGCAGCCAGCACGAGAGGCAGCCAGAGGGGTAGAAACGCTCGCAGCGACAGCAGAGACAGCACGACAACTGCAATCGCCAGCGCCGTTCGACTCCCGGGGATCGCAGGTGGCGATGCGAGGTCGCGCTTGCGGCCGGTCCCGAGCTCGATTGGTGTCGGCCCCGCTCGTGACGCGCGCTGAACCAACGAGCATCCTCAGGCGAGCCGCCAGCTCCGCAACCCTAGGAATTGCCACAAGCGCCGCGCCCCCAAGACTGCCTTGCTCCCGCGTAGGGGCTGGACTTCCGATTGTTCCAGCACGTCTTGATCGAGCACCCCGTCCAAGCCCGCCAAGACGTCTCCTTCGACCAGCACTGAGGGTCGTGGCCTCTCTGGATTTCTACGCTTGAGCACCTTGCTTCGGGTGCGGCTCTTGGGCTCTGGCGCGGCCTCGTCCAAAGTGCGCTCCGTGAGTGGAGAAGCATTCGACAACTGGATTGATCGATTCACGTTCATCGTGAGCCATCCATCGCAAAATTTGTTCCAGCCCGGGAAGTTTTCAGTCCGACTCGTTTTAGCGTGGATCGACGTCCTCCTTCGTCACCTGCTCGAGGTGGAGTAGACACTTTTTGTCACGCCTTGTCGTTTGTGCCTCGCTCGGCGCCCGCAGCGAAGAGAGTGCTCGATGGAGCTATGCGTCACGGGCACGCCCAGTGCATCACCCATTGGCCAGAAAGGACCCGAGGAACATGCCGAACAGAATGGAAGAAGCTATGAGCAAGGGTGCCGGCAAAGTCAAAGCCGCCACCGCACGCCTGAAGGGGCTTACAGGGGTATTCAACCATTTGGCGGAGGAACACACCGAGGCCAACTCGCTCTTGAAGCGAGCGAAATCCGCAGAAGACCCAGCGAAGCAACAGGACATTTGGCTGAAGCTGCGCAAAGAGCTGCTCTCGCACGAGCAGGCCGAAATGTCCGAGGTCTACCCAGAGCTCGAGCGGCATGCTGCTACGCGTCAGCTCGTCGCGCACCACAACCGCGAAGCCGAGCAGCTCGAGCGAGCGATTGCACAGGTAGACCAAGCGGCATACGGAACCGAGGCTTGGCACGCGCGCTTGGAAGCGCTCGAACAGCTCCTCAAAGAACACGTCGAAAAAGAAGAACAGAGCTTCTTCCCCAAGGCGCAAGAAGCCTTGGACCAGGAAACGATCCGAGACCTGCAGCAGCGGTTCGAACTAGCCAAGAAGTCAATCCTGGCTAGACTCGACTAAACCCTAAACCAGTAAGTCCCGGTAGGTCGAAGCGCCTACTCCGCCATCAAGCAGCCAAGAACGCCAAGTCTGGCGTCCCGAACCGGACCGGCGTCAGAGCGACGAACCTTCTCAGGCTTGGGTTCAAGCGGCTTGCTTGATGGCGCGGATCAGCTCGTCCTTCTTCATCCTACTGCGACCGGGAATAGAAAGCTGCTTGGCGCGGTTGTAGAGCTCCTGGCGTGAGCGCTGTTGCAGCTGACGGTTGGGGTTGCCGGTCCCCTGCGAGCTTCGGTTCTGGGTTTTGCCCTGTTGGCGGCGCTGCTTGTTGACCGTGCGCGCGGCGATTTCTTTGGCCCGCTTGCCCTGGCCGCGCTTTTGGGCACTCGCCTTGATGTGCTCGTACTGCCGTTCTTCTTTCTTGCTCCACGCGTTGGGCATCGTTTCACTCCTTCCTGATTGCCTGGCTCGATCTGGGTTTCACCGGGATCGAATCGCGGTTCGAGCAAAGCAAGTCGCATGCCCCTCGGGCTATTCACAGCGTGGGTTGGCCGTTACTGGCACGGACATTGCGAGTCTCGTAGACGTCCACTTCGCGCCACGGCGCAAATAGCGGAGGAGGAAACGTGGAAGCTACGAAAACCCCAGTGAAATGCCGCGGATTCTCGAAGTTTGCCGGCCAGGTTCGGCTGGTGGAAGTTCACGGCAACTGCGTGCACCTCGAGGTGTGCGGTAGCGTGACGGTCGACGATGCCGCAGATTGTGCGGCGATTGCCGAGGTCATTGGCGGTGCACCGGTTTCCAATATTCTCCTCGAACTCAGAGGCGACGCCGGCTGGGATCCCTGCGCTCTGGTTCA
>CBFGRJ010000382.1:0-7123 GCA_965651135.1 uncultured Myxococcales bacterium
CCGAAGCAATGCACCTGCTGCTGCAAGACTCGGATCAGGTCATCGGTGCGTTGCTCGGCCTCATAGAGCCGTTCGAGAGCCACGAGCGCACCGCGGTGGTCGGGCACCAGCTCGAGCACCCGTTCGAACATGACGATCGCCTGGGCCGGTCGCTCGAGCTCGGCCTCTAGGAGCTCGCCTCTCAGCAAGAGCCCCCACAGCTTGGTTGCCGCATCAGGCGTCAAGCGGTCCAGCGTCTCGAGCGTCCGAACCAAGTCCTCGAATTGACGGAGCCTGCCCAAACAGCGGATGCGCCCCAAGGTTGCCGGCAGTGAGTCCGGGTTGCACTCGAGAGCCAAGTCGAAGGCCTTGAGTGCGAGCTCGTCGGCGCCGAGCCGCGTCTCGCGGATTTGGGCGAGCTCCAGCGCGACTCGGTAGCGCTCGCTCGAGCTTTCAAGCCCCTCCAGGCGTAGCTCCAGGTGTGCCGCGAGCTCGTCGAACCGTCCGCTGGCGAACAGGGCTCTCTCTAGCGCATGGCAGGGCAGCTCCAGCTGAGGAGCCAGCTCGTGGGCGCTCCGGTAGTATTCCAGCGCGCGCGATCGGTCGGAAAGGTGCTCTTCGACAATGCTTGCCATGCCCAAGAAATGCTGGCAACGGGCCGCTGCTCCGGACAGGACCGGTACTTCTTGCAACAGGGTTTGCACCAGCTCGTTGTGACGTCCCGCGCGCCGATGAATGCGCGCCATGGCGGCGAGCGCGCCCCGGTGATTGGAGCGAATGATCAGCACGTCTTGCAAGAGCGTCAGGGCGCGCGCCTCGTCGCCGAGCTGACGTTCGCACAGCTCCGCGGCCCACAGCAGCAAGATTACTTTGCGTGTATCGTCACGAACCAGGCGCAGCTCTTGGTCGATGAGCTCGACGGTCAACTCCGGGTGACCAGTCACTTCGGCAAGGCGTTGGGCGCCGCGCAAGGCCATCCAATGCTTCGGTTCGCGCTTTAAGACT
This sequence comes from uncultured Myxococcales bacterium, assembly GCA_965651135.1. Lineage (GTDB taxonomy): Bacteria > Myxococcota_A > Polyangia > Polyangiales > Polyangiaceae > JAICQQ01. The sequence continues at coordinate 985 of CBFGRJ010000382.1, forward strand.
CGGCGCAGCGCGCCAAGCGCCGCCTCGGGCTCACCCAGCAGCGTCTCTTGAATCAGCGCAATTTCCAGCAAATGGCTGATGGCTTCTGCATCATCGAGGCTCTTTTCGACAGCCCGTTCGTGCACCTCGACCAGCTCTCCGTAGCGTTGCTGTTTCGAAAGCAGGCGCAATAGGTTGCGGAAGGCAGCGGGGTGATCGTCGCATAAGCTCAGAACACTTTTGTAGTAGCCAATGGCCCGCTCGGTATCGCCGAGCTGCTGCTCGAAAACCTCGGCGAGCTCGCTCAATAGTTGAGCGCGTACACTTGGGTCGGAGGCGCTCGCCTCACGCGCCTCGAGGACGTTCACCAATGCCTCGAAGTTCTGCTGCTCTCGATATAGCTCCGCCAGCGAATCCAGGGTGAAGGGATTGCCTGGGTCGAGCAGGCGAGCTTGGCCGAGCCAGTGGATCGCTGCGGCCGGATCTCCCAGCCGCGTTCGGTGTGCGTCTGCCAAGAGCAGGCACAACGAAAGCCGGAGCTCGGGATCGGACGTAATCCCGTGCAGGCGTTCGAGCGCTCCGACTCTGGCTTGATGGTTGCCGGCACGCTCGCAAAGATGCGCGAGCCGTCGCAGCAACAAGCCATCTTGTGGGGTCATTTCGATGGCTTGCTCCAGCAGCGCGATGGCGCCTGCCGTGTCCCCGAGCCGCTCGGACAATAGGTCCGCCACGCTGGCGAGCGACGCTGCCCGCAGCTGTGGATCGGAGAGCAGCTCGAGCCGGCGTCGCTCCAGCGAGACGACCTCGGAGAAGTGCTCCTTCGCCGAAAGGAGTCGAACCGCGTGCGAGAGCGCTGCGGAGCCCATGGCGTCGGCCTCGACCGAGCGCTGGTAGTAGTCGGTGGCTTCGTCCGCTTTGCCCGGATACAGCTCGGCGTCGCGCGCGCGCTCGGCGAGCCGTGCTGCGAGCAGCGAGACGTCTGCGCTTGTCAGAGAGGCCTGTTCTGCTAGGCGCTCGCGTAGTGCCATGTGATCGCCATCGCGCCGGTGCGCTCGCACGAGCGCTCGCAGAGTCGCGGCGTCGGCTGGCAGCTGCTCGAGCGCTGCCTCGAACGAGCGCCGCGCATCTCCGGTGCGCCTCAGCTCTTGCTCTTGTACCAGCGCGTGTTCATACAGGAGCGCGCCCCGCAGCTCGGGAGAATCCGCGAGCTCGATCTCTTCGCTGAGCGCCTTCAGGGCAAGCGACCAGTTGCCCCGCAGCAGGTGCACGCGCCGAAGACCGGCCAGTGTCGGCCCGTGCAGGGCGCGGATTTTTCGGGCATTCTCGTAGTGCTCGAGCGCCGCATCCAGATCGCCGATCGCCGACTCGTAGAGGCGCGCACATTCGTAATGCAGTCGCGCCTTGCGCCCGGCGTCCGCCGTTTGCCGGAGCTCGTGTTCGCAGTCTTTGATGAGCTCTCGGCTCACCCCTTCTCGATCCGTGAGGCCTACGTTCGTCAGGGCAGGTGCTGCCGCTACCTTGCCGTAGGCCTCCGGATGAATCGAATCCGATTCTTCGATGCTGGGAGCGCTGGGGCGCAAAGTGAGCCCTTGCGTGGGAGGCGTAGACGGTTCGCTTCGAGGTGGGCGCGGCGGCAAAGACTTCGGCTTGACCGCGCGCTTTTCGTTCGATTTTGTCTTGGCCTTCGTTCGCGGTGCCGCCCGCGGTACGGCCAGCGGGGTGACCGACGCCAGCGGCGGAGCACCAGAACGACGTGGCGGCGGGGGAGGCGGCACGCGCGGCGGCGCGGGCAAAGGCGGTAGCGCGGCCGGCGCCAGGCCATCCGCTTTTGCGGCGCCACTGGGCGATGACACACGCCCTGTAAGAGGAGGAGGCGCTGGCGGTGCAGGCGGGCGCCGTGGCGCCCTGCTGCCGCGACGGGGAGCGGGCTTGGGAACATCGGCCATGACTAGCGAGGAAGTGTAGCAGCCCAGAGCGCCCGACTGCCCCCATCGGCAGAGCTATATGTGTTCTTTGTGAGCCATGGTCCCAGATGTCAGACAGCCTCGCACCACAAGGCAGCTTTGCAGATCGAAGTTGCCGCGCAAAACCAACAGTTCGCTGCCCACGTAGGGTGCTGGTGTGCGTTGGCGTGTGCTGCCGCTAGGGAATCCAGCCGGGCAATTTTGCTGCCTGCCGAAGCCATTTCGTCATCTGCTTTTCGTCGAGCGGCTCGTCTTCACGAATGTCGAGGTACCGCACTTCGTCATGAGAGGAGGTACCAGGGGGCATGGGCTTGAGCGACGTGCCGCGAAAGAACGTCACCTTGACGTACTTGGTGAAGCAATGAAAGCTGAGAAACCAACCCTTGCCCTCGACGCCATAGAACGGTGAGTTCCACTTGATCGCCTTGCGTACGCCGGGCACGGCGCTGACAACCAGCGCGTCCAGCCGGCGACCCACGCCCTGCTTCCAGCCGGGCATGGCTGCGAGGTAAGCCTGGACGGGGGCGTCACCGTCACCCTTGGCGATTTGCGGGTTGCCGCCCGAGAGGAGCTTGGGCTTGGCCGTTGGCTTTTTGCTGGGATTTTTGCGACGTGTCGCTGTGCGCGACGAGGGCGCCTTCTTCTTGGCTGCACCGGTCTTGGAGGTCTTTTTCGTCTTTTTGCTGGCCATTATGAAGCTGGAATGGGGGTTCGAGTGGTGGCGGTGTTTGCAGAGCCCCAAACGCGCTTGCAGCGTGCCTCGAAGGCGGAGCGAGCGGCGGGAATGCGAGCGAGAAGGTTTTCTGGCAGCATCGCATAGACTCGTTCGAGAACCTCTGGAGCGATGCCGTGCATGGACCACGCGAAGCCTTCGGCGTAGACGGCTGCCGCGTCGTCGCTGGGAGGGGGTGGGAAGCTTTTTGCCTCGCGCAGAAACGGGATGATCTCTCGTTCTTCGGTAGCCAGGTGCGGTTCGAGGAGCGCCTTCAGCTCACGAACGACGGCCAGAGCCTCGTAGGTTTCCGGCAAACGCTCGAACGCTGCGTCTCCCCGTTCTAGCAAGGGATCGATGCGCCGATGCTCGGCGGACAGTTTCTCGAGTGTCGCGAGTGCGGAAGCGTGCTCGTTGGCTATTGCTGGAAAGACCCCGCCATCTTCTGCTTCGTGATGGCCGTGGAGAGTCATGTGAAAGCACTGCCACTCTTCCCGCAACGCTTCGAGTCTAGGCGCGTCGCAGCTGGTTAGGCTTTCGAGAGTTTTGGAAAACTGTGCGAGATCTCTGCGAAAACCGTGGTGGGCCAGCATGAGCATCGTCGCGATGGACGCGGTGCCATCGTCGTTTAGCAGGTTCGGTACGTTGGACATAGTGGACGGATGCCGTGCGCTCGCGGCTGCCAATCAAGTTCTTGGATACTTCAAGCGAGTGCCTCCGAACACCGTCGCCCGTTTCTCGCGCGGCGTTTGACAAGAACAATGCGTAAGTCTAGACTTACACGTAAGTGATTGCTTACGCGAAGAACCCATGGACGGCTCTTGCCGACCCGACCCGACGAGCCATTTTCGAGCTGTTGGCCGAGCGTCCTTGCTCGGTGAGCAGGCTTGCGGGGCGTGTGCCGGTCAGTCGGCCTGCAGTCTCCCAGCACCTGAAAGTGCTCAAGGACGCGGGCCTGGTCACTGACATCCGCGCGGGAAAGCAACGGATCTACCGAGTCGACCCTGATGGCCTGGCGGCCTTGCGTGCGGAGCTCGACCGGTTTTGGAGCAAGACCCTCGCGGCCTTCAAAGCAGCCGTCGAACAATCAACCAAGGAGACCGAATGAACACTCACAAAGAGGAACCAGTAAGACAATCCATCGTGGTCGAGGCGCCCATCGAGCGCGCGTTCAAGGTCTTCACCGAGGACTTCGGTCGCTTCAAGCCGGCTGAGCATAATTTGCTCGCGGTGCCGATCGCCGAGACGGTATTCGAGCCGCGGGTAGGCGGCTACTTATTCGACCGTGGCGTCGATGGCAGCGAGTGTCGCTGGGCGCGCGTCTTGGCTTACGAACCGCCCACCCGGCTGCTGATGAGCTGGAACATCAGTCCGCAATGGACCATCGAAACCGATCCCGAAAAGGTGAGCGAGTGGGAAGTGCGCTTCACAGCCGAAACACCGACTCGAACCCGCGTCGAGATCGAGCATCGACATCTCGAACGTCACGGCGACGGATGGGAAGCGGAGCGCGATGGCGTTGCCGGTGACGGAGGCTGGCCGCTCTATCTGCGCCGATACGCCGAGCTGATTGGCACGTCGTGACCGAGACGGCTCACGGGGCCCGATGCCGTGCCACTCGGTGCCATGCGAGGCCCACCGCGATCAGTCCTAGTCCAGCGACCCAGATCATCGGTTCGACCCAGAAGGCCAAGCCAACACAGCTGACCAAGCCTGCAGCGGAGATCCAGCGGGGGTAGCTGCGCACTTCTGGCGGAAGGCGAAGCGCTGCCAGATTGGTCAGGGCATAGTAGACGAGAACGGTGAACGCGCTGAACGACCATGTGGTCCGGACATGACCGATACAGGCCAGCGCAGCGATGAGCGCCCCCACCAAGAGCACCGACGCTGTAGGCGAGGCACGCTTCTCGTCCACTCGTGAGAACATGGCGGGCATATCGCCTCGCCGCGCCATCGCCAGAACCACGCGAGACAGGCCGAGCAGGAGGTTGAGCAGCACGCCGAGCATCGCCGTGACCGCCCCTGCTGCGACCAACCATGCGATGCCCGGTACGCCGAAGCCTCGGGCGACGACCTCGAGCGGCGCGGCCGCCTCGTTCGTGAGCTCGGCAAGCTCACCTGCGCCGGCCGATGCCACCGCAACGAAGGCCACTAGCGCGTAGAGGATCGCGGTGGTGGCCAACGCCGCGACGATCGCGCGCGGAATGTTGGTTTGCGGATCGCGGATCTCCTCCCCGAGCGTGGCGATGCGCCCATAGCCGGTGTACGCGACGAACATGAGCGCGGTAGCGTGGAGCAAGCCGGCGGTGCCGCCGTTCGCATCGGTGGCTCCGAAGAAGTTGCCGAGAGTGCGCGAGGCATTCTTCAACGCCGAGGGTAACCCTGACACGACAAATCCGAGCAGCGCCAGCACCGTCAGCGCAACGATGACCGCATTGGTTCGGTTCGACCGGCGCATGCCGCCCGCCACCACGAGAGTCAATACCACGGTGGCTGCCACAGCCAGCAGAGTGCGGAACGAGGCAGTGGAAGCTCCAGCCGCCGCGAGCACATAGCCCGCGAAGCCCAGTGCGGCGGTGGCAGCCGACGCCGACTTGGCGCACAAGAACATCCACCCCGCGGTGAAACCCAACGCGGGGTTCAAGTAACGGTAGCCGTATTCGTACGTCCCGCCGCTGACCGGGTGACTGGCGGCAAGCTGCGCGCTCGACAGACCGTTGAACGCCGCAACCGCAGCGGCCAGAACCACTGCCAGGATTACGGATGGACCGGTGACCCCGGCGGCCACGCCGATGCTGACGAAGATGCCGGTGCCAAGAATGGAGCCAAGACCCATCAACACGGCGCCCGGCACGCCGACCACCCGTCTCAAGCCTGTGGCCTGAGGCAGCGAGGGCTTGCTCTTGCTCACCTGTGGCCTCGGGCGAAGCGCTGGTCGAAGGACCATGGGCCCGAGCCAACGATGAGCAAAAACACCGAGCCCAGCAGCATGCAAAAATCCGTACGGGCCTCGTGAGCCATGCTGAAAAAGCCGTACGTGGGCAACGCCTTGAGGCTGAACCCCCAAAAGCCCTGCCCGAGCAGGATCGGGATTTTGGTCGATACGAGTGCGACCAACATATCGACGATGAGCGGCACGGCTGCCAGACGTGTCAGAAGGCCGGCGAGCACACACGCTCCGCAGACGATCTCGAGCCCGCCGACGAAGGGACCCATGAGCTCTGGAAATGGAATACCAATCTTCGTGAAGCGACCTGCGCCGCGCGACGCCGGCTCGAGAAACTTCTGGATCCCCTCGGAGAAGAACACCGCACCCACCATGAGCCGGATCAAGACAACCGCCCGCGGGGCTTCGGACTCGAGTAGTCTCTTGCTGATCACGGGCACTCTCCTTGCCGATGCTCCGGTTCCTCATGGAGCCGGCCGCCAAAGCGCGAGCGCCTCAGACTTATCGGGTGAGAGATCGGAAGAGCACACGTCTGAA
>CBFGRJ010000383.1:0-7123 GCA_965651135.1 uncultured Myxococcales bacterium
ATCCGCCACAGCAGGGTTATCCGCCACAGCAGGGTTATCCGCCACAGCAGGGTTATCCGCCACAGCAGGGTTACGCGGGTGCCGGAGCCTATCAGCCACCGCCGAGCAAGCGCGGCAGGGTCGAGCTGGGCACGCTGTATGGAATGTCCGTGGCCTATGGCGCCGGCATGGGCGTCTGGCTCTCGACCGAGGTCGGTCTCGACGATCCAGGGCTATTCCTGATTCCCCCTGCCGTGCTCGCCGTTGCCGCGCCCATTGGCGTATACGTGCTCGACCACCCCGAGATGCCGCGCGGTCTGCCCGCGGCGATGGCTACCGGCATGTTCCTGGGCACTGCGGAAGCGGTAGGCATCGTCAGCATGCAGTACGTGATGACCAGCGACGCCAATGCCTGGGGCTTCACGGAGCTGGCGCGCGGTACAGCCATGGGTTCGACCTTGGGCACAGTGGGTGGATACCTCTGGGGGTACGCACTCGAGCCTGAGCCAGAGGTATCGCTGTTCGTGAGCAGCGGCGCCGTTTGGGGGACTCTGCTTGGATCGATGTTCGGCTATGGCGCCACGCGCGCCGGCCAAGATTTCGGCGAAGCCAACGACCCGACCTCCGTAGCAGGGTTCGTCGGGCTCAACGTGGGCGCTCTGGCAGCGGCAGGACTTAGCTTTTTGTGGACCCCGAGCGCCCGGCAGATAGGCTACATGTGGGCGGGTGCCGGCATCGGTGCCGCAGCGTCACTACCGGTCTACCTGTTCTATCTCGGTGACGATGCGCCGCCGGCTCGGAGGGGCCTGATCTTCACGGGGACCGCGACCCTGCTCGGCATCGGCGTGGGCGCCCTCCTCGGAAATGAAGCCAGCTATTCGGCCACCGGCCGCGCCTCCGAGCCCGGCGTTCAGCTCGGCGACTGGCTGAGCGTGCACTCGCTGGCTCCAATGCCGGTCGAGGGCGGCGTCGCGCTGGCGGTCAGCGGCACTCTGTTTTGAGAGTTAAATGGCTTCGCGGCCGGCCCGAGTCTGCTAGTCTGTTTGCCGTGGCGACCATTCGCTATTTCCCTCCCGAAGGCACTCCGGTGGTCATTCCGTTGCACAAGCCGCTGACCACCGTGGGCAGGGCCTTGGGCAACGACATTCACATCCCCGATGCCACGGTGAGCCAGCATCACGCGCAAATCGTCTTCAACGGGCGCGACTTTCAGCTGGAAGAAGTGGACCGCGGCGCTGAAATCTTGGTCAACGGCAAAAAGAAGCGGCGCTTTCGGCTCACCAACGGTGATCGCCTCGTGCTGGGGCAAGCGCAGTTGGCGTTCAGCATCTTCTGCGATGGCCTTGCGGCGGCCGAGATGCAGCCCAGTTCGGGCGCCAGTGAAATCGGTGGGCTACGCAAGCTACACGGCTTTAGCGAACGCTTGATGTCCAGCAATTCGGTCGACGAGCTGATGGAGACCCTGTTGGACGACGTGATCGAGCTCACCGGTGCCGCCCGTGGCGTCGTGCTGTTGGTGGAGCCGGGCGGTGACCCCGATTCACCGCCTCAGGTCAAGGCGAGCCGCAACGTTCATCGTGAGGCCATTCAAGATCCCGACGGTGGCATCAGCGACAGCATCGTCAGACAGGTGATCGAGAGCAAGCGAGCCGTCATCGTGAGCGACGCGCTCACGGACACCACCTTCAGTCAGAGCGAAAGCGTGATCGCGCTCAAGCTGTCGAGCGTGATGTGCGCTCCGCTGCTCAGCCAGGGAGAGGTGATTGGCGCGATCTATGTTGCCAATGACGAGGTCAAACATCTGTTCGATCGTCAGCAGCTCGATATCTTGACCATTTTTGCGAGCCAAGCCTCGCTGATTCTGCAAAATGCCATGCTGCTCAGCGCGCTCAGAGCCGACAAAGAAAAGCTGAGCGCGGAGCTCGAAGACAAGCGCTTCGGAGAGATCATCGGCTCTTGCCCGTCGATGATGGAGGTTTTCAGAAAGCTGCAGAAAGTAGCTGGAACCGATATCAGCGTGTTGATCACGGGCGAAACCGGTACCGGCAAGGAGCTCATCGCTCGCGAGATCCACCGCCGCAGCAATCGTGCGCAAGGCCCCTTCGTGACCGTCAACTGTGGCGCCATTCCCGAGAACCTGATCGAAAGCGAAATGTTCGGTCACGTGAAAGGTGCCTTCACCGGCGCCGTTGCCAGCCGCATCGGCAAGTTCCAGCAGGCCGACGGAGGCACCCTGTTCTTGGATGAAGTGGGAGAGCTCTCACCTCAGCTGCAAGTCAAACTGCTCAGGGCCATTCAGGAACGAGTCGTGTACCGGGTCGGCGATAGCCGTCCGGAGAAATGCGACATTCGCATTCTGGCAGCGACGAACCGCAACCTGGAGGAGATGATCAAGACCGGCGAGTTCCGCGAGGATCTCTACTATCGCCTCAATGTCGTCAACCTCTGGCTGCCGCCGCTCAGGGAGCGCGGTGACGACGTGTTCATCCTGGCCAAGGCGTTGCTCAGCAAGTATGCCGACGAGTTGAATAGCCCGGTCAAAGGGTTTTCCCCTCAGGCCCTGGCTGCCATCAAGAAGTACAGCTTTCCGGGGAATATTCGGCAGCTGCAGAACCGCATCAAGAAGGCCTTGGTGCTCTGCGATCGCACCCTCTTGAACGCCGAGGATCTCGACCTGGGTCCCGAAGCTCAAGCTCCCATCGTACCGCTCGAGAAAGCCAAAGAAGACTTTCAGCGACGCTACGTGCTCGAGGTGCTGGAGCGCAACAACGGCAACCGCACCCAAACGGCGCGTGACCTGGGCGTCGACCCGCGGACCATTTTCCGCTATCTCGAGAAGGAACAGAACCCGATCCCGAGCGGCGCCGGCCAGCGCGAGTGAGCGCGGGCTTCAAGGCCCTCGCCTTAGTGCACGCTGCCGACCAGCCACGCAAACGCGGGGACGAGGACTTCTTCGGGGGAGGCTCCGCCGCAGCGACCGGCGGAGGTGCCGTGCTCCAGTCGATCGAACAAGAAGCCGTGGTCCCCGAACATCATCACCAAGGTGCGCGGTGGCAGTTTGAGGAAGTGGTCCGCCATGGCGCTCCCCACCTGGTCGGCAATCGCGTCGAGCCGTGCGGGCTCGCTCTTGCCGGGCTCGGTCAAGGCGGCCTCGATGATGTCCAGCTTGAACAGCTCGCGGTGACCGGCTTTGATCCTGCGCAGCGTGGCTGCGTTCTTGCCGCGAGCCACGACCACCGGTGATTCGCTCGACGCTATCGGCTCCTTGAGCCCACTCGGACCTTTGCCAATCAAGTCGAGTTGCGTCTGGGTGTTGCTGGGGAGCGCAGACCAGAGCAGCAGGCGTTCGGCGAGGCTTGCCTCGCCGCGGGAGAGCGCGCGCAGCCGGTCCTGCACGCGCAAACCTAGGTCGAAGCGCATGCCATCGACCAGCAACAGTTGGATCGAGCGAGCGCCGTGCAGGCGACCAATGCGCTGGGCGATCTCGGGAATATCCAGGACCATGGTCGGCCGCTTGCCGCGCACGCGCAGTGCGTCGAACGCTTCGGAATAGCTTTGCTCGAAGCTGTCGGCGAATCCCTTCAGCACCGGGCCTGCTTCGGGGCCGGCAATATTGCGGATCCAAGCCTCCCTGAGCGGCGTGTAGGCCGATACGAACATGCGCTCCACGACGGCGAGTGGTTTCGGCCCTCGAGTGCTGGCCAGCTCACGCATCCAATTCGGCCACTCGCGTTGCGCCATGCGATGGAAGGGATCGGTGACCTCGGTCTCCTGGGGCTGCGTGGCTAGGTTTTGCGCCGTCTCCATTTCGGGGGAATCACTGTCGTCGGCGGTGTCGGCGGCGGCTTCGGCGTTGGCTTGCCTGACGCGGTCGAGAATTTCCTGGGAGGGCTCGAGGCGGACCGTGCGGGCATCATGCAGAGCTAGCTCTTCCGAAGTCCTCGAAGCGGGGTGGTCCGTGGGCTCCTCTTGCAGGGTGGTGGTGGGTTCCGGCTCATGCGACTCGGCGGCCTCGGCGATTTCTGCTTCGGGCTTGCCGACGACGGTGAGCACCGCGTGCGCAATGATGGGACCTTCTGCCTCTTCGCCGTCATCGGCGGCCTCGACTGCCGCCGGTGCTTCAGAGCTGCTGGCTTCGGCTTCCAACTCCGCGAGCTCTTGCTGCTCCTGCTTCTCGGCGCGTGGGCGCTCGAGCCAAGCGTACGCCTCCGTGGCGCTGACACTGGGGGGCGGCTCGGAAAGGTCCATGGCGTCGGCGCTGGCCGCCTGATCGGGGGCCGTGGGCGGTGGGGGAGGCGGATAGGTCTTCTCGCGGAGCAACGTCTCGAAGGGCACCGGCGACGGATAGACTCTCAGCAAGCGGTTTGCGCTTTCGATCACCATGCCAAGCGGTCGCTCATGCGTGGCTTGCATCCACCAGCTGAGTGCCACCGAGTCGTCACCATCCAAGATACCGTCGAGATTGCTCATCCCTTGCAGATCGGGCACGAATAGGACGATCCCGCGCCTTTCGATCAGCCGGGCGCGATACAGCTGGTCACTGATCGAGTCATCGACGCTGACATTGGCGCCTACACCCGGCGCGACGGCTCCCAGCTTTTCGAGTGAGCTTTCGATCGCCTCTTCGATCAGCATCGATAGGCGTCCTCGGTTCGCGGGACCAGGTGGGCCGAACGCCACCGTGAGGTAGCCCTGCGCCTCGATGACTTTTCTGAGTCCAGGAAAACTCGCGGACTCGGCGAGCAAGACGCCTCCACTGTTGGCGAGAAAGCCTTCTTCGGCTGTGTCTGACCAGAGCATTGCCACTCCTTCGCAAGAGTTTGATGCTTTGGACCAGTTTTCTGCGCTCTTGACCGGCGGCGCCGTGGGGTAACGGCTCCGTGTGGGCGACCCGCCCCATGCGTTTTGCGGCTCAGATCGCGGAGCAAGTCAAGGATTCATTTTCGACCAGGCTATCCACAGGGGTCGCTTGGGCAAAGCTGGCGAAATCACGCAGCGGGCATCAGCAGGCGCAGGCAAAAGCGCGCGGGACATTGACGAACCCACCTTCGATAAATAGGTTTGTAGGCAGGTTCTCTTCTGCGGAGTGCGTAGACGCAAGTAACGAATCCCTTACATGAAGCCAAACCGGGAGGCGAGCCCGGGACCAAGAGCTAGGCCCGGAACATGCTCACCGGGAAGCCAACGGTCATCGGACGAGCCGCCCACCTAGTAGAGCTAGGGGTTCGGCTACTTATATAGTCTACGGCTCAGGTGGTTGGAATCGCAAACGGGCTGGCGTTTCGCCGGCCCGTTGCCTATCGGCGCTTTGTGGCTAACGAAGTGCTCACAAGAGGTTCGGCCGGAGTGCCGTCGGCGACGAATCGAACCCGCCGGGCGGTCTGCAATATTGCACCTGTGGCGGAATTCGAGGCTGTGCCTCCCTCACGGAAGAGCGCTCCTTGGTTCGTTTGCTCGACGCTAGGCGTGACCAGAAAGGCTGGGGTCCGGCTCAGGCTTCCGTTACCGCCTGCTCTCGACTACGGTCTTCCGACGTGATGCAGACAATGAAATCGCTGGTGGGCGTCTCGTTTGGGTTACTCGTCGCTCTGGGTGCGAAGACCGCTCTCGCAGAGCGGATTACGGGGGAGCTCGCGGACTTCGAACACTTGAGGAATCCGGTCTGGACGGAAGCGAAGGAGCCCTCGAAGCACGGTTACACCTTCCGTGAGCTGGTGCCCACGGTGCCGGCGAAGTTTCGCCAGCTGTTCCCGCACATTCCCAAAGAAATCTGCGTGGCCGCGCTCTCCACGCAAAAGCAGGCACCCAAGCCGGCCGTCCTGATTCGGGTTGGCGGCGGCCGCACCACGCCTGTCACCATCGCCGTCACGCCCAAGACAAAGCTCATTTTCCGCAATACCGACCCGTTCACGCATCGCCTGTACGCGGTGGGCTTGAAGACATTCGCCCCGAACGACACGGCGCGCGGTTCGGAGCGCGAGTGGTCCGTACCCGAAGAAGGTGTGTTCGAAATTCGCGACGAGCTGGCGCCTAGCCTGCGCATGTTCGTCGTCGCCAAGTCGAACGTCGCCGCCATCGGCTACCCATCCATGGATGGCAAGTTCGCCCTGACCGTCAAAGAACCGGGGGAATACACGGTGCAGGCTTTCTTCGCCGGTAAGCCGGTAGGGCCCGCGTTGCCCATCGCCGTTGACGGCAAAGACGTCGCCATCAAGGGGCCGATCAAGGTGGCGAAGCCGCCCAAGCAGCAAAAGGAGCACGAGTAGAGAAATGCTCCTTTCACGCTTTTGGTACGTGGTTTTGGCGCTCCTTTTGGGGGGCTCGCTGTTCGTTCTCTACCTGGCCATGAGCATGTACAACCGGGCGGGCGCCCGGGCGATGGGCGAAGGACTCTCCGCCGATAGCCAGGTGGTGTCGTGGTACTTGCGCGATGACGCCAGGACGCGTTCGGCACACTTGATCAAGTTCGCCTTGGACAAGTCCATCGCGAAAGATCTCGCAGACGCGAGCAAATCCGAAACCAAGCTCAAGTCCAGTTTGCGTGACAAGGTGGCCGAGGCGCTCAAGCGCGTCAACGCCACCATCCCGAAAGAACAAGCCTTCGACGCGGTATTCGCCATCGACCAACACGGCCGCGTGGTGGGGCATTTGGGCTATGAGCAAGCCAGCGGCATGGAGGACTTCGAGCTCGGCGGTTATCCAGTCGTTGCCGACGCACTGCACGGGTACATCCGCGACGACACCTTGGTGTTGGATCGCATGTACCGGGTGGTGGCACGGCCGGTGGAGCATGTAGCGGGCACCATGCCCGCGGGAGCCATCGTTGGGGCTCGCATCATCGACGATGAGTTTGCGCGCGAGTTGTCCACGCGCACGGGCGCTGCGATTGCCTTCTACGTCAATGGGCAGCGTGTCTCGTCAGGCGCTCCCGAGGGCTTCGATCGCTCACAGCTCGATCAAATCGTGGGTGACCTGAAATACCTCGATCAAGACAAGGATTACCAGGAGAAGGGTCGCAGTCAGGTGCGGGTAGTGGGCAATATGCTGGGCGTACAATACGCCAAGCTGCCCGGTGAGGCTTGGACCTTGGGCGCGGGCTACGTCGTCGCGCGTTTGCCGAACCGCGTGGAGAGTCCGCTCGGTT
>CBFGRJ010000384.1:0-7120 GCA_965651135.1 uncultured Myxococcales bacterium
CCATGCACGCCAACATACGCCATACTGAACGCATGTCAAGCTCACAAAGTGTCCATAGGCCCTAGCATGGCTGCGCTCGCTGTCAGGGAGACCGAGCTTTGTCGCCGACTGCCGCATCTGAGGTTAGACTCGCGGCCCCGCCCGGAGAAAAGACACTGGAGTTTTCGTCGGATACCATTCAAGAGCGGATCGGTCAGGTCGTTGGCGGCCGCTGGACGTTGGAAAAGGCGCTGGGGCGTGGTGTGACAGCGGCGGTCTACCAGGCGCGGGACGCGCAAGGAGAACGCGCGGCCGTCAAGCTGCTGTTCCCGCACATGGCGGCACACGAGGAGCTGGCCAAGCGCTTTGCGCAAGAGGCGCGGATTGTCCGCAGTCTGAATCATCCCGGTATCGTTCGGATCATCGACCACGCGATGGAACAGGCGGGGGACGCGTTTATCGCGTTCGAGTTCCTAGAGGGTGAAACCTTGGCTGAACGCGCAGCCCGCCAGCCGCTGACGGTCGAGGAGTTGGTGGAGCTCGCGCTCGAAGTTCTGGATGCCTTGGCCGCCGCACACGCACAGGGCGTGGTGCACCGTGACCTGAAGCCCAGCAACGTCTTTCTCACCCAGAGCGGCGACGTGAAGGTCCTCGACTTCGGTGTGGCGCGCATCACCCGGGAGAGCTCGATCGCCACGGCAGCGGGGCTCGCTATTGGCACCATCGCTTACATGGCGCCGGAGCAGGCATTGGGGCAAAGCGAGCGGATCGACGGTCGCACGGACCTGTACTCCGTGGGGGCCATGCTGTTTCGTTTGCTTTCGGGTGAGCCGGTGCATGCGGCCGAGGGGGCCACGGAGGTGCTTCAGAAGACGGCGACCGAACCGGCTCGCAGCCTGAGAGCGGTATGTCCTCACGTTTCTCTGGACTTGTGCGCGATTGTGGACATGAGCCTGTCCTTCGCTCAAGACGCCCGCTATCCCGACGCGGCTTCGATGCGGCGCGACCTCATGGCCTTTCGCGCCGGCACGCCTCCGCCGCTGGCCAGCCAAATGAGAAAAAGTCGCGAGCTCGTTACAGAATTCGCCCCTGAGCCGGAAACGAGCCTGCCTGATCCGGTGGGGCCGACCGTGATGGCCGACGAGCCTGCGCCCGCCGCTCCCGGGCAGGCGCAGGACGAGGCAACGGCTCTCATCGGTCAGACGGTGGGGGGCAGATACCGCATCGAGGCATTGCTGGGAACGGGTGGCATGGGCGCCGTGTACCGGGCCGAGCACGTTCACATGAAAAAGCAGGTCGCCCTCAAGATCCTGCATCGCACCATGACGCTGATGCCCGAAGTGGTGGCGCGGTTCGAGCGCGAGGCCGTGGCGGCGGCTCGTATCGAACACCCACACGTGGCGCAGGCCCGCGACTTCGGCAAGCTGGAAGGGGGCAGCTTCTATCTGGTGCTCGAGTACGTCGAGGGCCGCAGCCTGCGAGCGCTGCTCAGGCAAGGCGGTCGCGTACCGCCCGAACGAGCGCAGACCATCGCCAAGCAGATCGCGTCCGCGCTGACGGCCGCGCACCGCTTGGGGATTGTTCACCGCGATCTGAAGCCCGAGAATATTCTGTTGCTTGCGCGGCCCGATGGGTCTGACTTCGTCAAAGTGTTGGACTTTGGCATCGCCAAGTTGACCCGGGACGACACCGAGCGCGAAACCAAATTGACCCAGCTGGGCGCCGTATTCGGTACGCCCGAATACATGTCTCCCGAACAGGCTATGGGGCAAGAGGTCGGCCCGAAGAGCGATATGTATTCGCTGGGTATCATGCTCTACGAGCTCCTGGCTGGAGCGACTCCGTTCGGGAAGAGCGACATGATGGCGCTGCTCACGGCGCACATGACGAGTGAGCCAAAGCCCCTACCGTCCGACATACCGGCAGCGCTGGCTTCGCTCACCATGGCGCTCTTGGCAAAAGATCCTGGCTCGCGGCCATCCGCCGAGGAGTTGCTGGAACGCTTGAGCGATGCACCGGCGCCTGTCACCCAGAGCGGCGGCACGGCGGCGGTGCGCTCTCGCATTGCCGGCGTGGTGCAGCGTTTCCGAGCGCAGGTGCCGAGCCTCTGGGAGCGCATGAGAGCGCGACGGTTGCGCACCTTGGGCGTAGATGTGCCGCTCGTGCCGGTGCTCGCGGTGGGCCTCGCGAGCCTTGGCGCGGGAGTGCTTTTGGTGCTGGTGATTTCCCCGGCCGTTGGGGGTGAGCAGACCCCCGCGGGGGAGCTCGAGCCGCCGGTGGCCAGCGCGGCGGCGCCCGTCGCGCCCCCGCCGCGCGTCAAGCCGGCGGCGCTGTCCGATTCCGCCAGGCGCGAGCTCGCGCGCATCGAAGCGCTGCCCGTCTACAAGCGCACCTTCGACGACTGGTTGACGCTGGCCCGCACCACGGCTCTCGTGGGGCGCTACAAGGACAGCGCGCTGGCCTATCAGGCGGTGCTCTCGCTCAAGGCGTCGATGCGGGACGACCCCGGCCTGCTTCGGGATCTGAAAATGGCGGCCCAGGATCCCGAAAGCTTCAATCTCGTCGTCAATTTGTGCGCCAGGCGCCTCAAGCAACCGGGCATCGACATGCTCTGGGAGCTCTGGCGCAAGTTCGAGAACGATCCGTCGCGCAGCCAGGAAAGCGAGTTCTTGCTCAAGAAGCTGGTGGTCCTCAGTCGGAAGGCAAGTCGTGAGCTACGCACGGCCATCGAGCTAGAAACTCTGCAGAGTTGCAGCAAGCTGGCCGCCGCCGTCGAGCGGGCGGGGGAGCATTCCGATACCCGCTCCTTGCAGCGGCTTCTCGAGCTCTCCGAGACGCGTGGATGCGGCCCCGACAAGTCGGCGGACTGCTACCCTTGCCTGAGAAACGACAACGCGCTCGAACGCGCCATCGCGCGCGCGCGGAGCCGGCCCGCACCAGCCCAACCCTGAGCGAATCAGGGCACGGGTTGGGCGAGCCTGGCGGGCTCGAGCTTGGCCACGAGCAGATAGGTCAAGAGCGCGGCCGCTACCGAGGCGAGGAAGGGCGCGGGCAGCGCGAGGCCGTACTCGGCGAGCGGCGTCGTGACGAGCCCCACGAATAGACTGGCCGCTGCAGCGCGTTTGCCTCCGACCGGCAGGTAGAGCGCGATCAGAGTGGTCACCAGCACGCCCGCGGTGCCGAACGCCGATGCCGTCTCGACCAGGGCGTACACCCCTTCGGCATACAGCGCGACCACCAGCGAGAAGGCTCCGGTGAGCACGACCAGCACGCGCGCGCTCACCAGACGAGCTCGCTCGCTTTCGAGGCGCAGCAGCGGAACCACGAGGTTGTGCGAGAGCAACGCCGACGATGCCAGCAAGATGCTGTCGATGGTCGACAAGATGGCTGAAATCAGCGCACAAGAAAACAGGGCGTACCAGAGCTTGGGGAGTAAACGCTGCGCGAGCGCCGGTAGCAGCTGCTCCGGATCGTCGAGCGCGGGAACGAGACTTGGCCCCAAAAGCCCCAGCAGGACGGGGCATGCGCCAATGACGAGATAGAGGAGGCAGGCGATGTACGCGGCGCGCCGTGCCGTTCCAGCGCTTTTGCTGGCCGAGACGCGTGCAATGAGCTCCTGGGCCACGAGCGAGCCCATGATCGGCACGCTCCAGCGATCGAGCTGCACCCAAACGCTTTCTCCGGTTGTGAACAGGGACCAGCGCTGGGCCTCGACCTGTTCGAGCGCAGGGCCCATGCCACCCAAAGCTCGAAAGCTCACGTAGAGCATCACCAGCAGACTCAATCCCAAGATCACGCCCTGGATGACGTCGGTGTACACATCCCCCAAGAGGCCGCCGAAGAACGTGTAGGCGACCACGAAAGCCGCGGACAGGTAGATGGCCAGCGTGACATCCAGGCTCATGGTCGTGGCCACCACCTGCCCGAATGCCCGAACTTGGGCAGCGGCCCAGATCAACGACGAAGGAACCAGCACCAGCACTGCCAATCGCTCCACGCCCGGTCCGAAGCGAGCGCGATACACATCGCCCAGCGTCAGGTACTTGCCGCGCCAAATCGGCACTGCCAGCAGGAGTCCGAGCAGCAGCAGGCATAGGCTGTACCCGAACGGATCGGCCCTCGCCCCCGATAGGCCCGACTCGTAGATGGCCCCCGAAGAGCCGAGGCAGGTCTCGGCGCCAAACCAGGTTGCGAACAGCGAAAAGGCGATGAAGCCGGTGCCCAGGCGCCTGCCGCCGGTAAAGTAGTCGCTTTCTGATCCAATGCGCCGCGCCAGCCACAGGCTGAGTGCCAGCTGCAAGCCAAGGTAGCCGAGCAGAAACCACCACGACATGGGCGCGCGCACTCTAAAGCGAAAGCGCGTCTCAATTCACTCGAAATCGTTGCGACGGCGTGCTGAGCTGCCTCGTGACGATGGTGCATGGCAAGCAGCTTACCGGCTGGCGCTTGAACCTGGCCGCGAGCGCTCTGGCGTTCAGCACCTATTTTTGCATGTACGCGTTTCGCAAACCGTTCACTTCGGGCAACTACGCTGGCGACCCCGTGCTCGGTTTGGACCTGAAGACGGCGTTCGTGCTGAGTCAGGTGGTCGGCTACACGGTGTCGAAGTACTTGGGGATCAAATGGGTCTCCGAAGTCGCGCGGACGCGGCGGGTGATGTTGCTAGTCGGTTTGATAGCCTTCGCCGAGCTGGCCCTGTTGGCGTTCGCTGTGCTGCCCTTTTCACTGAAGATCTTCGCGATCTTCCTCAACGGCTTGCCGCTGGGTATGGTTTGGGGACTAGTGGTCAGATACCTCGAGGGGCGCCGTGCCACAGAAGTGTTGCTCGCAGGCTTGTCGTGCTCCTTCATCGTTGCCAGCAGCGTGGTGAAAGACGTGGGGCGCTCCCTTTTGGAGGCTGGAGTCTCGGAATACTGGATGCCGGCTGTGACCGGCTTATTGTTTCTGCTCCCGTTTTTGGTGGCAGCGCGCTTGCTGGACGGCTTGCCCGACCCCACACTCGACGATGCTCGCGCGCGCGAGGCGCGCCCGCCCATGGGGGCAGCCGAGCGCTGGGCGTTCACCCGCCAGTTTTTGCCCGGATTGACGCTTTTGGTGCTGGTCTACTTGGGGTTGACCGCATTTCGCGACTTTCGCGACAACTACGGTATCGAGCTGTTTCAGGAGCTCGGCTATGCCCAGGAGCCCGCCATCTTCAGTCGCACGGATTTTCCGGTGGCATTGTTGGTGCTGCTGATTCTGTCGAGCTTGGTGGTCGTCCAAGATCGACTGCGAGGTTTGGTCGCCGTCTTCTCGGTGATGATCACGGGCCTCTGCTTGATCGGCGTTGCGACTCTGGCATTGGATGAACGCTGGCTCAGCGGGCAGGCCTGGATGATCTGCGTGGGGCTCGGCGCTTACCTCGCGTACGTTCCGTTCAGCTCGTTCTTGTTCGATCGCATCATGGCCTCGACGCGTTTCGCCGGCACAGCGGTGTTTGCGGTGAATGTGCTCGACGCGGCGGGTTATACGGGTTCGGTGGCCTTGCAGCTGTACAAAGACCTGGTATTGGCGGGCAGTACGCGCTTGGAGTTCTTCAAGGTCGTCAGCTATGGCCTCAGCTTGGTGGGGGCAAGCCTGCTCAGCGTTGCTGCGCTGTACTTCGTGAATCGTTCCAGACAGGCCTCCGCCGCGTCGACCTAGCCAGCGCGCTTGAAAGTTGTCCGTATCGAAGGTAAGGCATGCCCGGTGCAACCCCATTTCTCACCGCAGGCTGTGCCAGGCGCCCCGGTGCTGCCGGCGGCTGAGCCCGAGCCGCGGACCATCAGCGTGATCGCTGCCGTTCGCTTTGCATTCGAGGGCGAAGCCGCGTGGACCAATCTATTGTGGGCTTCGCTCCTTTACGTCTCGACGCAGTTCATCCCGCTCGTGGGCGTGATCGTGCTGCAAGGCTGGCTCGCCGAAGTGCATCGAAGGCTGGTGCGTCGCCATCCGAACAGCAGCGTCAAATTCGACTTCGATGACGTGTCGCAGTACTTGTCCCGCGGCGTGCCGGCTTTTGTCGTGAGCTTTCTGGCCATGTTGCCGCCGGTCGTCGTGAGCGTCAGTTTCCTGATTGCCGGTGTCTTCGTCAACGTCGCCGGGGCGACCGGCAGCGCGGAGCCTTGGGTCATTGCCACTTTGGTGCTGATGGTGCTTAGCATCCCGCTGTGGCTCGTTCTTTTGGTGGTGGTCAACGCCGCGATGACGCGGGCCGAGCTCAGCGGTGAGCTCGGCCAAGCGCTGGAGCCAGCCGCTATTTGGGCCTACTCCCGAGCCACGTTTCGTGTAGTGCTAGGGAAGACGCTACTCTTGGTAGCATTGGCGGTGGGCCTGATGCTCGTCGGGTTTCTGGCGTGCTTCGTGGGAGCATTCGTGGCCGTTTCTGCAATCATGATCGCGCACATGCACCTTCGCTGGCAAATCTACAATGACTACTTGCTGAAGGGTGGATCGCCCATTGGGCTCGCACCACACGAGCCGTTGAAGTCCGAGTCGCGCTCGGGTGTTTATGGAGTGCGGCACCCCTGATGCGTGGTTCAATCCTTCGAGAGGCAGTCATGGCAAAGCTCGTCCATACCTATCCGCTGTTGATCGTCGAACGTCACTTGGACACGTTTGGGCACGTGAACAATGCGACCTACCTGCAGCTGTTCGAGGAAGCGCGCTGGGATTGGATCCACGGCAACGGCTACGGGCTGGACGAGATCCGACGCTCGCAACAGGGCCCCACGATTGTCGAGATCAATATTCGTTTCAAGCGCGAGCTGATGAACCGCATGCCAATCGTGATCGAAACGTACGTCGACAGGTACGATAGCAAGGTCGGGCAGATCACCCAGCGCATGCTCGATGCGCAAGGTCGCTTGTGCTGCGAGGCACGCATGGCCGTGGGCCTGTTCGACTTGAAGGAGCGAAGGCTGATCGAGCCCACCCCGAAGTGGCTCGCGGCACTCGGGATTTCCGAGGCAGAGCGGTTTTCAGAGAGGGAGCGCGGGCACGAAGGCCCGGCGGGCGCTGGGCCAGGTGGGAAAAACTCCGCGGACGAGGCTTGACCCGAGGGGCTACGCAACTAGCCGAAAGCGCAGACGATCTTGCCCGAAGCTCGGGGAGCTCGGCGACT
>CBFGRJ010000385.1:0-7116 GCA_965651135.1 uncultured Myxococcales bacterium
GCACAAAAATCAGATTTGTCGACCAGCAAGACGTCGATGCCCTGCAAGGCCAGCCAGGGGTCCGCTCGGCTCGCTTCGCCGGCGACTCCGCCACGGATGAAGCCAACAACGCGCTGCTGTTGCAAAGGCTCGAGGGAGTCGACCCCGCACAGCGCGGCGCCACCTTTCGCTGCGTGATGGCGCTTTGTTCGCCCACTGGCGAGCTCCACACGGTGGAGGGCAGCCTGCGCGGCACGATTCTCCAGGCGCCTCGGGGCAGCGCCGGCTTCGGCTACGATCCGCTGTTCAGCGTGGCCGAGCTCGGCGGTCGCTCGCTAGCCGAGCTCTCTCCAGAAGAAAAAGACAGCATCAGCCACCGCGGGCGCGCCCTTCGACAAATGAGCGCCTTGCTCGCGAAACTGCTGGGCAGCTCGTAAGCTCTTGAAAGACCCTACTCGTACCAACTCGGTGGAATGAACAGCAGATCTCGGCGGGTGGCTTGGGCGAACTTGGAGCGCTGCATGCTGACTCGCGCGGGCGTAGCGGCCTTTTGGATAGCTGTGCGGACGGCGGCTGGCTCGGCTTGCGGGTGTTTGGCGAGGTAGATGGCGGCAGCTCCGGCGACATACGCGGCGGCCGCGGACGAACCACTTTTCGGTATGAGTTTATCGCCCTTTGCGGGCAGAGAATGAATGTTCGAGCCCGGCGCCCAGACATCGACGCAGGGTCCCCAGTTGCTGTGTGCTAGTGCGTGATCTTCGGGTGTCGTGCCGGCGACCGTGATCACACCAGGCGTACCGCTTGGCATGTGCTCGCACGCATTTTCCAAGCTGCCGCCTGCCGCGGCAACGGTGACCACACCTTGCTCGACGAGGCGAGCGGCAGCGTGACCCACGGCTTCGACGCCGCGGTACTGAACACTGAGCACTGCGACGGCGGGGCGGCGCGCGTGTTTTGAAAGCCAGTTCATCGCGGCGATCACCGCCTCGGGTCGACCTCGCCCTTCGCAGTCGGTGACTCGCAAGGCGTAGAGCGTGGCGCCGGACGCGACGCCCGCTTCCGTGCCGGCCACGATGCCGGCCACGTGCGAGCCGTGACCGTGGCAATCTGCCGACCCATGTTGTTTGCCCCAAGCGTCGCCGACGAAATCCCCCGAGTGTTCGGGCAAGCGCGCAATTCGAATCCCCTCTGGGCTCGCCCCCGTATCGAGGACGTAGACATGGACTCCCTGACCGAGTCCTGTGGGAAGGGGCCTGCCGTCGAGCGGCAAGGCGCGTTGGTTGATGCGGTCTCGCCCCCAGTGGAGCAGCGATTGTCCAGGCGCTGGGGCTGGCTTCGTGACCGCTGGCTCAGCGGGGGCAGGCTTGGCGCCCGTCGCGCTAGGCGCTGCGTGGTCTGCCTCCGTCTTGGAGCAACCGTGGGTCGCAAGCAGCGCCAGCGCGAGAGCCCCGGCGCTGCACAGTGACCACCATACTCGACGTTCGGCGCTAGTAGTACCGCAGCGTGACAGTGCCCGAACCCTCGCCGTGGAGTGAGATCAGGGTGGCACAGCTGCTGTTCGTGGGTCCGAAGAACTGGCTCTGCCATTGTCCCGTGAACACCCCTGAACCGGAGCCACCGGTGCAGCTGCTCGACCAGCTGAAGGGCACGTCGTAGCTGCCACCCGCGCCGGTCTGCAGCTGCATTGTCCGTTCACCCCACCACGAGGGGTACTGGTCGCGGACCATGACGCAAGCATCAGTGGCCACGGTAGTGGCGTTACCGTGACTGCCGAGATCGATGGCCGTATCTTCGGTACAACCCGGTTGCTGATTGTTCGGGGGCGCCGCCGTGGCGTCGCCTACCCAGACCGCTTGCGGCTCGATGCGTATCGAATTCGCGCGCATGCACCCGGCAATCTGAGCTCGGCTGTAGACCGCCACACCCGCCGCCGGTGCGATCAGGGTACCGGCGAATACGGAATCAGGGCCGACGTGCACGAGCTGGATTTGATTCGTGTAGACCCTCAAATGCGAGGATTCGGTGGCCTTGTCGAGGACGGCGCGGTCGCCCCAATGGAACAACTCCGCCACGTCCAGGTTGACCGCTCCTGCGACCATCACAGCTGCGTCTGCGTTGATGTAGAGCTCACGCATCGCGTAGTTGCCAGCAGTGAGCGTCAACGTGCACCCAGCGTCGACGAACACGGCGCCGTAGGCTCCCGGAGCCAGTTGCTGTTCGCAGGTGCTGGTCAAGCTGAGCTCGACGTCCATGGTGCCATAGGGCACGCCACGTGACGCGAGCGCTAGCGCGTCGACTGCCACCGGATGGAAGACCGTCCCAGTGATCGTGACGGAGTTCTGGTACGAGGGCGTGCCGGAGAGCCACGCTGAGCCATCGAGGACGGCGCGCTCGCGGAAGAAGATATCGCCGCCGGAGCGGAGCGACCCTTCGACTACCGAATCCGCGCCGAGCTCGATGTAGCCCGCCGAGCCGATGGATGCGATCACGTCGGTGTAGTCGGAAACCCAGACGCCTTCGGTGCCATAGATGCAACTGACATCGGCATCGCACGCGTCACCGACTCCATCCTGGTCGGAATCTGCCTGATCCGGGTTGTAAACAAGTGGGCAATTGTCGACAGCATCCGGGGCCTCGTCGTTGTCGGAGTCCGTGTCGTACGGGTCTTCCCAGCCGTCGCCGTCCGTGTCGCCCGTACCTTCTTCGTCGTTGGGAACGCCGTCTCCATCGCAGTCATCGCTGCTGCAGGGGGGCATGTCCGGAACATCGGCAAAGAAGGTGTAGGACGTGTTGTGACTGAACTCACCGACCATGCCGGAAAGCTGAGTGCCTGGCACGCTCTCCGCCGACGCATCTACGGTGCAGTTCACGTAGATGGTGTAGTAACCGCGCCCGGCGAACGGTTCCAGCGTGAACGTGGGTGGCAGGCCCTGGGCAATTCGCTCGGCGGTGTTGACCATGTCGAACGAGAACGGAGCCGGATCACCTGGAAAGAACGTCAACCCGCCGGGCGCCGTGATCTTGATCACGGAGCACTCGGTGGAATTCACGTCGATGGGTACGCCGTCGTACACGATGGTCGGTGTGACCTCCACCTCGCTGCCGCTTCCCACGATAGGCGTGTCACCGTCGAGCTGCACGCTGGCCACGGGATTGATTTCCGTCACGATGAAGTTCGAGGAGACACCGCCGGCAAGGCTGGTGCCGGTGACGAGCGACCATTCTCCAGCCACCGGATCGGGAATGTGTGCAATCACGAGCGCGGGATCGTACGCGGTCGTGCTGAAGTACTCCGGGTGGCTGGTCCTGCTGAAGGTGTTGCCGACCGGGTCGGTCAACGTGACGCGAATACCCCAGGTTTGGTCGCGGCTCGACATCACCAGCTGCAGCGCGGTGGCGTCGGAACCTACGACGAAGTCGTAGATACCGTTGGCAGAATCTTGCTTCGGCACGATGATATCCGCAGGGGTCGTGATGAAGCCGGGCCCGGCCACCACAGCCAGATCGCGAATGGTGCGCGCCGCCACGTCGTGCCAGTAAACCGGAACGCCATTGGCTTCCTCCGCATACCCGATGGCCCCATGGGTCGGATGCGTATACGATAGGAGCGCCTCCATGTCGGCTTCTGGTGTGACGGCCAGCGCCGAGATCACCAGCTCGGGATAGCTGGTGCGCAGGGTCTGAATCAAGGTGTCGTACCTGGCGGCATCGAAGGGCACCGTTTGCTGCCCATCGCTGAGCAAATACATGTATTGCTGTGCCGCGAGCGTACCGGTTGGCGCATTGACGAAGCTGCTCAGGCCGAACTCGACAGCTCCAAGAATATTCGTCAATCCACCTGCCGCATACGATCCGGCAACGTGATTGAGCGCCTGAAGCGCAACGCTGTCCTCGATCGTGGCTGTGGGCGTGCCGGGTGTGGTCACGCTTTCTTTGATGTCGACGAAATCACAGAAGGCGTTGGACCCGCTGGGGTAGGCCAGGCAAGCAGGGTTATCGGCAAACCCGACCATGGCCGTCCGAGTCTCACCAGGAAAGAAGAACGAGTTGTAGAGATAGGCTCCAAAGCCGCTCAATGCGTGAGCGCCGCGCTGTGCGCCGGTATAGCCGTCCTCGAAGCTCATGCTTCCGGAGTGGTCGAGGAGCACGACACTGTCGGAGACGCAGCTGGGGGTCACTGTATCGCAAGCGTCGCCGATGTTGTTGCCGTCGCAGTCGCGTTGCAGGAAGTTCTGGGTTTCCGGGCAATTGTCGAAGCCGTTGATGACGCCGTCTTGGTCCATGTCCTCAGCCAGCCAGGAGGCGAAATAGAGCGTGCCCGCGAGCAGCTCTTCGCCGGTCTGGATGACCGTGGGTACCATCTCGCTGTTCTCGGGCTCGAACCCGTCCGGGTAAGGATCGATCAAGAACGGCCTACTTTCGTAAGCCAAAGACCAGAGGCCTTGCATGGCCATCCAGTCGCCGCTGTCCCCGCTGAGGTCGTAGGTCAAGTCTTCGTGGTAGTTCTGGCCATGCACGGCCTCCACCTCGCTGATGACCGCTGCACGCAAATTCGCGTAGGTAGTGGCATGGGGTGGCGGCAGAGAAGAGTCGAATGCCCAAGGCGTGAGCACCAACTGGGTGTAGGCGTGAATGTCGATGTTGCCCGCCAGGTTCGGCGTGTTCAACACGAACTCGGCGATATTTTGGACCTCGGGCTCGGACATGGGGCTTGGTCCACAGAAATCGCGTAGGCAATGATTGGTGGACGCGCTCTTGTTACAGAAATCGACATCCCAGTTGCGATTCAGCTCGACTCCGCGCGCCTGATTGCTCTCGACCATGTTCCCGAAGCCGTCGTCGACGAGTGGACACATGCCGAGCGAGGCCTGGTAATCGTTCCGGCTCTTCCTGACATTGAGATCCCCCGTGCTACGGAAATGATGATAGCCATCCGGGTTCTGCAGCGGCGTGTAGTAGATTTCGACCCGTTCGAGCAGGTCCGCCGTTTCCGGATCTCCCTCCGCATACGAAACCAGAATCGCTTCGACCATGTACATAGCGGCCATGATGGCCACCTGCTCGGCGGCATGAATGCCCGAACGCAAGTACAGCGCCGGCTTTTGACCCACCGATGACGACCTCGTAAAGCGGAGCGTCGGCATGGCGCGGCCTTCGGCGCTTTGCCCCAAAGAGAACACCTCCATGTCCAGGTCGGTCGAGGCGGAGTACTGCGTGTACAGAGCATCGAGCTTTTCGACGATTTCGTCGTGAGTGTGCCAGGTCCAGTACCAGTCACTTTGGATGCTGGCCATCATGGCTAGCGGAGGCGTCGGACCGGGGCCCGAGAAGAGGGCAATGGGAGGGTTCCACGGGCTTCGCAGCGAAACCGCGGGCTGGGTCGCTGGCACTCCACCATAAAGGGTGCGCAGTTCCGCCTCGTCGTCCAGGTAATCTTGATAGTCGCCGATATTGACTTCGAACGGGAGCCCCGACACTTCGAGCTCAGCGACCGACTCAGGAGGCAGCAGCACGACGTTGGCACCGATGCCTCCATGGTTCGAAAATGGAACATGATAGATTTGTTCCAGTGTTTCGAGCTCTGCTTGCGAGGTGACGGTCACCGTGACCGCTTGCCAGCCCGTGTAGCTCTGCGCGCGTGCGAAACGCGGCAACAGCACGACGGCTGCCGCCGACACGATGGCGAAAAATCGCACCAGTCTCATCCAACTCGACTTGTTCACGTGAACCCTCCCACGTTTGGGTTTCTGATTGTTAGTTGTTTCGTCTTATTCGTGAATGCTTAGAGGCTTGCGCCACGGTTCAGCGTGCGCAGCGCACACCAATGAGTGCGTGGGCAGCAGCTCCCTTACTTCGAGACGTGACGCGCAATTCGAAAGGGTCACTGTCCTTGTAGGAGCCTCCACGTACCAGCCCACCCTGACCAGAAGTGCGTCCCACGCCCCAGGCGCTGCCGTCGGCGGGGGCGCCTTCGTAGCTGGCGTGATGGGCGTCCTCCACCAACTCGGCGACGTTGCCCGTGATATCGCACAAGCCTTGTGCCGTATTGCCATCTGGATTGCCGCACACGGGCTCGGCGACGTTGCCGCACTCGCACGCGGGCCTGGACCCCGTCCCGCACATGGCGGGCAAGCGAATCGCGGCGCGTCCACAAGCCGGCGCTTCGTCACCCCAGGCATACAGCGACGCTTGCCCGCCGCTGCGCGCTGCATACTCCCACTCGGCTTCGCTCGGCAGACGCCCGCCCGCCCAGGCGCAGAACTCGGCAGCCTGATCAGGACTGATGCAATTGATCGGGTACGACTCACGGTTGCCAGCAAGCCAGTTGTTTTCGCCCGAGCTGGCGCTGCAATAGTTCGCCGACGAACCAGCATCCGGCTCTGTGCATACGCCGCTCGTCACGCAGGCCCTGTATTGAGCTACCGTGACCTCGGTGCGCGTGAGCTCGAACGCGCTCAAGCTGACGCGGTGAATTGGGGCGTCCGAAGTGAACACCTCGATCGGAACCCCTTCGGGCGGATCTTCGTTGCCGCCCCCCATATCGTAGCTCCCCGCGGGAAACTCTACCCAGTCGAGGTTGGGATCGGGCTGCCCACCGCTGCCGGCTGCAGCTGCCCCGCCAGCGGCCACTGCTCCACCACTGGCCACTGCTCCACCACTGGCCTGGCCGGAACTGGACTCGTTCGAAGAACCGCCCGTGCCCGAACCGCCCGATGAAGAGCCGGTCATCGAGCTTCCGCCCATGGGTGCATCGCTACCGCCGGCCGAAGAGGAAGCGCGCGTGCTCCGCCCACACCCATTCGCCAGCACGAGCATGCTCAGCACTAACGCACCTATCACCAGCCGTCCCGCTAACCCTTTCGCTAACCCAGGCATGATCATCACGTGGCGATTACGCACCACTCGAGGCATTAAACCGTGAGAGGTCCAACATGTCAAACGACAAACTCGTAGGCTCGGAGTTTTCTTCGACGCTAGCTGTCTTTACCAACACGTTGTCTTTGCCGACACGGGTCGACCAGCGCCGTTGAACGTTAACGACTGTGCTTGCGAACGGCCAGCTGCGTTAACGCGCCACTCATGCATGTCAAAGCGCGTGAGCGTTGGGCTCTGGAGATGAGCGTTGGGCTCTGGAGA
>CBFGRJ010000386.1:0-7104 GCA_965651135.1 uncultured Myxococcales bacterium
CAGGAAGCATGCTAGCTTCCCGGCCAATGTCGCGAAGCATGTTTGGGTGCGTGGTGCTGCTCGCCACGTGCGTGATGCTTTGGCCTCGTCCAGCTCGTGGGGCGTTCGAATTTCGAGACGAGGGCTGGGAGGGCGCCAGCGAGTTTCTGGCGATCGCTCGACACGAGCTGGGCTCCGAGCGCGTCAAGCTCATCGCCACGCTCGACTTCGCGGCGCTGAGCCCCAAAGACGGACTCGTCATTCTGCACCCCGAAGCTCGCCTCGACTATGACGAGCTTGCAGCCTTTTTGCGAGCTGGTGGGCGACTGGCGTTGATCGACGACCATGGACGAGGCTCGGAGCTCTTGGCCCGGTTTCAGATCCATCGCATCAATGCGCCGTTGCGGCCGCGGAACGCGCTGCGTGAAAATCCGAACCTTGCGATAGCGGCGCCCGCAGTGCAGGTGGTCGCGGGCATCGAGCAGGGGCGCCATCCCATAGTCGCCCAAGTGGATCGGGTGATCACGAATCATCCGACCGCGCTGCGGCACCCCGACTTGACGCCAGTGCTCGAGATTGAGGCAACCGGTGAACCCGACGCGACCATTGCGGTGACGGGTATCATCGATCGGGGCCGCCTGTTCGCCATGGGCGACCCGTCGGCCCTCATCAACCTAATGCTGCGATATCCGGGCAATCGAGCCTTCGCAGCCGGCCTCGTGCAATACCTCGTCGAGGAGGACTCCTGGGGCGCTCGCGGCGGTAACCTCTATCTGATTTCGAATGATTTTCGGCAGCGGGGTCACTACGGCGGACAAGCCGGCTTGGCCGAGCAGGTGCTCGACCAGGCGAAAACGGTCTTGGATCTGATCAGCGAGATGCATCAAAAGGGCATACCCGAGGTGCTGGCCGTGTTGCTTGCCACAGCGCTCGTCGTGGGGGCATGCGTTTGGACGGTCTTGGTGAGCTCACGGACCTATCGCCGCGCACGCCCCCGGTATGCGACGGGACTTCCCTTGGTGGCCCAGGGTGGACTGGCAGGCCGAGCCGCGGTCCTGGCAGCCCCGACCACTCGGGGCGCCCTGGTGGTCGTGGAGCTGAAGGCTGCCCTCGAAGAGGGCCTGGTCCACGAGCTCGGTCTGCCCGTGGGAACTGGGCGCTCCACCGTCCTGGCGCAGTTGGAGGACAGGAGCCTCTTGAGCGCCACAAAACGAGCTCAGCTCCGGGAGCTTCTGCGCGAGATGGACCGGGCCGAGGCGTCGCTCGCGGCCGCTCAGCCGGTGAAAGTGCAGCCCCGGCATGTTCAAAGCATGAGCCGTCAAGTAAAAGAGATTCTGGCAGAACTCAAGGAAGCCAGCGCGAGTAGCCCCCAGTGACGCACGCCCTTCAAATCAACGAAATCGAAGCAGCACGTGAACGCTTGCTGGAGGTCCGCCGGCAAGTCAGCACCGTCTACATCGGCGATTCGTCGATCGTCGACAGCATGCTGGTCGCCTTGCTTGCCCGCGGCCACGTGCTTCTAGAAGGAGTGCCGGGCGTCGCCAAAACCACTTTGGTGAACGCGTTCGCCACCACCCTGGCAGCCACGATCCGCCGAGTTCAGTTCACTCCGGACCTGCTGCCGGCAGACATCACCGGAACCTATGTGTTGAACCCGAAGGAAGGCACCTTCGCGCTCAGACCGGGCCCCATTTTCAGCAACGTGGTGCTGGCGGACGAAATCAATCGAGCTCCGGCAAAGACGCAGTCGGCCTTACTAGAGGCCATGCAAGAAAGGCAGGTCACGATCGAGGGCGATCGCTTCACCCTGCCGGATCCTTTCCTCGTACTGGCCACGCAAAACCCGGTCGACTTGGAAGGAACGTACCCGCTGCCCGAAGCCCAGATCGACCGCTTTTTGGTGCACGTGACGGTGGGCTATCCGGGAGAACGCGCCGAAGTCGCGATGCTCCGTGCTCATGGCGTGACCGCCCCCGAGCCGCGGCCAGTGCTCAATGCTCAGGACGTGCTTCAAATCCAGGGCATTGCAGCTCGCGTTCATGTCGAAGACGATATCCACGAGTACGTCGTCGCCCTCAGCACCTTCACCCGCTCGCATCCGCGAGTGGTCTTGGGAGCCAGCCCACGAGCCTCGCTGTCACTGTTACGCGCAGCAAAAGCGACTGCCGTCTTGGGTGGGCGACCCTTCGTCACTCCAGACGACGTCAGGCAAATGGCGCCACAAGTCTTGGCGCACCGCCTAGTGCTCGTGCCCGAGCTCGAGGGTGACAATCGAGCGCGCGTGGCCATCATCGACGAGGCCCTGCGCAAGGTCGGCTACCGGCGTGCCGTTCGCCCTGTGTGAAGACCTCGGGTTCAGGCCGCTTCGCTCTGAGACAAGCCTCGCGCGGCGCGCCGATACGCACCCGGGCTGGAGCCGACCGCCCGCTTGAATGCCTTGCTAAACGCCGTCTCCGATTCGTAGCCGACCTGTTCGGCAATTTCTGCCAGCGTCGAACGGCCTTCGCGCAGCAGCCCTGCGGCTTTCTGCATACGCCAGCGCGTGACGTAATGCAGCGGCGGTTCGCCCACCAGACGCGTGAAGCGAGAAGCAAACGCCGATCGCGACATTCCAACGCGCTGCGCCAGCGATGCCACCGTCCAGGACTGCTCTGGCCGCTGATGCACCAGGCTGAGCGCTGCACCGATTTGCGGTTCGGCGAGCGCGCCCAACCAGCCCGGGCCGTCGCCCGATGCATCGCCCAAAGCAGCCAAATGCCCACGCACGATCTGAATGAACAGAATGTCAGCGAGCCTGCTGATCACGGTCTGCGCTCCCGGGCGCCGCGACGACGCCTCACAAGCGATGAATTGCAGCGTCGATTCCAACCACGGCACCGCGCGCCCTGCCTCACCCAGCAAAGGAATGACTGGAGGCAACACGGCAAGCAGTGGATTGTTCCTGCGGTCTTCGAAGCTGATGATACCGCTGACCAACGTGGTCACCGGTCCCTCGCCTCCTACTCTCAATTGGCGCGCTTGCTGTCGCTCCGCACCATCGCCGCAGCCCAACAAAGAATGCAGGTTGATCACGGCCGAGTCGTTCGCGTCCCGGAGGACATGTTCGTGACCGTGCGGTAAGGCGACGAGGTCGCCACTGTTCAACGCGAGAGGCGCAGCACCCTCGACCTCCAGCATGCAGCTGCCTTCGAGCACCACGTGGAACTTCGCGTCCTCCCCACCAGGAACGCGGATCCCCCAAGGCGCCGCCGCTTCGAGCCGCCCGTAGCAGGCGGTCTTGACTCGAACGGTCTGCAGCACATCAGTTAGCACATCCACCGACACCACTTCCTTTCCCGAGTACGAACGAATAGGAATATACGAGCTATCGCCTATGACCGTCCAGTCATGTTTTCGAAAATCGGGGACTGAGGCCGACTGCACGGTCAAGTGTCTCGATTTGAGTCAGCACGCCAATTTACTCGGGCAATACGCCGTCGAGCACGCTGGGTTCGGAGATCCCAGGTAGCGAAAACGCGTGGCCGAAGCTGATGGTCGGCCCCCCGGGAAGGTCGCCATAGCGGCGCGACAAAGGCACGCCCCAGTCCGCACGAAACACCGACCTATCGAACTGCGGCAACAAGAAGCGCGCGCCCAAGCCAACGCTGTGCTTGAGGTCGAAATCCGCGTAGTCGTCCTGTGTGTCTCCGACGTCGTAGAAAGCCACGGCTGACACGTGCGCACCCAAGATTTCGACGGGCACGCTCCGGAATTCCGTGTTGACCGCGAGCAGCTTGTCACCGCGAAACTGACTGAAGGGATACCCCCTCAATCGATTTTCACCGCCGAGCACCAACGAACCGGAGTTCAAATAGCTCCGGTAAATGTCCACGGCGAGCGCATCGACGTGAAAGCGCCCAAAGCCGAGTGCAGGCGAGAACAGGCGAGCACTCGCGTCGAACAACACGTCATTCCTATTCTGATCGGCCAAGACGATGCTCGCTCCGACTTTAGCGATGGCCATGCCCGTACCGAGCGGCAAGCCATAGCTGAGCTGCGAATCGACACCCATCAGCGAACGCGAAGAACCGACTGCTCGGCTTGCCGGGTACACCCTGAGCAGCGCGCCGTGTCCCAACCGAATGTCTTCTTGCAAGGCCAGTGTTTCGACATTGAGCAGGCGGTGGTACTCGTGGCGAAAGGCCGTCACCTGTAGAAACGGACTGATTCTGGCGTCGCTGGTGGGCAAGACGACGGCTTCGAAGGCATCACGAGCCCTCTCACTGTAGCCGGAAAGATCGGGGGCCCGGTAGCGCCTGCGATCGACCTCGACGCCGAGGGATAGGTTGGTTTTGTTCGTAGTACCGAATGATCTGACGAGCTCGTATTCACCCGCGAGCCGATCGGTCTCGAAGACCTCGGGAACTTGCTCCACGGCTGAAGCGCCGAGCGGAACGTCCAACGTCCGCACCTGCCCCCCGCGGTAGCGCCGCGTCACCTCGTTGCGCCACCCCAAGCCCACCGACCACGCCCAGCGGTCGTAGCGTGACATGAGAGCGCGCCCGTATTGGAAATACCCGAAACTGCCCTCCGGGTCGCCCGAGCTCCTCTCGAGGATCGCGCCGCCGGCCAAATACATGCCGATATTGCTGGCCCCCACCTGTGGCACCCCGGCCCTGGCGCCCAGCGTGTGCCGATCGGGCTCGAGCACGTAGAGCAGCCCAAACGTGGTGTGCGTTCCGAGCAAGTTCACTTCGGAGGGGTTCAACAACAGAAGCGTGAGCCGATCATCGACCACTTCCACGTTCCAGTTGAGGCGTAGACTCCAGATGTCCTTCACAATCACGATGAGCCGTACGCGATCGGGCGCCGACCCCTGCGCCGTGGCAATCAATGTCAGCGAGAACTTGTAGGTAGCCCTCAGGTTGCGCACCGAATCATCCGCGCGTTCTTGGCTGTAGTGGCTGCCGACGCTCAGAGCCAGCTCTCTTTTGACCACATAGGCACGGCTCTGCACATGCAGCACGTTCACGAAGTTGGGCAACGGATCACGTTCGTCGAAGGGTTCGATCACGAATACGTCGATACCCTCGATCAGTTTGCCCTCAGGAGTCGTGTCCAACGTCAGCCCATTTTCCTGAAAGACGCCGCTTTGAATCTCCTGTTCGAACGGAGAGAGTTGTTGGGCTGCCAGCGGGGCAACGATCCAGACGCTGGCGAAGATCATTGACCAGAAAGCACGCCTAGCCGCACGGCCCCAGAAGTTCGGGCGCGGGCGCTTGAGCAAAGTGGCGTCGGGCACCGGCCTAGGTTAGGGACGTCCCCATTGAATTTCGAGCTTCCTTTTGCGAAAGACTGCGGATTGAAAGCGGGCTACGCTGCTCGGTAACCTTGCAGATACACCCCACCCCAGCCAGTGTTCATCTCGCGCTGACCGGCATCGCCGTGTTGGCTCTTTCTCTGATCGCACAAGAGCCAGCCATGGTGGCGTGGACGGGGGGGCTTCTAGTCGGGTTGGCCTTGGCCCGCGCCGTAACCATGGTCAGCATCGCCCGAGTCAGAGCGGCAGGCTTCGAGATGTTATGGCGGGGCGAGCAGCGAGTTGCACGCGTCGGGCGAGGCGAAACACTGACGCTGAGCGCCGAAATCCGTAACCGCGACAATCTGGCGGTACGCTACGTTCAGCTGCGCGCGGTGTGTTCACCCGATCTCGAGGTCGAGCTCGAACCCACCGAGGGCGAGGTGCCAGCCGCGGGCCGCTTGGCGGTCAGCGTCAAGGTCCACGCCCCGCGCGTGGGCCGTCACGGCATCCATGGGCTATCTCTAGAAGTTCAAGGGAGCCCCGGCCTGTTCGAGGTACCGCTGACGTTTGCGAATCCCTATGGCGTCGAGGTGCTGCCGCGCAGCTACGGGCTGATGGTCAAGACTGCTCGAGGCGGTCGCAGCCGCAGACAAGCGGAAGACGGCCGGGCAGGCATCTTTGCCGGAGACGGCAGCGAGCTGCGCGAGCTCAGGGACCATCAACCCGGCGACCCCTTGCGACGCATTGCGTGGCGGGCTTCCGCTCGGCGCGGCAAGCTCTTGGCGCGGGAGTACGAGCGGGAGGAACGCGACGTCGTGTGGTTCCTTTTGGACGCATCTGTGGAGCTGTGGTCTGGCCGGCCCGGCTCGGCGCCGCTGGATGTAGCGATCGACGAAGTCGCCGCAGTGCTTCACAAGCACTTGGCTCGGGGCGACTCGGCCGGGTTGGGCATTCTCGCTGCCCGCAACCTGCAGTGGATCCCGCCTGCCCGAGGACCGCAGCACAGCATGAAGCTGCAGAGTGCGCTCGCCCTGGGCGCCGGGTGTTGGGATGCCGATCGCTCCGACTTGGATGAAAACGACGTGATCGCACGCGTGATCGAACACATGCGACCGCTCGACCCAGCAGCGGCAGCTCGGCTCAGAATCAGCGATCCGGAACGCGTGCTGAGGCGCGCGGAAAGAGTCAGAGCCCGCGCCCCATTTTCGGTGGCCGCGCCCCATGCACCCTCGTCCCGTGAAAGCAAGCTGCGCCGCTACCTCGCTGCCTTCGGCATCCACGCTCCTCCCCGAATGGAGCCCGAGCGAGCCAAGACGGACGTGAGCCTGGCGCAGGCGCTGCGGCGATTGCTCCACGAGAGACCTCGACCGAGTGTCGTGTACATCTGGTCGCCTCCCCCATCGTACGAACGGGTTCCCGAGCTCGAGCGAACACTGGCGGCGATGCCGACGAGGCGGCTCGACGTGCGCTGGGTGTGCATGGCAGCCGAACAGAGCATCCCACGCGAAGGGTCGCGACTCGCCGAGCCCGTCGCGGATGCGCTGGGCATCCGTTTGCGCATTGCGCGCGAACGCGGCGAGCTGGCGCTCAGACGCTGGGGCCTTCGGGTCCAGCGCATTCACCCCGTGGGTCATGCGTCTCTGCGAGCCGTCCCGACCTCGGCCGAGCCCGAGTCGATAGAAACACCCAAAGCGCACGCTGGCTAGTCAGCAGTGAATGCTGGAACGCGGATTCAATTTTTTTGGTTGAATAGGGAGAGGAGAAGGACGGGAAGGAGATTTCTGGGTCCCGGTCATCGGGTGAGGAGCGGTTTCATAAGCATCGCATCACCGCAGCTGGTCTGG
>CBFGRJ010000387.1:0-7101 GCA_965651135.1 uncultured Myxococcales bacterium
CCGGCGTTCGCTGGGTCATCATGCTCGCCGGTGTCAACGATATCGGCGGCTCCAGTAGCCCCAACGTCGCCACGAACCTGATTGCGGCCTATCAGGGGTTCTTGGACAAGGCTCACGCCGAAGGCGTGCTCGTCTACGGAGTGCCTATCTTGCCATTCGGCGGCTCGAGCTACGATAGCACCGAGCACGAGCAGTTCCGCCAAGAGGTGAACGACTGGATCCTGAACGGCGGCGGGTTCGACGCCGCCCTCGACCTCGCCACGGTCGTAGCAGATCCGACCGACCCACTGCGGCTTTCGCCCGCCTACGACAGCGGCGACAACCTGCACTTGAACCCCGCCGGCTACCAAGCGATGGCCGACGCCATCGATCTGTCGCTCTTCGAAGAATAGAGCGAGCGGAGGATCGGCGCTTAGCGCTCGAGTCGTGACCGGAAGTCCTCGATCGTGCGGACAAGCCCCTCCCTCAGCGTGACCCTCGGCTCCCACCCGAGCGCTGCGCGGGCACGCGAAATATCGGGGCAGCGCACCTTTGGATCGTCGCCGGGCAGCGGACGCCTTTCGAACGCGGATTGGGATTGCGTGAGCTCGAGCACCAAACTGGCGAGCTGCTGAATGCTGGATTCCTTCGGGTTTCCCAGATTGATGGGACCATCCAGCTCTTCGATGCGGCTCACCGCAACGATGGCCTCGACCAAATCGTCGACGAAGCAGAACGAGCGAGTCTGCTGCCCCTCGCCGTAGATGGTGAGCGGATTGCCCGCCAACGCCTGAATGATGAAGTTGCTCACCACGCGGCCGTCACCGAAGGCCATGCGGGGACCGTAGGTGTTGAAGATGCGCACGATGCGCACGTCCATGCCCCATGAGCGCCGGGCGTCGTTGAGCAGCGTTTCGGCGCCGCGTTTACCCTCGTCGTAGCACGCGCGCTCACCGACGGGATTGACGTGCCCCCAGTAGCTTTCAGGCTGCGGGTGGACCGCAGGGTCGCCGTACACTTCCGAGGTGGACGCATGAATGATGCGGCAGCGGCGCCCGCGAGCCATGTCGACCAAGTTTTTTGCACCGAGAACGCTGGTGGTGAAGGTGGCATAAGGGTCGCGCTGGTAGTGCACCGGAGAAGCAGGGCACGCCAAATTGAACACGACTTCGGCATAGACATGCAGCGGGTCGCGGACGTCGCCGCATTGAAAATGGAAGTGACGGTCTTTCGCTGCGTTTGCCAGATTTGCCAGATCGCCGGTCATTAGGTTGTCCAAACCGACGACCTCGTATCCCTCATCCAGCAGTCGATCGACCAGGTGCGATCCGAGAAAGCCTGCGGCTCCGGTCACGAGCGCGGTTTGGCGATTGGCTCCAAGTCCCATAGCTCAGGCATGGTAGTGGCATCACCCGGCCCTGTCATGGACCAGTTCAGCGATCGACGGCATAAACTCGCGCCTCGTGGATGCTCAGGTCATGTCCAGGCACCGGCTGCCCGACAGTGATGCGCAGGCGGTCGGCCCGCGTTGGTTTGGGCAGCACCACGCGAAACACGAAAGACTTGGGCGAGTAGACTTGGTCGCGGTAGAGGGCGAGCTGTGGCCGCTCGACCACGGTGCGCCAGGGCGACCCGGGAGCCGCCACGCTGAGCGAGAACGAGAGAGGCACGTTCATGACGTAGCTGGCGCTTTCGATCTCGAAGGCGACGATACGCTGGGGCCTGCTCAGCGCGAGCTCGAAATACTGTCCGGGCGCCTGAGCCCGCCTCGCTGACCAGAAGGTTCCGAGCTTGCCGTCGATCGCGTTCGCCAGTGCTGTTGGGTCCAGGTTCGTGCTCGCGGTAAGCTCGCTGGGCTCGATGCGGCGCGCGCCCGCAGGCAGGGGCGGCACTTCGAGCAACGCGAGGTCCGACTCAGCGGGCGGAGCGACCGCAAACACGATGTGATTGTCTTGCTGAAACACCTTGCGGAAGTACGCCGGTTGTTCCGTCAAAAGCTGGGGCAAATGGCGGCGCTCGGCTGGAAGATCATCGGCGTGCACGAGCAGGTGGCGAGCTCCGACGGCTTGCAGCACACGACGCGCCCCAGCGTCAGGCAGCGCTTGAAGCGCCCTCAGCACCAGTTCGGTCACCGGCGGCATCCAACTCCCTTGTCCATTCAGCATGCGATGCTTGTGGTAGAGCGCTAGATAGTTGTGCAGTGCCATCCCCGCATCACCGCGAAAAACCTTGACCCCTTCGTTCTGTGGCATGGCGGCCACAAGCTCTCGCGGTGGCTGCGACGCCAAGAAGCGATAGGCTGCGGGCACCTCATCGCCCGCCCACACCTTCACCAGGGGGTGCGGAAAGCTCCGCAATTCGTAGCCCGTGAACACCAACAATGCGGCCAGCACCGCAACTCTGGTGGAGGCGCGACCCAGCCTCGCAAACAGCCAAGCGCTACCGAAGCTTGCCAGCACGCACGCCACGAAAGTGGTCATGACAGCCTGCCGGCTGACCTTGCGTATGCCGTTGAATCCCGGGAAATACGTGTGAAAATAGTAGTATAGCCCGCGCACCGGCTCGCCCTCCCAGACCAGCGGCGATAGGCCCAAAAACAGGGCGACAGACAGCACGAGCAGCCCCAGGTACAAGCCACGCCGCCCCGCAAACGGGAACGGCCTGCCGGTGCGCCGCTGCCGCCAGGCTCCCAGGGAGAACACGACCAAACCCACGAGCATGCTGTGCGATAGGAGCATCGCCCCCACGCTAAAGGCGACGATCAAAAGCCATGCTAGCGCGGCATCACCGACGCGCTTCCGACTCCGCGGGCGAAGCGACTTCCACAACGGGACACCGAGTGACAA
This sequence comes from uncultured Myxococcales bacterium, assembly GCA_965651135.1. GTDB lineage: Bacteria > Myxococcota_A > Polyangia > Polyangiales > Polyangiaceae > JAICQQ01. The sequence continues at coordinate 2,826 of CBFGRJ010000387.1, forward strand.
CAGCAGCATCGCCAAAACGGTAAACCCCGGGAACGCGATCTCTTCGTGCGCACCCCTTTGCTCACTTTTGTGATGCATACCGGTGAGCGTGAGATTGGTTTCGTGAACGTTGCCGAAAAACGCCAGCTTGCCGTCGTAGCTGGACGCGAAAGCGTGGCTGCGTTCGAGAAAAAGGCTATCTCGCGCCGCAAAGTATGGATAAACCATCGCCAGCGCCACTAGGCCCGAGAGACACGCACCCACGGCGAACGCCACATAGAGCTTGACCGGAGGACGTCGGCGCACACCAAGCACCACTGCCAACAGCCCCAAGAGCGGTACCAGGAACATGGCGTAGTACAGGCAGGTACCAATCTGCAGCAGGTAACACAGCCAGAAGCCGGCCACATCGCGCAGGCGACGCTCTTCGACCGAGCGATGCAGCATCAGAAAGCATGCCGGAATCCACTGAGTCGCCACCAGCTGAATGCGACCAATCTCAAAGAGCACATATGGACTGAATGCGAACCCAAGGCCAGCAAGTACTCCGGCATGGGGGCTTCCAGTAATCCGGCGCACCAACAGGAACGTGAAAAACACCGAAAGCGCCAGCGAAACCAGCAAGGTGCAGTTGTAGGCCAGTAGCGGGTTACCACTGAGCAGATAGAACGGCGCGAAAATCAGCGAGAGCCCAAAATGGTTTTCGTTGAGGGCAATCGTATTGGGGAGCGGCGCATGGAAGTAGTTGTCGTAAAGCGACAGCGCACCACGACCCAGCGCTGCGTCGACACGACTTGTCATGATCATCGTGTTCGTGTAGGCGTCCCAGTAGTAAATCGCGCCCAAGACGTGGTCCGAGACCTCCCGAGCCAGCGGCCATGTCATGACCACCGCCGCCAAAAAACCCACCCCTAGTGCAGCCCAATTTTCCAGAGCGGTGGTGCTTTTCGGCGCTGCAAGGGCCATTGAAGAGCGCCTGGTTTACGAGCACCGGCGAGATTAAGCAAGGCCGAGCAGGTCAGGGCCTCGGCAAGCTAGCGCCTCGTTCGTCTGCCGACCTCACACGGGCCGGTGAAATGATCGATTTGCGCGTGAAGTTGCCAGAAACTCACAGTAGGGTCCCCGCCCATGAGCGACTCGACGGTCAAGGTCTCGGTACTCATACCCGCCTACAACGAAGCTCGCACGATCGCCGAGGTCGTGGAGGCCGTGCGCGCCGTTAGGATCGAGGGCGTAGACTTCGAAATCGTCGTAGTGGACGACGGCTCCACCGATGGCACCGATACGATTTGCCGTGAGGCCCTGGCCGACAAGATCGATGTCTACCGGCGCCAGCCGAACGCCGGCAAAGGAGCGGCTCTGCGCACCGCCATACGAGCCGCCTCGGGCGACATCATGCTGATTCAGGATGCCGATCTGGAGTACTCGCCCAGTGAGTACCCCAAACTGCTGGCTCCGATACTCGCCGGAAAAGCCGATGCCGTGCTCGGGACGCGATTCGGCGGCTCCGAAGTCCACCGCGTCGTCTACTTCTGGCATATGGTGGGCAATCGGTTCTTGACGCTGCTGTCGAACATCATGACCGACCTCAATCTCACCGACATGGAGTGCGGGCACAAGGCATTCCGCGCGGAGCTCTTGAAGAGCATCCATTTGACGGAAAACGGCTTCGGGTTCGAGCCGGAAGTCGTGGCCAAGCTCGCCAAGCTCAAATGCCGCATCTACGAGGTCGGTGTCTCGTACCACGGCCGCACCTACGCGGAAGGCAAGAAGATCGGCGCGAAAGACGGGCTACGCGCGCTCTACGCCATTGCGAAGCACAACATTTTCGGGTAGCGCACAGGTATTCGCCGAACGTTTCCGGCTTGACGCCCGACAATGTGGCAATCGGGTGCATGGGCATCCGAGCAGTGTACGAGTCTCTGAAATAGAGATGACTTGATACGGTCATGAGTAACGGTCAGCAAAAGCGAACGCACAGCGAGTCGACGCAGCTGCCGGCGACGGAGCCTGAACCGAGCGAAGCAGCACAGCCGGAATTGCACTATCTTGCGCCTGCAAACGAACCTATGACTGCTGCCAGCGATGCCGCGCGTTCGCGCTTCACGAACCCCTGGCACCGGCGCCTGCTGCCAGGCTTCGTCGTTTTCACGCTGCTGGCGCTGCTCGTCGCCCCTGTCGTGGTCAGACTGCATACGGGAACCTTGCGCCAACGCAGCAACGAATTGGTCGAGCCCGCTCAAGATCTGGTCAATGAGCTGCAGCTCTCGCTAGCCGTAGGCATGTCGTTGCTGCGTGGCTACGAGCTCAGCGAAGAAGACGTATTTCTGGTGACGTACGAAGACGTCTTGGAACGAGAACGGCACGCTTTCGACGAGTTGGAATCGTATATCAAACGGCTCAGCCCGGAAACACAGGCCAAGTATCGAGAATTCAAGAGCGACGTCGACGATTGGAGAGCCCGAGTCACCGAGGCGGAGATCGTGCAGCAGAAGTTCGCCTTGGACGCAGATGACGAGCGGCTCCCACGCCAGCAAGTGCACTACGAAAAGGCCCTCTCGGCGGCGATGGATCTCAGGACGGCGCTGCTCGAAGAAGCCGAAAGAAATCAAGATGCGATCGAGTCGACCGAGCGCGCCGGCATGGCCATCAACGTGCTCTTGGTGTTGCTGGCGCTGAGTGCATCCGTCATCGTGTTTCTGATAGCGCGCGAGCTGCGCGGGTTGGCCCAAGATGCAGACAGGGAGCGAGCGTTGGCGGAACGAGCCGGCCAAAGCAAGGCGCGTGTGATTCGAGGCATCAGTCACGACCTGCGCAATCCGCTGGCAGTGGCCCACATGGCCGCTAATCTGCTCGGCGAGGCTGGCGATTCGCTGACCGAAAAGCAGCGCAGGTGTGTCGCACGCTTGCAGCGCTCGCTGGATTCGATGGTGCGCATCATCGACGACCTGCTCGAAGTAGCCGTCGGAAAGTCCGGCGAGATCGTGATCCGTCGTGTGCCTACGGACGTGGCCGAGATCGTCCGCAACACCGCCGAAGACCACGCTACACTGGCCGAACAAAAGGGCTTATCGCTGGAGCTGCACGTTGCCGATTCGCTGCCAGCCATCGACACCGATCCGCTGCGCGTGCGGGAAATCTTGGGGAACCTGCTCTCCAATGCGCTCAAGTACACACCGGCGGGTGGTCGCGTCGAGGTCCATTCCAAACTCCAAAACGCGGAAGAAGCGCCGCGTCCTGGCAGCTGGCTTACCGTCGATGTGCGCGATTCGGGACCAGGCATTCCCGAACAAGCGCAAGAGGTCATCTTCAATGAGTACGCGCGGCTAGACTCGCGGGAGCAGGGTCTCGGTATCGGCCTCTCCATCAGCCGTCGCATCGCCGAACAGCTCGAAGGGCATCTGACCGTGGCGAGTCGACCGAACCAAGGTGCCACCTTCACGCTGTGGTTGCCGGTGAAGGCGGCATGAGACATCGAACACTTTTAGCGGAATTCAGAGTTTCTTGGCCCGCCGGGGCGGCTACTACGACAATTGCGCCTCGGTAGAGCCATGTACGACCTAGCGCCTTCACCCAGTGTTTTTCGTCCCGTCGCCCCGCCCCTCTGGTACGTATCCGATGGGGACCTCACCGTCGGCCCGGTGCCGACCAAACTGCTGCTTCGCGGCGTCGAATACGGTCGGGTACCAGACGATTGCTGGGTCTACGCCTCTGGGTCTGGAGGGGACTGGCGGAGCGTGCAAGCCGTGCGCGAAGTCGCGGCGCTCGGCGGTAAGGTCGGCCCGCGCCTGCCCAGCGAACAGCAGCTGGTCGAGTGGACCCAACCCGCCGCGCGCATTCGCGACGAAGAAGAGCTGGCCCACAACCTCACCTGGCTTGCCATCTTGGCTACGGGAGCGGAGAGCGGAATGTTCCACTACCGCGGCCCCCGAGCGCGCTGGTTCGTCACGCGCGCCGTCCTCGGGCCGATGCCGCACGATCGGCTCGGTCTTGCCCTGCCCGATTGGGATCCGCTGCTCGAAGCAGCCCGGCTCGGGCATCCGGTGATGGGCCCCCCCTACGGCCCGGTCGAGGATGCACTTGCAACCCGTATGGCAACGAGCCAGGGTGGCGTCGGCGCCGCTGCGATGATTCCGATTTTTTTCGGAGGCGTGCTGCGAGGCCTGCTCGAGCTTTCTCGGCCTGGTCATGCATTCCGGCGCGAAGATCTGAGAACTGCAGAACGCATCGCGCAACGGGCGCTCGCTCGCCAAGCCAACTGACCCCCGCGACACGGGCTGCCCGCTTGACTAGCGGG
>CBFGRJ010000388.1:0-7078 GCA_965651135.1 uncultured Myxococcales bacterium
ACCCCAAACCTTTACACGAGAAGCCGACGACGATGCGTTCGGAGCACTCCGGGCAGCACGCGTAGGGACCATCGAGGAGATGGAGCGCGGAAGCTCAGAGGCGAGAGGCACGCGATGGCTTGGCGGCGGGAGCCTGAAGAGAAGCCTTGCTGCGGAGCAAAGCAAGCGTCCTACATTCACGCGAGACGAAGGGTTTCGCCGGGCGGTCGTCCGCGAGGTCCACGCCTACTTTGCCAAAGCCGACCTGTCTTCATTCGCGGATCGGCGCATGTACTTCAAGGCTGCGGTGACGCTGCTGTGGTTCCTGGGGTCCTACTTGGCACTGGTTTTCGTCGCGACGAACTGGTGGCAGGCCATTTTAGCCTCGGCATCGCTGGCGTTCGCCACGGCCGTCGTCGGTTTCAACGTTCAACACGATGCAAACCACGGCGCGTTCTCGAAAAGCCGGCGAGTCAACCACGTCGTGGGACTCACGCTCGACATGCTGGGGGCCAGCTCATACGTGTGGCACGCCAAGCACAACATCTCGCACCACACCTACACGAACGTGGAGGGATCGGACAGCGACATCGACCTAGGGCCGCTGGCCCGTTTGGCGCCGGCGCAACCGCGTCGACGCTTGCACCGCTTTCAACACTACTACCTGTGGGTGCTCTACGGGTTCCTGCTTCCAGTGTGGCACTTCTTCCATGACTTCCGGTGCGTCGCGACAGGCCGGATAGCCCGCCATCGATTTCCCCGACCACGAGGCTGGTCCCTGGTCGAGATGATCGCGGGCAAGGTCCTGTTTTTCGGCTATGCCCTGGCGATTCCGATATTGTTTCACCCGGCCTGGAAGGTGTTCCTTTTTTACGCATTCACGGCTGTGATAATCGGGGTCGTGCTGAGCGTGGTCTTTCAGCTGGCTCACTGCGTACAAGAGGCGAACTTTCCCAGTCCGCCGCCACCGGGCGGGCGTTTGGCCAGTGCCTGGGGTGTGCACCAGGTGCAGACCACGGTGGATTTCGCGCAAGGTAACCGCATTCTTTCCTGGTACCTCGGCGGTCTGAATTTCCAGATCGAGCACCATCTGTTCCCGCGGATCTGCCACGTTCACTATCCGGTCATTGCCCCGATCGTGCGGAATGTCTGCGCGGACTTCGACATTCGCTATGCCGCTCACGAAACGCTTGCAGATGCCCTCAAGTCGCACTTTCGCTGGATTCGGCGCCTCGGCCGCTCGTAAGCTTGGTCCGCGTCAGCCACCACAGCGCGAGAACGCCGCTGACGCCCGCCACGACCGATGCCGCCAAGATCCCCGTCTTCGCTGCGGCCAACATGGCGGGTGCAAATGCCAGCCCCGCGATGAACAACGACATCGTGAAGCCGATGCCCGTCAGCACAGAGCCCGCGGTGAGAACGGACCACTTCAAGCCCGCGGGGCGCGTTGCGAGGCCCGTGCGAGCCGCGAGCCAGCTCAGGCCGACCACGCCGATCGGTTTACCCAGAACCAGGCCAGCCAGAACGGCAAGGACGATCGGGTCTTTGATCCCCGTCCACGATATGTCGACCCCTGCATTGGCCAGGGCAAAGATGGGCATGATGACGAAGCCCGACCACGGATGGAGCTTGAGTTCGAGGCGTTCGACCGGAGACACAGCCTCCCTGGCTGCGACTCCCGCCCGCCCCAGGTCGGCTCGGCCCGCCGCAACGGTGCTCGCGTCGTCTCCCACAGGCGGAGAAAGCACCCGCTCGAGAATGGAGTGCAGCCGCTCGTTGCTCACCCACTCTCTCGCCGGCGTCATCAACCCGAGGACGACGCCCGCAACCGTCGGATGCAGTCCGGATGCGTCGAAGGCGAGCCACACAGCCACGCCAAGAAGAACGTAGACGGGCACGCCGCGAATCCCCGCGCGCGCCGCCCCGTACACCGTCACGAGCAGCCCCGCGGCGAGGACCAACGCGGGCCAGTGGAGCGCACTTCCGTACCCGATGGCCACGACCAGAATGGCACCCACGTCATCAAAGATTGCGAGCGACAGGAGAAACAGGCGGAGACTGCTCGGGATGCGGGAGCCGAGCAGCGCCAGCGCGCCCATGACGAATGCCGTGTCGGTCGCCATGACGGTTCCCCACCCGTGCACCCCGGGCTGGCCCACCATGAGCGCGAGGTAAAGCGAGGCGGGGGCGAGCATGCCTCCGAGTGCGCCGGCGAGCGAAAAGGCGGCCATGCGACGATTGCGCAGCTCGCCACGAACCAGGGCGCGCTTGAGCTCCAAGGCGACGACGAAAAAGAACAGCGTCATCAACCCATCGTTGATCCAGTGCCGCAGCGGCCGGCTGAAATCAACGGCACCCCACGTCAGTCCGACCGGAGTTTCCCAGAAGCGCAAGAACGGCTGAGACCATGGTGAGTTCGACACGATGAGCGCTGCGACCGCCGCGACGGCCAACAGCACCCCAGTCGCGGCCTCGACCTTGAGAAAGCGCGCAAAGGGTCGCGTGAATCGATCGGCGAGCTCGGGTGGAAGATCGCTATCGCCCGGCTCCATCACCCTTACTCACGTCATCAAAGGGTCGCGTGTGAGCGGTCTCGCTCCGCTCGGCCAGCGTCGCGACGATCGATTGTAGATGTGCTGCATCCACCGGCTTTCGAACGTGCATCTGAAAGCCCGCCTGCATCGCTCGCCGCCGATCCTCGTCGCTGCCCAGGGCGGTAATCGCCGCGGCTGGTACACGCCCGCCCCGCTCGGGGGCGAGGTGCCTCACCCTCTCCATGAAGCTGAAACCATCCTCGCCGGGCATCGCAATGTCGGAGAGGATGACCTGCGGCCGAAACTCCTCGACGGCCAGAAAACCGGCCGCGGCCGAGGGGGCAGCTCGCACGTCGGCCCCAAGCTCCGAGAGCATCGCGGCGTAGGTCTCCCGGGTGTCATCGTCGTCTTCGACCAAAAGGACTCGCACGCCTGCAATCCCTCGAACGCTCGGTTGCCGCGCGGTGGCGACTTTCGCAGCCTCAGCGGCTCCAACGGGCAGCTTCACTCGAAAGGTGGATCCCTTGCCCTCGCCCGGACTCTCGGCGTGCACGCTGCCACCGTGAGCCTCGACGAGATGTCGGATAATCGAGAGTCCCAGGCCGAGACCACCATGGGTTCGCGTCACCGAGGAGTCGGCCTGGACAAACCTGTTGAAGAGCAGGGGCAGCACTTCGGGGCGAATACCCATGCCGGTATCGGTAACGGAGAGCTCTGCTTGGTCGCGCTCACGCTCGAGACGTACCGCGACGCGGCCACCGTGGGGCGTGAACTTGATCGCGTTGGTGAGTAGGTTGTTGACCACCTGCTGCAGGCGCGCCGCATCGCCGTAGACGGTGCCGATCTCGCCATCGATCACGAAATCGAAGTCCAACGACTTGGCCTGTGCGGCGGGCTGCGCGATGTCAACGGCGCTCTGGACGACGGCCTCAAGGTCGACCGGTGCCAGATCGAGCAGGAGCTTGCCCGAGACGATGCGGGAAACGTCCAGCAGATCATCGATGAGTCTGGACTGAGCTTGTGTGGCGCGTTCGATCGAGGAGCTGGCTCGCTCGATTCTGCGGTCCTCGGGCGCGATCTGCTTGAGCAGCTGTGCAGACATCAGCATCGTGCTGAGCGGCGTGCGCAGCTCGTGCGAGAGAGTCGCGAGGAACAGGTCCTTGGCCTGGTTCGCCCGCTCGGCCTCGAGCCTCGCCTGCTTCTCCGATGCGAGGAGCTGCTCCCGCTCGGCCTCGAGCCCACGCAGTTCGGTGACATCGTCGACCGCCAGCAGCATCATCGACGCAACGCCGTCCGAAATGATGGGACGGCCCGTCAGAGAAAGGGTCCCGCGACCGACGTGGGGGATCTCTGTGTTTACCTCGAAAGCGCTGAACGGAGTGTGCTTGGTGATCGACTCCTCCAGCGTCTTTTTTACGGCAGGCATCTCCCACAGCTCCGCTCCGAGCTGGAATAGGGGCTTGCCCTGGACCTGCTCCGCGGAAACCGAAAATCTCTGGAGGAATGCCGCGTTCGCCGAGAGTACGCGCAAGCTCGAGTCGAGCACGACCAGGGCAGTCGTCACCGTCTCGACGATGTTTTGGGCGTAGTCACGGGTGCTCTCGGCATCCTGTCGCGCGTGCTTGAGGACGTCCACATCGAGGAACGCGAGAACCGCGCCGTTGAGGCGCTGATCGGTCGTACGGTAGGGTCGGATGTGCATTCGGAACCAGTGCCCGTCTTGCCGTTGGACCTCCCATTCCTTGGGCGACATGCCGCCTATCACTTCTCTTATGCGGCTCGGGAGATCCTCGACCTGGAGCTTGAGCCTTAGGTCATCGATAGGCCGCCCCACGTCCTCGGGAATGAAGCTCGCGATGTCGCTGACCGTCGGCGTGAAACGGCGGACCCGGAGCTCGAGGTCGACGATGATGACGGGGATCTCGACGCTGGACAGGAGGTTTTCGAGATCGCTGGCGATCTGGTCGAGCTCCTGGTTGCGGATCCGGAGCTGATCGTTGACCGTCGAGAGCTCCTCGTTGGTGGACTGCAGCTCCTCTTTGGCGCTCTGCAGCTCCTCGTTCGTGCTCTGCAGCTCTTCGTTGGTGGCGACCATCTCCTCGTTCGTGGCGGCGAGATCATCGGTGGTGGTCTGGTGTTCGGAGATGAGCGACTGGAGGTAGTCCTTGGTCGCGGCCAGCTCGGCCTTGAGCCGATGTAATTCGGCGACGGGCTCCGCGGGTGCTTCGGGCTCCACCGCGCTCACGGCGTGGCGCTCGCCCTCGTCCGCGCGTACCCCGGTCTCATCGAAAAGAACGAGGAAGTAGCGTTCCGCCGAGTCGGGAGTGTGTGCGAGCGGAGCCACTTCGACATCGACAACCCGCGTCTCGGCGCCGACCTTTATTCGCAGCCCCGACTTTCTGACGGATGTGGACTGCGCCTTGGCCCGCTCGATCGCCTCATGAACATGCGCCACCAAGTCTTCGCGCGCCATCCGCAAAAGGTTCGCTTGTGGTTGGCCGGGCGGTTGCTCGAGGTAGGCTCCGGTCCGCCCACGGAACTGGACGATCTCCAGTCGGTCGTTCACGAGCACTCCCGGCGGCGCGTAACGCGCAAGCAGGAGATGATCGGCCTGCCTCTGGGCCTCGCGCGCGGGATAGCGGCGCACCGCGAGCTTGCCCTCCGACAGCTTGCCCTCGACCTCGCGACCGGCCGGCAGGGGGTAGACGAGCCGGCGACTCTCCCCTGTCTTCGCGAAGATCCGATGTTCCTTGTCGAGAGGCGCAAAGAGGTCCGAAAAGCCCGCGATGGTCTCGCTCTGACCTAGGAAGAGATACCCCTTCTTGTTCAGACAGTGATGCAAGAGCGGGATCACTTGACGCTGCAGCTCGGCGTCGAAATAGATGAGGACGTTTCGACAGCTGATGAGATCGAGCTTGGCAAAGGGAGGGTCACGGGTGAGGTCGTGCTTCACGAACACGCAGATGTCGCGGATGCGCTTGCCGATTTGGTAGCCGCCCTCGACGCGATCGAAGAAGCGGGACAATCGTTCGCGAGCCACGCCGACCACCGCTGTCTCTGGATAACGGCCGATGCGGGCCGTCTCGATGGCCTCCTCACTCAGGTCGGTGCCGAAGATCTTGATGGTGATACTCTCGGCCCGGCTATCCAGGGACTCGAGGAGGCAGATGGCGAGCGCGTAGACTTCCTCGCCCGTCGAGCATCCCGGAACCCAGATTCGGATCGAATCGCCGTCGTCCTTGCCTTGCGCGAGTGGAGCGAAGACCTTCTCCTTCAGCGCGGTGAAGGCATCTGGATCGCGGAAGAAGGACGTGACGTGAATGAGCATGTCCTGCGCCAGCGCCGTGGCCTCGTCCGGGGCGTCGCGGAGCAGAGCGGCGTATTCATCCAGCCCACCGACCCGCTGCAGCGCCATACGCCTCTCGATGCGCCGGAGCACCGTCGTCCGCTTGTAGCCGGAAAAATCGATGCCCGCCTGCTGCCGCGCGAGGGCGAAGACCGCAGCCAGGCTCTTCTCTTGGTCGAGCAAGGGCTCTTTGGGCTCGCCCTCGATGTCGCTCGGAACAGTGACGTACGGATGGTGGCTGAGCCGCTCGAGCTCACCGGCGATCTGCTCTGGGGTGCCTCGAAAGTCGACCACTCCGGCGCCAAGCGCGCTCTCCGGCATGCCGCGGAATTGAGCCGAGTCCGGTTCTTGCGCGATCGCGAAGCCGCCCTCGGCCTTGATCGCCCTGAGCCCTTCGGTTCCGTCGGCGCCCGAGCCGGACAAGACGATACCAATGGCGCGATTTCGCCGGTCCTCGGCGAGGGACCGGAAGAACGAGTCGATCGGGAGGTGAAGCCGGCCGGTCAACCGCCGAGGGACAAGCCTCAGGATCCCCTGCTCAATGGCGATGTCTGAATCCGAGGGGATCACGTGCGCTCGGTTCGGTTGGACCGACATGCCGCTTTCCGCCTCGACTACCGGTAGCCGGGTGACCCCCTCGAGCACGCTCGTGAGCATGCTTGGCCGCTCGGGGTCCAAGTGCTGAACCACAACGAACGCAATGCCCGAGTCGTCGGGCAGTTGGCCGAACAGCTGCCTCAGCGCCTCGAGCCCACCTGCCGAAGCGCCGATCCCCACCACCGGGAACGATGCGGTGCCATCGGCATCGGCCGAGGTCCCGCCGGTCTCGTCGGCCGGGCTGCCCGGCGGCGGACCCGTCCGGGACTCGGTGGAGCCTCCGTTGTGCTTGGGCCTACTGTTCTTGGGCTTCCTCATGGGCGTCTCTACGAGCGATCCCTCTTCGCCCGGTTTCCACGACCATGAGAACAAACTTATGGGGGGTCCGAGACCGGACCATACTAGTGTAGTATGCTTTCCTATATGGTCCTGGCAAGGGGTGATTTCAGCTGGATCCAAGAGAAATCGGGGCCTTTTGCCTCGGCACGGGAGCATGCCCTGGGGCAGACCTGTACCTTGGAAGCAGGCTAGCGCCTCCACGGCATCACGCGCGCCCGGTTCACAGCCGCCTGCTTCTCGTGGTCGAGGTCGCGGATGAGGCGGACGAGCTCGCGGAGGCTCT
>CBFGRJ010000389.1:0-7045 GCA_965651135.1 uncultured Myxococcales bacterium
CCCCACCACGCGCCGACTTTGCTTGCGCAAGACGAGCTTGGCAAGCCAGGCTACGGCCACGCTCAGCGCGACTACCAGCGCGGTGCCGAGTGGCCAGGCCACGTACGGCGAGATACCCAGAGCACGGCCGTCTTTGATTCCGTAGGCCAAGGCCAAGACCCAGGCGTGCATGAAGTAGATCCCGAAGCTGGCCGAGGCAAGCAGCCCCAACAGCGGCCAATGTCGACTTTCGAAGCGATGCAGCACCACCATGAGCACCGGGCACAACAGCGCCTTTTGCAGCAGCACCCAATCGACGCCTGCGACGGTGAACAGTGGCTTGTTGAAGTTGCCGACGTGGCCGACGCCCAATGTCTGCCACAGCGCAATCGCCAATACCACGGTGAGCAGCCAAGGTTCTCGACCGGTCAGGTTTCGGTAGAGCCACTCACGGTGCTGTGAGCAGACGATGCCCAACAAATAGACGGGCAAAAAATAGACGAGCGATTGCAGCACATTGAAGTTGTGTACCGGCCGATGCACGAACAGTGCAAAAGCCAACAGCGTGAGTACGACGGCGAGTCGTACCGAGGGGCGCCACCGAATGAATGCCACATGCAGCGGCGACAGCGCGAACATGAGCATGATGAACGGAATGTACCAATAAGGAATGAAGAAGGCGCCGGTGTACAAGTACTTGAGCGCCGGCACGATGTATTCGGCGAACACCCCCTGCCCTTGTGGCAAGAAATACCCGTCGAAGTGCGGCTTACGCCTGACCACGTGGTAGGCGATCGGTAATGCGGAGAGGATCAGGTACGGCGACAGGACGTTTCGCACCTTGGCTGCGATGAACGTGCGATAGTCGAAACGGGGATAGAAGACGTGATGAAATAAGAAGCCGGAGATGAAGACGAACAGGCACGAACCACCCGCAATCAGGTTTCGCACCAGCCGTTCGGTGAACGACTCTGCCTGCCAATCGGCAAGGTCGAAGCAGTGCCCAGCCACGATGACGACTATGGCGATGCCGCGAAAGTAGTTGAACGAATTGAGAAAGGCAGCGGCGCCCTTACGCCGCGCACCTCGTTGCACGGCAGCGGGAGTGCGCGGAGTGGTCGTCGGCGACGCCATGGTGCTGTCGATTCAGTTCTTCAGACGATAGCCGGTTTTGAATGTCCACCAGACACAAATCAAACAAGCCGAAAAAAAGCAGAACGTAGCGGCGAGGCTGGCTTCGACGCTCACGTCGGAGCTCCCGTAGAAGCTCCAGCGAAAGCCGCTGATCAAGTAGACCACGGGGTTGAACAGCGTGACGGTCCGCCACGTGGGAGGCAGCATGTCGATCGAATAGAACGCACCGCCCAGGAACGTGAGGGGAGTGATGACCAGCATGGGAATGAACTGAAGCTGCTCGAAGCCGTTGGACCAAATGCCGATGACGAAGCCGAACAAGCTGAACGTGACGGCGGTCATCACCAAAAAGGACACCATCCAGCCCGGGTGCAGCACCTGGATTGGCACGAAGCAAGCGGCAGTCGCCAGGATGATCAAGCCCAACACGATGGATTTGGTGGCCGCCGCGCCTACGTAGGCGAGAACGATTTCGAGATAAGAGATGGGGGCGGAGAGCAGTTCGTAAATGGTTCCCGTGAACTTGGGCATGTAGATGCCAAAGGACGCGTTGGAGAGGCTCTCGGTGAACAACGAGAGCATGATCAACCCGGGTACGATGAACGCTCCGTAGCTCACGCCATCCACTTCGGCCATGCGTGAGCCGATGGCCGCTCCGAACACCACGAAGTAGAGCGACGTGGTGATCACCGGCGTGACCAGGCTTTGCAGCAAGGTGCGCATCGCCCGCGCCATTTCGAACCTGTAGATGGCCCAGATCGCGTAGCGGTTGAATGCCAAGTGTTTCATGCTGGTGAGTCCTTTCGCTCGCTGACCAAGCTCACGAAAATCTCTTCGAGCGAGCTTTGACGCGTGTCGAGGTCGCTGAACCCGATCTGTAGCTCGTCCAAGCGCCGTAGCAGACGAGGGATCCCGGTGCGCTCTTCGCTCACGTGGAACGTGTACACGAGCCGCTCACCCTGCGACTCCAACACCAGCGGCCACTCCTGCAGCTCCGCCGGCAAGGCGTGTAGCGGCTCTTGCAAGGTAAGGCTCAACTGCTTTTTGCCGAGCTGCTTCATGAGCGCGCGCTTGTCTTGTGCCAGAATGAGCTCGCCATGATTCATGACGCCGATGCGGTCCGCCATTTCTTCCGCCTCTTCGATGTAGTGGGTAGTCAGAATAATGGTCACGCCTCGTTCGCGGAGCCCTCGCACCAGTGTCCACATATCGCGTCGCAGCTCGACGTCGACGCCCGCGGTCGGTTCATCGAGGAACAAGATTTCTGGTTCGTGCGCGAGAGCCTTGGCGATCAAGGCCCTGCGCTTCATCCCACCCGAGAGCGTCATCATGCGTTCGTTGCGCTTGTCCCATAGGGCCAAGTCGCGCAGCACCTTCTCCAAATACGCAGGATTGCTGGGACGGCCGAACAAGCCGCGGCTGAAGCGCACGGTCGCCCAAACGGTCTCGAACAGATCAGCAGTCAGCTCCTGCGGGACAAGCCCTATTTTGTAGCGCGCAGCCCGATAGTCACGGCGGATGTCATGGCCGTCGGCGAACACCACGCCCCCGCTCGGATTGACGATGCCACAAACGATGCTGATGAGGGTGGTTTTGCCCGCTCCGTTCGGGCCGAGCAGCGCGAAAATTTCTCCCTTCTCGATCTCGAGGTTGATGTTCTTCAGCGCTTGCAACCCAGAGGCATAGGTCTTGGTCAGGTTTCGAATGCTGAGAATGGAGGGCATGGCCGTGCGCTCTAGCATGGAATCGCAAAGGAGCTCGATGCCGGTGCCGCTAAAGGACTGGCTTCAAGTCCACAATTGGTGTCCCGTCGATGGCCTCGAGCGGTCGCACGCGCAGCCGATTTCCGTTGATTTCGAGCACCGTGATTGGATGCAGGCCGATCGGATTCGGACGCTCGGGAGAGCGCGTGGCGAACACGCCCAAGAGCGGCGCCTGCAAATCGTCGCGCGGATGCGTCTCGAGCACGTTGCGCCGCGCCCGATGCAGCCAGGTCAGCAGCAATAGCTCGTCGCCAACGCGAATGCCGCGAAGACATGCCGAAAACTCCGATTCGATGTCGAGCCACGCTTCGGGAGCCCCCTCGTGGCCCTGCATGGGTGCTTCAGACAGGGACGTCAGTGTCGAGCGCACCGTGCCCACGGGTTTCAGTTCAGCGCTGGCCGACTTCGGAGACTGCATCAGACGATGTGTGGTACGGCTAATGCGGACGCCCGGCCGCCGCAAGTGCACGGCGGCGGATCGAAGCGGTTATTCTTCGAGCGCTGCCAGCGCGCGGTCGTGAAGCTCCTGGACCGCCATTTCGCTCACGTCGAGATATGCCGCAATCTCGTCGAAAGGGCATTCCAACTGATACCGTAGGGCCAAGACGACTTGGAGCTCATGGGGCAAGCGCTCGATGGCACGCGCCGTATGCCGAACGACCCTTTCCAGCCGCACGCCGGCGTCGTCGCCCTGCGTGCTGGGCGTGGTGACCAAACACGAGAGTGAGCTGTCGCCGACAATAGCCATCGACTCCGTGTCCTGGGCCAGTCGCAGCCGTCGCTCGGCGAAGGCGACGAGCGCCTGCGGGTCGCTTCCGCAGGACTCGAGTGAGGCGCACCCCGCTCGCAGCCGTGGCGTTTCGGTCGTAGCGAACGCCACGCGATCTCTCGAAGCGCTGAGACACAATCTCGTGGCCATGGTGCGAGCTCCTTCGAGCCCGGTGCCGCGCAGCACCACAATGAATCCGCGTCGCTCGCCTTTGACGATGAGGTCCTCTTGTCGCACCTGATCACTCAGCCAGTGGGCGAACCGTAGCTCGTCTGGGTCATCGGGACTCTGGCAGTCGAGCTCCAGAACGACCAGTGACAACTGTGTGTGATGACGACGGGCGAAGGCGGCTTCGCTAGCCAGAATCTGCGCGAGGTACGTCGCCTCGAAAGGGCGACCAGCAGGCATGACCGGCGCGGGCGCAGACGTGTGTGGACCGTAGTGATCGATCTTCGGGAACTGCCCGCTCACGTTGGCTGTGGAGGCCCCCATGTGTAAAGACGAGCCGGGACCCGCCGTATTGCCTTCCTCTTCGGATTGGACGGCCTTCGCACCGAGCAGTCGGATGACCTGTCTTGTCATGCTGCACCTTCGAGAGTGTCGAACCTCCGGGCCACGCGCGTCGCGCAACGGCACTATTCACTGCACAACGCCTGTTCGCCCAAGAAATGAATAACCCAATTTGGACCAATCGTGCCCCTGGGTGGGCTTCGCGTAGGGGCTGACAAGGTGGGTGTTGCTGCGACACTCCCGCGAAGACGAGTAGCCGCCCGGGCAAATCGCCGGCGCATTGCTGGCATTCGGGATCGCGCGGTACCATAGAGGGTGATTCCACGAGCATCGGACGCTGCGTGACTACCGTCTTATTGGTGGATGATGAACCGCGCATCGTAGATGCTTTGACGCAGGCGTTGGTCGGCCAACCCTACGCCGTGCTCAAAGCGAGCTCAGCTACCGAAGCGCTGGACCTCTTCGAAGGGCACACGATCGACGTGATCGTCAGCGACGCGCACATGCCAGGCATGACCGGCATGGATTTGTTGGTGTTGCTACGTGATCGCTATCCAGAAACCGCGCGCATTTTACTGACGGGGCGAGCGAGTCTGGATTTGGCTCTGCGAGCCATCAACGAAGACGTGGTGACGCGGCTTCTGGTCAAGCCGGTCGATTCGGCGACGCTGCGTTCTGCCATTGAGGCTTGTCTCGCTCGTCAAAGACGCCGGCACGAGGTCGAGCCCGCCGCAACGCTCGGGCAAGTCCCCGAGTTTCTGTCGTTGTCACCGCGGGAGCTGGATGTGTTGGAGCTGTTGCTTGCCGGGCGTCGCGTATCGAGTGTCGCACGGGTGCTGGGCATCAGCCCATTTACGGTGCGCAATCACGTCAAGTCGATACTCCGCAAGCTCGAGGTTCACTCTCAGGAAGAGCTCATCGAACGCTATGGGGCGCACTTGCGGTGCGGTTCAGTGCCGGCGTAGGAAGGGATCGCGCGCAGGTTCGGGCGGTGGCTTGGCACGCTCCGGCTTGGGAGACTTGGAGGTGGCTGCGGTCACCGCGGGCCGGTGTTCCACGGAAGTAGTTGCCGCGGGTGCACTCGTACCGAGTGCTTGGGGCGCGGGTTCCGTCCCGGACAAAGTTGGCTCGCTGATGGGCGATTCGGGTGCGACGACCGGCGCGATCTCTGCCTCGCTCTGCGCGCTGGGTGCGCTGCCAGGCTTCGGGAGAGCCTGGCTTGTCTCGCGCTCTCCGTCGCCGGGAGTGTGGTGTGGCGCCTTGGAGCTGTCGGCGGCGGAGTCGCTCGGTGATGGTTCCTCTGCTCGAGGGGCCTTGCCGAACGCAGTTCCCTCGGGCGGTTGCTCTTTTGCCAATTGACCGAGACCCACTCCGAGCCCTCCCGCGGCCAAGAGCACGACCGTGGCAATGACGAAGCGGCGCCCCTTGCGTTGTTGGCCGGTGGTTTCACGGTTGGTTTGGGCCCAGCTGGCGGAGCGCTCGTGCAGCGGGTCGCTCTCACGGCGCGGCGTGTCGGGCACCGTACGCGCATTTTCCAACACCTTGGCTACGCGATCGGCCGATGATGCACTCGAATCGGGGCGCAGCGAGGCCAGCGCTCGCGCCAGCTCGCCGACATTTTGAAACCTCCGGTCGCGATCTTTTTGGAGGCATTTGGATACGACCGCTTCGAATTCGGGCGCTACACCGGGCAAGAGCTCGCTCAGCGGTTGGGGCTTGGCGTTGAGCACGGTGACGCAAAGCGCGGCTAGTGAGGTACCCTCGAACGGTCGCTTGCCGCAGCACAGCTCGTACATGATCACCCCCAAAGCCCAGATGTCGGCGCGCACGTCCACGTCTTGCGCCGACTCGAGTTGTTCGGGAGACATGTAATACGGTGAGCCCACCAGTGTTTGGCTGCGGGTCAACACCGAGCTAGTGGTGATTTTCGAAATCCCGAAATCCAAGATCTTCAGCACGTCCGTCCCATCGGGTCGCCGCGCCAAGAATAGATTCGCCGGCTTCAGATCGCGGTGCACGATGCCAGCCGCATGCGCCTCGGCGAGCGCCTCACAAGTTTCGAGAATGAAACCCGCGATTTCGCCCACCGATAGCGGACCGACACTATCGAGCCGTTCGGCCAGGTCGCGCCCTTGCAGATGCTCCATCACGATGTACGGCACGCCACTTGGAAGCTTGCCGGTTTCGTACACGTGAGCGACGTGTTCGCTCTTGATCTTGACGGACGCTTTGGCTTCCCTGAGGAATCGGAGCACCGAGCCTTGGTCTTGGGCGTGCTCTTCCAGCAAGATTTTGATGGCCACATGGCGCTCGAGCTCGAGATCGATGGCCAAGTACACGACGCCCATGCCGCCGCGCCCCAGCTCGCGTTCGAGTCGGTACTTGCCAGCGATCAGGTCGCCAGGAGCGAGGGAGGCGTTTGCCACGTGGCCAAACGTATCACCTGGCTCGAGCGATGGCTTCCCTATCCGAAACGCAACGGATTTCCAGCGGGTTTCGCGAAAACGGGAAACTGACGGCAGGTCGAGTCGACTCACGGCCAGGCGCCCACGAGCGCTCGTGCCGGAGTCACTTCTTCGCTCTGGACTTGCGCGACGATGCTCGGGGAGCCGCCTTCTTTGTCGAGTTCGCTTTTCGGCTCTTGACCTTTTTTCGCTGAGGTGCTGGCTGCTTTGCCTCGGCGACCGGCTTTGGCTTCGAAGGTCGTTTCTTCTTTACGGAGCGTTGTCGCGTTCGTGCGCTCGGTTTCTCGGAGGCTCGTTGCTCTGACGTGGTGGACGTTTGCTGGCGCGTTGCCCGTTTCGGCTTGACTGCCCGACTGGTTTTCTTGGCGGAGCGCTTGGGTTTCGGGGCGCTCGCGAGCTCGTCGGCAGGTGAGCTAGGCGGTGAG
>CBFGRJ010000390.1:0-7039 GCA_965651135.1 uncultured Myxococcales bacterium
CTACATCCTCTATAGCTTTCTCTTGACGGCGATAGGTGCAAAGAAGGTGGCTCGCAAATACCTTGCGCGAGCGGAGGCGGCCGCCGCGGCAACTGGAGACCCTCTAGTCTACTCTTACGTTCTGCAAGGTCAGGGTGTCGTGTTGGCGTGGGCAGGAGACCTCGGCGGCGCTCTCCGCGCGGGAGCGCGCTCGTTGACGGAGTACGGCAGCTGGCGCGAGCTGAGCGAGTTCTGTATCACCGCGTATAACCAACAGCAGATCGAACGCCTTAGGGGCCGCTGCCGTCACGCCTGGAAGATGCTAGAGCTCGCGGTTGCGCGTTTGAGCCAGCACGAAGGAACGCCCGTTACGGTGGAGTACATCGAGGACAGCGCGCGCGCGGCGTTGATGGCCCTTGGACGGGAACGAGAAACGGATGCCGTGCTGCGGCGGCTGAAAGCAACCCAGCGCGAGCGCATGCCGCGGGCGATCGCCGGGATGGTCCCCTACGGATCGGATGTGCGCTTGTTCACGGAATGCGGTCGTTTCGACGATGCGTTCGAAGCGTTCGTTGAAAGCATCAAGGCAAAACGCTTCAATCCGAAGCGGGTGCACCTCGAGATGACCGAGTACTACGTGCATCTTGCGCATGCACGGGTGCACGGAGTGTTGCGCGCGCCTGCCAGCGATCGGGACCAGGCGTTAGCCAAGCTGCGAGAGGCACTTTCAAACCTCAAGCAGGCTGCAAGAATCCCGCTGCTCAAGGCACACGCTACCGTTGTCGAGGCTTTTCTCGCCTTCTTCAACGGCAAGCAGGAACGCTGCCAACGACTGTTGGATCGGGCTCAAGACCTCGGCCGGGCGGAAGCTGCACCGTGGGTGCTTTACGCTGTGCATCGGGCCATGGCTCACCTGGCGCGTGCTCGGGGGGAAGTCGAAGCCGCGCTCGATCAAGCGCGAATGGCCGAGGCGTTGGCCAAGGAGCACGGGGCCGTATACCTCCTACGCTGGATTCGTGAAGAGTTTCAGCTGCGCGCGGTCGTGCACCACAGTGGTGAAGACTCTGCGCTAAGCTCCTCGGGAGACTCGACACTACCCGCTGCGAATCTGGATGGGGGCCGAGGCCGTTCTAGAGCGTATCTGCGGGCCCTGGTCCGCATCGACCAGCAGACTGACCTGAGCCGTACGCGGCAAGCTCAGGTAGTCATCGACGAGCTGATCGATACCTTGAGTGCCGATCGAGGATTTCTGTTTCTGGCCCCCTCTTGGCCCGAGGGGGCGGGTGTTGGAGCACCCGAGGCGTTCGGGGAGGCGCATTCGGGAATAGTCGCGTTGCCTGGTGTTAGCGACCTTGCCCGGCGCCTTCACCTCGTGGCTGCACGCAACGGGCGACGAGCCGATGTCGAGGAGGCCGATTTCGACACGGCTCTGATCGAAGATTTGTTTGCTTTTGGCGATGCCGATGACGTCGACGGTACTTTCGAGCGTGCAAATGCTTACTTCTTCAAGGATCGGACCGTGCTTGCAGTCCCCTTGATCATGCGACGCGAGCGGGTGGGCGTCGTGTACCTGGATCGACCGCGCCGCCTCTGGCCGTTCTCGGATCGAGATCGAGAGACGCTACTAGCTCTGGCCGACCAGATCCCACTCGTCTTCGAGCTAGGTCGTTCACTTCGCGCCAGAGGGCGAGCGGAGCAAAACCAGCGCAGCGCGGAAAAGCTCGAAGCCGTAGGCCGGCTCGCTGGTGGCATCGCACATGACTTCAACAACATGCTTTCCGTTATTGTCTCGTCCACCGAGCAAGTCCTCAAGCAGGATCTGCCACCGGCAGTGGTCGAGGAAACCACGACGATTCAAAGCGCCGCCACCCGCGCCCGCGACCTGACAAGGCAGCTGCTTTCATTCTCGAGGGGCCAATACCTGAACTTGGAGGTGGTCGAGCTCAATGCCCTCATACGACGCCTTGAGCCGATCTTCAGGCGACTCATCGGCGGCTCGAGGCTCGAGCTGAATCTCGACGATAGTCTTTGCAAGGTCGAGGTCGACCCCGCGCAAGTCGATCAGGTTTTGACGAACTTGGTCGTGAATGCGGGCGACGCCATGGTGCACGCTGGGTTGCTCCGCATCCAAACGCGGACCATTGAAGTGACCGATAGTCGAGACCACCCGAGCGGGCCACGACCGGGCATTTATGCAAGTCTGATTGTGTCGGACGATGGCCAGGGCATGGACGCGGAGACGCTCCGTCACATTTTCGAACCGTTCTTTACGACCAAGGCGGCCCGGTCGGGAACCGGGTTGGGCTTGGCAACAGCGTATAGCATCGTCACGCAGAGTGGCGGCCACATCAGCGTTGAAAGCAAGCTAGGGCTAGGTACCAGCTTTACCATTCTCTTGCCCGCCGCCGCAGAGCGCTTGCAGCTGTCGACAGGAACAGTGTCCGGAAAGCGCTCCAACGGCTCGCCCACCGTGCTGCTGGTCGACGACGAGCCTTTGGTCCGAAAGGCAACAAGTCGCCTATTGCGGTCCCTCGGCTACACCGTCCTGGCTGCGGGGTCCGGCGAAGCAGCCTTGGCCCTTGCGAGCAAACACGTCGATGATCTCGACCTAGTGCTCACGGACGTGGTGATGCCGGAGATGAACGGTTTGGACCTTGCTCGCGAGCTCAGCAGGCTCAGCCCGTCACTGAAGGTCGTGTTCATGTCCGGTTTCACGGATGGTGTGTTGGCAGAGCGCGGAGTTTTGAAACCTGGTGTGCTTTACCTGCAGAAACCCATCCAACGCGATGCCTTGGCCTCTTGTCTGCAAACCACACTTGGATGGGTAGCAAGCGAATCCCGGTCTGGTGGCTAGATCAAGGCATTGAGCTCGGCGCGCCGTATCTACTGAAGGATCTCCCCCAATGCACCAATCCCATAGCGGAGCGAGCGGCGCCGCGCGCTTTCGATGGCTTCGGTCCGCCTATTCGAGTCTGCTGTAGTCAAGGCTAGGTAGTATTCTGTCCACCCCTGAAAAGTGACAGAGCAAGCCTGCCTGCTGTCGCGAAGGGCCCGGTTGAACTGTTCATGCGCCTTGGCGCGATTGCCAATCGACAGATTGAGCCTCCCACGCCAATAGTCGACAGGACCAAGGTACACAGAGCCCCCCGACGCCACTACATGCCGTCCAGTATACCGATGGAGCGCGTTCAGCAAGGTTGGCATCAAGGAAATAAGATCTAGATTCAGTGCAGTCCTAGCAATAAGGGTAAGAGTCGGTAGACTGTTACGATCGAGCGGGTCAAGGGGCCCTTGGTAGATACCTTGAATGAGCTCGCGTGCTTCTTCTTGGCGGCCGAGCTCGCTCTTCAACAAGGCCATGGCTGCCTCCATCAAGCGGAAGCCAGGAGCCTCGCCCAGCACACGCTCTGCCAGATCATAGGCCTCTTCAAGCAGGCGCCTCCGCTCCAGCTCAGAACGCTCTAGTGCGACAATGAGGAGCTGGCCGCACAGATAGCCGGACGCCGCGATGCCTATCAATGGACTACCGAGATCGTTGGCATCTCGTGCCAAGAGCTCGGAACGCGCGAGATCGCCGAGCATGTATTCGCGACAAAATAGCAACAGTCGAGTCGCGTACGCGAAGTTCGGAGACTGTACACTCTTGGAGAGTTGCTCAGACTTCTCCACCTGCTCGAAGAAGTCCAAACCCCTGCCAGTCTCGATCAAAGCCTGAGCTCGCCAATGTCCGGCTTCCAGCTCTGCCAACGACGCATGCGCCTGTTGTGCCAAACGCAGCATTTCATTAGCAAGCTTCAGAAGCGATGTTCCACGAGTGAAATACGTATTCCCTCGGAGCGAGCCAAGAATGATCTCCAATCGATCTTTGATGCTCGTGTTGGTCTCTGTTATGGTCAAGGCCTCTTCGAGCCATGTTGCCCGTTCACTCGCCTCATGGGTGAGGACGGTGGCCATCGCTCGTGCCGTTTGCAGCCGCGCATAGACTAGGTCTTTCTTCTGAGGGACACGCAAAGCTTCCGCCAGAAGTGTATGAAACACTGGGTCTACAGCGACGCTGTCTCGCCTGAGGTTGAAGTAGATCAGAAGTGCCCGTGTGAACAAATCATGCTGTTCGGAATCGCGGCTAAGCTCGAAGGCCCTTTGAAGAGTGCTTTCTACGCCCGGCACGTTTCCGGCAAGACATTGCATCTCAGCCAGTTCGACGAGAAGCTCACACCTCGCCCGCGGATCCGGCGAGCCAAGCTCGAGCGCCTCGAGTGCTTGCTTGTAGTAACCCTCGGCGACGGCGTAGGCATGCTTGGCGCGGGCCCATTCGGCAGCGCGGCTGGCGTAGGTGACGACTTCGTGAATAGGCGCCACGGGGATGGCCTGAATGAAGTGCTGCGTGCATGGAACGATCAAGTCTGGCCGATGCGCGAGCTGGCCAGCGAACGCCCGGGCCACGTTGAGGTGAATTCTTGGGCGCTCGGTAGCTTCGAGCTTCTGATACAGCGCGTCACGGTGTAAGGCGTGGGCGAAGCGCATGGTGCCGTGAGCGGCGGGCCTCAATAGTCCGAGGTCGACTGCGGTTTGGAGCCGAGGCATGAACGTCTGGAGAGCTTCGCCGCTGGCTAGGGCCAGGGTAGAGATGGGAAACTCTTCGCCGAATGCGGAGGCAAAGCGCAGTGTAGAGAGAATTAGCGGATCGAGCTCGGTGAGGCGGCGACTCAGTGCGGCCTGCAACTTATCGGGCAACTTTCGGCCTGAGGCTGGCTCGCTCCAGTCTTCGGGCAGCACCTCGAGTAAATTCTCGATCAACAGCGGGTGACCTTCCGTGGAATAGTGGAGAGTGCTCGCGATCGCTTCGGGCACCGGATGCTTGCGGGCGTCGCTCAGCCAGGTTCTCACCTCGTCGAGTCCTAGTCCCTGGAGTTGACGCGCCTGCATGTGGGGCAGGGCGCCTTTGAGCGTACGCTCCAGCTTCGGGCGCGCCCGGGCTTCGGTACTACGGCAGGTGCCGATCACGAGTAGTCGAGTGTCGCCGAGCGAGCGCGCAAGCACCTCCCAAAGCTCAAGGGCCGCGTCGTCGGCCAGGTGCAAGTCCTCCAGCACCAGAATCAGTCGCGCGCCTGCCCC
This sequence comes from uncultured Myxococcales bacterium, assembly GCA_965651135.1. GTDB lineage: Bacteria > Myxococcota_A > Polyangia > Polyangiales > Polyangiaceae > JAICQQ01. The sequence continues at coordinate 5,095 of CBFGRJ010000390.1, forward strand.
CGCTCGGCGCAAAAAGCCAGTGACGGCGTCCAGCACCGAATGCGCTCGATGGGGACCTTCGTCGCCGATCCGTGGCTGAGTGACTCCGAACGCTTCGGCGAACTCGGGGACCAGCGCCACCAGATCGCGCTCGCGACCGTGCGCCAGCCGGCGCAGAGCGTCCTCGTCGCGCGACTCTGCAATGCGCGAGATGACCTCCGGCCATGGCCAGTAGGGAGGCGCGGTCTGTCCTTCGCGGCAACCTCCCCAGCAGATCTCGGCCCCGCGTTCGCGCTCCAGACTCGTGAACCACTCGACCAGGCGCGTTTTGCCGACCCCTGCCGGACCGTGGATCAGCACCAGGTTACCCCGCTGCGCGACTGCCTCGTTGGCGGCCAGGCGTAGCTGCTCGAGCTCGCGCTGCCGGCCATAAAATGCGCGCGTCGGCCGCGTAGTTAGATTGGCGTCACTGGCTTCGCCCGAGCGCGTAGTCGTATGTCGCTCATCCAGCGGACTACAAAAGCGAAAGCCTTTGCCACGGACTGTTTCGATGAAGCGCGGTGCGCGTGGATCGTCGCCCAAGGCGACGCGCGCTTGGCGAATCACGCGGGTGAGCGCCGCATCCGAAACGAGCGTGCCGCGCCACGGTCCCGCGATGAGCTGATCCTTGGTCACCAGTTGCTGACTGTTGCGCACGAGAAAGAACAGGGTCTCGAGCACGAGCGGCTGGAGCGCGATAGGTACGCCGTCGCGTCGCAGCTCGAATCGCTCTTCGTCCAGCTCGAAGCTCCCGAATCGAATAAGCATGAGCGAGCACGATAGCGTCGCAGGCCATGATGAACCCCCGAAACTAACGCGACTTTGCCGCGCCGCGGCCACCCGTTACACCCTGAGCGCGATTTTCGACGGTGGAGAGCGCGCGAACTGGCTACTGGAATTGACAGCTCGCGGGCCGACCCCTGGATGGCCGGGGGCTCGAGGTCTGGTCAACGGCCGCGTCAGGCCCTTAGAACTCCAAGCCCAACGTCGCCCAAAAGCGTGTTCCGGACCAACGCGAGCTATCCAGGTAGCCGTTGCCAGCATTGTCCGACACTTTGAGCGACGGCCCAGAGAACCGGAGGTACTGGAGCGTGACATCACCGCGGAACCCGACCTTGTCACTCATTTGCCGCAGCACCCCAGCAGAGGCTCCCAGCGTCAGCCCCACGAACGGGCCCGACTCAACGTTGCACGAGAAACCAGCCCGCCCCAGCTCAGCGCACGCGTCGTCCATATCTTCGACGAGCTCCTCCATGTCGCCGCCCTCGAATAGGAAGTTGGGCCCAATGAATCCTCGCACGATTCCAGCAAGATCGTCGCCAAAGACACCCTCGACAATTGCGAGCGGCGCTAACTCGGTGCCAAATTCGACCTTGCTGCCGCGCTCGATTTTCGCCTCGGTAGTGGGGAGCAACAAGACACCACCGCCTAGCCTGAGCTTTGGGCCAAGATGGTAGAGCAACCCGAGCTCGAGCACGGGAACAGAGCTGTCACCGTAGTCCTTGTCGACTGACTCTGAAGACAGAGCTGGGCAGAGCACGCTGGATTCGCAGTCCAGTTCCGCGTGGAAGGTGCCCGAGCCAAGCGCAACGAGTCCGAACCTCGGAACCACCGCCAAACCCGTGCGGCCTTTGCCTGGTCCTGGTTGGGCATCCTGCGCGCTGAGAGGCGATGCGCCGAGCAAGACGGCTATCAATAGGAAATGGCTAGTGCTTGTCCGTCTCATACTTCGCTACTCTGTTCCTTCTCGGCCGCACGGACAGATGGTCCTGCTGCTGGTGAGCACGATGGGCTCATCGTCACGCCACCAGACCCGGTTGCCCGAAAAAAGCGCTTGAGGCCCGACCCATTGTGGCCCATGAGAACGGGCTAGATCAGCCGGGCTCGGCTTTCATGATCTCAATCTGATCAATTTCTGATCTTTGTC
>CBFGRJ010000391.1:0-6980 GCA_965651135.1 uncultured Myxococcales bacterium
TTGCCGTCTCGTTGATTGCCGTCTCGTTGATTGCCGTCTCGTTGATTGCCGTCTCATTGATTGCCGTCTCGTTGACGGCTGCTGGCCCCTCGGCTTCTTCGGGATCGTGGAGGAAGCAACGCGCTAGGCCCGTGCCAGCGACGTAGAGGGGAGGCGCCTCGCGAGGGCAGCGCGAAAAAACCTTGGGACAGCGCGTGTGGAAACGGCAGCCGGAAGGAGGCGAAAGCGGTGAGGGCACGTCGCCTCGCAGCACCTGCCGGTGATCGAAGCTGCCCACTTCGAGGCGAGGGACGGCGCTCAATAGTGACTCGGCATACGGGTGTTTGGGTCCGCTGAACAGCGCCTCGGTGGTCGAGCGTTCCACGATTTGCCCCAGGTACATGACATACACTCGATCGGCGAATTGACGTACGACGCCCAGGTCGTGGGTAATGAAGAGGTACGCGAGGCCGAGGTCGCGCTTGAGCTCTGTCAGTAGATTCAGGATTTGGGCCTGTACCGACACGTCGAGTGCGGAAACGGATTCGTCCAAGATCAGGAGCTTGGGCCTCACGGCGAGCGCGCGGGCGATGCAGATTCGTTGCTTTTGCCCGCCGGACAGCTCGTGCGGGTAGCGATTGCGAAAGGCGGGATCGATGCCGACCCGCGCCAGCAGATCGCAGACGCTGCGCTCTTCTTCAGCGCGCGGCACGATGCGGTGGATCCGGAGGGGTTCCGCGAGTGCTTGTCTCAATGTCATGCGCGGGTTGAGGCTGGCGTCTGGATCTTGAAACACCATTTGTAACGAACGGCTCACGCGGCGCCGGTCCGAGTCGGGGGAGATCACGGCTCCCTCGAAGCGGATTTCACCTCGCGCCAGGGGTTCCAAGCCAACGATACCCTTCGCGAGAGTGGACTTGCCGCAGCCCGATTCGCCGACCAGTGCCACTGTCTCAGCGCGCTCAACCTCTAGATCGACACCATCGACGGCGCGCAAGACCCCACGCGGTGAGCTGAAGGTGACCACCGCATCGTTCACTTCGAGCAGGCTCATCGGACCTCCTCCGGGGGGAGCACGCAACGCCGCACGTGATCGGGAGCGACGGGTAACAGTTTTGGCTCCTCTTCCCAGCAGATTGGCTTCACCAGCGGACAGCGCGGTGCGAAGGTGCAATGATCGAAGGGTCCGCGATCGAGCCGGGGCGGCAACCCCTCGATGCTCACCAATTGCTCGCTGCGCACGTCGACGCGGGGCACGCTCTTCAAGAGAGCGTGCGTGTACGGATGCGCGGGATGCTCGAACAGGGTGCGCGCCGGCGCATTTTCGACGACACGACCCGCGTACATCACGATGACGCGATCGCACGTGCTCGCGACCACACCGAGGTCGTGTGTGATCAAAATGATCGAAAGCCCGCGCTCCCGCCTGAGCTCGAGCATCAGATCGAGAATCTGGGCTTGAATCGTTACATCGAGCGCCGTGGTGGGCTCGTCGGCGATCAACAGCTCCGGATCGCAGAGAATCGCCATGGCGATCATGACGCGTTGTCGCATGCCCCCGCTGAGCTCGTGGGGATAGTCGCGCACGCGGCGCGAGGCATCGGGAATGCCCACGCGCGAGAGCAGCTCGACGGCTCGCTCGAGCGCGCGTTTGCGGTCGAGGCCGAGGTGCAGCTCCGCCACCTCGATCAGCTGCTCGGAGACCCTGAGGTAGGGGTTCAGGCTCGACATCGGATCCTGAAAGATCATGGCGATGCGGTTGCCGCGTACCTTGCGCATCTCGGCTTCGCTGAGCTGGACCAAGTCGGTGCCTTCGAAGAGCACCTGACCGCCCACGATGTGGCCATACGGTTTGGGCAACAGGCGCATGATCGAAAGGCTTGTTGCGCTCTTGCCGCAGCCCGATTCTCCAACGAGGCCCACGACTTCGCCCTTGCCGACCTGAAAGCTCACGTGATCGACCGCGCGCACAACGCCCGCATCGGTCCTGAATTGCGCCTGCAGGTCGACTACTTCCAAAAGGGGCGAAGCTTGCATCGGGTCAGTGCCTCGTTTTTGGATCGAGCGCATCTCGCAAGCCGTCGCCCAAAAAGTTCAGGCTGAACAGCGTGAGCGCCAGAAAGGCACTGGGCCAAAACAATAGCCACCAATACGACTCGATGGGATTGACGACGCCCACGCCCTCGGCCACCAGTTGGCCCCACGAGAGTTTTACGCCGAGCCCCAAGAACGAAAGAAACGACTCCAAGATGATGACCGTGGGCACCGTGAGCGTGGCGTAGACCAGGATGATCCCCAAAATGTTGGGCAAGATGTGGCGCACCACGATGCGCAAATGACTGGCTCCCAGGACGCGCGCAGCGAGCACGAATTCGCGGCGTCGAATCGCCAGCACCTGGCCGCGAATCACCCTGGCCATGGTCAACCACTGGACCAGTCCGAGCGCCAAGAAGACCGGTAGCGGATCGCCGCGTGCCGTTTCCGAAAACATCAACATGATCAGGATGACCAGGAACATGTACGGTATGCCGTACAAAAAGTCGACGAAGCGCATCATGACCTCGTCGGCGCGACCCCCGAAGTAGCCGGCGAGCGCTCCGAACATCACACCTACCAGCACCGAAGCGAGCGTAGCGCTCAAGCCTACCAACAGCGATGTTTGGCCACCCACCAGCACGCGCGCCGCGTAGTCGCGCCCGAGCGCATCGGTGCCGAACCAATGCGCCCGAGAAGGTGGTAGGTGACGCCGTTCGGGAAGCGTGGTCATTGGATCGAGGTCGAGCAGCGGCGGCAACACGAAGCACGACACGCTCATGACAATCAGGGTCACGCCGCCAAACATGGCGAGCTTGTTCTTTTTGAGCCGGCGCCAGGCGTCGGCACCGACGCTGTGACCCGCAGGCGCCGGTACGGCCGCCGGCTGGCTCTCGCGAACGGTGGCAGATGACTCGGAGCTCATAGATCACTCCTGGCGCGCGGTTCGAGCCAGGCGTAAGCCAGGTCGACGATCAAGTTGAACACGGTGACCAGCGATGTGTAGATGATGGCGGTGCCCAACACCACGGCGTAGTCGCGATTGATGGCGCCTTTGACGAACCACTGCCCCATGCCCGGCACCGAAAACAGCGTTTCGACTACGAACGAGCCGGTCATGATGCCGGCCGCAGCGGGGCCCAGAAAAGACACCACCGGCAAAATCGCGCCTTTGAGCGCGTGCCGCAGCACCACCGCGGTTTCGCTGAGCCCCTTGGCGCGAGCGGTGCGCACGAAGTCTTGCTGCATGGTTTCGATGGTGCCGCTGCGGGCCAGGCGCGCGATGTAGGCCGCATAGGGCAACGCCAGCGTCAGCGCCGGCATGGCCAGGTGCTGGTAGCCGCCCCAGCCCGCCACCGGCAGCCAGCCGAGCTCGAGCGCGAACACGATCATCAAGGCTGCGCCGATCACGAAGTTGGGCAATGAAAGACCCACCATGGCAAGCCCCATGCTGGTGTAGTCCGCCGCGGAGTTGGGCTTCAACCCGGCGCGAATGCCCAAGGTGAGCCCCAGCACACACGCGATGACCAGCGCCAAGATACCCAGCGACATACTCACCGGAAACGCGGGCTCGAGCAGCTGCCCAACCGTGCGCCCCTGCACCTTGATCGAAGGCCCGAAGCTGCCCTCGAACACCAGGCGCTTCAGGTAGATCTGAAAGAACTCGAGGGCGCTTTCGGGCACGCCGTATTGAGCGCGCAAGGCGGCTTCGACCTGGGGTGAGGCGACGCGCTCGTCGGCGAAGGGATTGCCCGGCGCGTTGTACATGAGCAGCGTGGTGACGAACACCAACAGCCCGAGCGACGGAATGATGAACAGAATGCGGCGTAGGACCGGTAACGAGACTTTGTATCCGACGAGCACCGCAGCCGGCACGGCGACCACGAGCCCGAGCAGGGTGGACGAATTGGCCCGCACCAGCGCGAACAGGAAGGCTCCGAACAGCACCGGCGCCAAGAATCGCACCGGGCGCTCCCTGAGCCAGGCCGTCGAGGCAATGGCGCCAATGGCCGCCACCAGAGCCACCGCTTCGACGCCGCCGATGGCGAGCGAAAGGCCCCACGTGACCAAGGCCACCACGCCGAGCAGAACCAAGTGTCGCCGTCGCACGTTCAATCGACCTTATGAATGGAGTACAGCGGGTGAATGTCTTGCAGGTTGGGAGCCGTGCTTCCATCGGGTAGCTGCAGCGTCGCATAAAAGCCGCGCACCTTGGGGTTGATGAGGCCGCTGTTGACGTAGAAATAGATGGGTACGATCGGAAATTCTTCCTGCACCAGGATTCTTTCCGCTTCTCTCAACAGGGCCATGCGCAGGGTGGCCCGAGCCTCTTGCCGCTGCTTTCGGTCTAGCTGTTGCGATGCCTCGATGAGCTCGGCGATGCGCGGCTTGTTGGAGACGACTTCGAGCACTTCGGCACTGCGCTCGAGGTAGTCGGGGACGTTGCCGGCGGCCCGGATCAGCAAATCGTAGCGCGGCGAGCTGAACCCGGTTTCGTTGTTGCCTCCACCGGTGACCCACATATCCAAGAACGTGTTCGGATCTCGGTAGTCGCCGATCCAGCCCGCGCGAGCCATGTCGTAGTCGATGGCCCTGACGGTGGCGAGATAGGATTGCCACTCCTGATTGTAGGCGGTCACGCGAATGTTCAAGTTGCGCTTGAGCTGATCCGAAATGACTTCGGCGATCTTTCGGTGCCCTTCGTGGGTGTTGTACAAGATGCCCACTTCGGGCAGCCCTTTCCCCTCTGGATAGCCCGCTTCGGCCAATAGCTGCCGCGCTCGCTCGACATCGAAGTGAATGCTCGTCTCGGAAGACTCGTAGCCGGGAATGCCCGGGGGCACGAACGTGTGCGCCGGCAGCTCGCCCCGGCCGAGCACGTCGCGCGTGATGACCGTGCGATCGAACGCCAGATTGATGGCTTGCCGAACACGCTTGTCGTTGAAGGGTGGCCGAGTACAGTTGAGCCGATAGAAGTACACGACCAGCGCGGGCGTCTTGTAGAAGTCGTCGCGACGCATCAGCCGCGGGGCGAGATCTTCCGGGTAGTTCTTGGGCAGCCAGTCCACCTGCCCCGTAAGGTAAAGGTTGAGCGACGTGGTGGCGTTCTCGGTGGGGTAAACATCGATGATGTTCGAGCGGGTTTCTTTCGCATTCCAATAGGTGTGGCTCTTCACCAGGCGAATGCGGTCGTTGACCTTCCAGCTTTTCAGCTCGAAGGGCCCGTTGGATACGATTTTGTCGGGCAGAAACCAGTCGCGCTCGTTGCCGGGCGTTTCCACCACCCAGCGCGGCACGGGCATCGTCGAATAGAAGGTGGTGAGCTCCAGAAAATAGGGCAGCGGCGCTTCGAGCTCGACGACGAAGGTGTGGTCATCGGGAGCGTAGATCCCCAGGTCTTTGCCGAAGCGCTCTACGGCTCGCTTGTATTGGGCGTCGAGTCGATTGGCCTCGTGAGCAATACGCCGCGCCGCGTCTTCGAGCATCTTGCGCGACAAGCGACCGCTGTGCTGGGTCAGCCGCTGGCTCAACACCGAATCTTTTGTCTGTTCCAGCGCCGCATGCACGCCGTGCTCGCCGAGCAGCTTCTGCCAATCTTTGGCGCTGGCGCCCTCGGGTGATCGAGCGATCAGCTCCAACAGCGCTTTGCGAATCGGCCCCCGAAGGGCCTTGACGTGGCCGCCATACGTGTTGACCGCGCGCGCGCCGGCCACTCCGTGCAAAATGTAGGCGTACTGGGAGGCCAGAGCCGGATCCAAGATCCGCTTCCAGGAATACACGAAGTCGTGGGCGGTGACGGGCCTGCCGTCGGTCCAGCGCGCATCGCTCCGCAGGTAAAAGGTGTAGCGCTTCTCGTCTTCGGAGAGCTCGTACGATTCCGCCACACCACCCACCGGCTGCAGCGACTTCGCATCGAGGCGCATCAACCCTTCGAAGAGGGCCCGAATGATGCGACCCTCTGGCTCGCCTTTGGCGAGATGGGGATCGGCGGTCTGGGGTTCCGTGCCGTTGATGAAGCTGAAATCTGCCTCTTCTTCTACGGACGCAGAAAACGTCATGCCGACCAGGAGCAAGGCGCCCAGCACACACAGCACGATCCCAGCTAACGTTCGATACATCTCGACAGGCTCGGTTCAGCCGAACACCGGCGATGTTACTCGATATTCCCCCGCCGACTAGGGGAGGGCGGGATTTTCGGTTCGAGCCGTGGCGTTGATGTCGCACTCCAGGCAGGGCAACGTGCCGATGTCCTGGTGCGGAAATGAAGCTACGCTGTTTCACGTATGGTCTGCAGATTGTTCTGGTTGCGCTGGCTTTTTGGCTTACTCGATCGCTAGGGTGGCTGGCGTCGCTCGTAGTTTTGGCGTGGCTTGGGCTGCCGCTCTGGGAGGTGGGAGCAGCGCTCGTTGCGGTCATTGGGCGCAAACTGGACTCGGGACTGCTCCGCAGCAGCGCATTCGTCGTCGACGCGGTCTGTCGCAGCATTCTCTTGCTCGTGCTGGCGCTCGCCAATCTGCTCGTCATGCCAGACATGGATGTGCAGGCCTCCGAGCGGTGGATGATCGCTTGGATGCTCTTTGGCGCCTCCGGACTGGGAGCTCTGATGACTTGGGTGCCGCGGGTGCGCCGGACACGGCGGCTCAGCGTTTCGCCGGTGGGTCGGCTCGTTCTCGCCGGCTGCATCGGCTGGGAAGTGCGCATCGCTCTCGACGAGCCCTCCGAATCCGTAGCGCTGCTGCCGCCGTTCGCCGGCCGTAGTGTCGTGTACAACGGTGGCCCTAGCCCCTTGACCAACCACCATGCCGTGGTGCCGAACCAGCTGCACGCGCTCGACCTCGGCCCGGAACAGCGCAGCACCACGGCCCTTGTCACCCACGAAGCGTTTCGAAACGATGCTTGCTATGGAGCGCCGGTGCTCGCTCCGCTCGCCGGCAAGGTCACCAGCGTGGTCGACGGCACCCCAGATC
>CBFGRJ010000392.1:0-6978 GCA_965651135.1 uncultured Myxococcales bacterium
CGTCGATCGAAGCGCCCCAGCCGGGTGCCCAGATCCGTCGGGGGGCGCTTAGAGCCCGGGCCTCGAGCTAAAGCGGCATGTTGCCGTGCTTTTTCCGCGGCAAGCTCCTGCGTTTGCTCGCAAGCACCGTGAGGGCCGAATGCAAGCGCTGGCGTGCGTCGCGAGGCTGAATCACCTCGTCGATGAAGCCGAGCTCCGCGGCTTTGTAGGGGCTGGCGAAGCGTTGCTTGTAGTCTTCGAGCAGCTCGGTGCGCCGTTGCTCACGGTGCTCGGCGGACTCGATCTCGCGCCTGAAGATGATGTTGGTGGCCCCCGCCGGTCCCATGACCGCAATTTCGGCGGTGGGGAAGGCCAGATTGTAGTCCGCCCCGATGTGCTTGCTGCTCATCACGTCGTAAGCGCCGCCGTAGGCCTTGCGCGTGATCAGGGTCAGCTTGGGCACCGTGGCTTCCGAGTAGGCATACAGAAGCTTTGCCCCGTGGTTGATGATGCCCGAATGCTCCTGGTCGACGCCGGGTAAAAACCCCGGGACGTCCACCAAGGTCAGCAGCGGCACGTTGAAGCAATCGCAGAAACGCACGAAACGCGCGGCCTTGATGCTCGCATTGACGTCGAGCACCCCTGCCAAATGGTTGGGCTGATTGGCCACGATACCGATCGGGCGGCCGCCGATGCGAGCGAAGGCAGTGACGATGTTGCGAGCGAAGCGCTCGTGCACCACGCACAGATCGCCATCGTCAACCAAAGCACGGCAGAGCTCGACCATGTCGTAGGGCTCGTGGCTGTCCTCCGGCACGAAGTCGTCCAGCTCCGGCACCAACCGCGTCGGAGGGTCTTCCTGGCTTCCGAGCGGCGGGTCTTCCGCGTTGTTCGATGGCAAAAACGACAAGAGTCGCCGCACGGCCTGCATGCAGCTCGCTTCGTCCGGCGCGGCGAAGTGACACACGCCGCTCTTGGTGGCGTGGGCCTCTGCTCCGCCGAGCTCCTCTTTGTCCACTTGCTCGTGCGTCACGGCTCTGATCACGTCAGGCCCGGTGATGAACATGTAGCTGATGCCCTCGACCATGAACACGAAGTCGGTGAGCGCTGGCGAATACACCGCGCCGCCGGCGCTGGGTCCCAGAATCACACTCACTTGCGGGATGACGCCACTGGCGAGGGTATTCCGATAAAAAATGTCGGCGTAGCCGGCCAACGCGGCCACCCCCTCTTGAATGCGCGCACCACCCGAATCGCACAGGCCGATGACCGGAGCGCCAACGCTCAGCGCAAGGTCGAGGACTTTGACGATCTTGCGGGCGTGCGCCGCGCCCAGTGATCCCCCGAACACGGTGAAATCTTGGCTATAAACGAAGACCTTGCGCCCATCGATCAGGCCGTACCCGGTGACGACGCCGTCACCTGGCGTGCGCTTTTGATCCATGCCGAACTCGTCGCATTGGTGCACGACGAAGCGGTCGATTTCGACGAAGCTGTCCGGGTCGAGCAAGAGCTCCAGTCGCTCCCGTGCCGTCAGTTTGCCCTGGGCATGCTGCCTTTCGACTTGAAGCGCGCCACCACCGCTCAGCGCCTGCCGATTCCGATCTTCCAGCTCGCGCGCACGCTTACCTCGGTTGGTCATCGCCCGAGCCTAACGCCTAGCCGTCCGGCGGATCCAGGTAGTCCACTTCCACGCCGTTCGGAGCCAAAAAGCGCGTCGCGCCGGGGCGGCGTTCGATGACGAAATCGGGGCTCACCGGGACTTTGCCGTGGCCGCCGGGCGTGTCGACGATCAGCTTGGGCAATGCAATACCCGACACCCGTCCCTGCAGCTGACGCATGATCTCGACACCCACGGCCAATGCGGTCCGTAAATGGCCCGTGCCGTTCACGGGGTCGGCCTGGAGCAGGTAGTAAGGCCGCACGCGTTCGCGCACCAAACCACGGAACAGAGCCGCGAGCGTCGTCGCGTCGTCGTTGACCCCTTTGAGGAGCACCGTATGATTCATCACGGGGAAACCGGCATCGGCCAAACGCCTGCACGCCGCGCGCGCCTGGGGCGTGAGCTCTTTGGGGTGGTTGAAATGCGTCATGATCCAGATGGGATGATGCACCCTGAGCGCCTCGACAAGCTCCGCAGTCACGCGTTGCGGGAGCACCACGGGCACACGCGTCGCAATGCGAATGGTCTGAATGCTCTCGATGCTTCGCAGCCTTTCGATGACGGCCACCAGGCGCGACGTGCTCATGACCAACGGGTCGCCACCGCTTACGATCACATCACAGATTTCCGGATGCTTCTTCAGGTACTCGAAAGCCGGCTCGAGCCGCGCCAGCGGGCGGGGCCCTCCCCCGCTGCCGACCATGCGGCTTCTGGTGCAAAAGCGGCAATACACCGCGCAGCGATCCGTCACCAAGAGCAACGCCCGATCGGGGTAGCGCCTGATCAGCTCCGGGACGGGCTCGTGTGCCTCTTCTCCCAAAGGGTCTTTGAGGTCGCCCACGACCACACGTGCCTCGAGTGCCTGGGGCACGACCTGCTTTCGAATCGGGCAGCCGGGGTCGAGGGGGTCGCACAGCGCCAGGTAGTAGGGCGGAATGGCAAACGCGAAGCCCTCGTCCATCGCTCGCTGGGCGCCGATGCGCTCCGCCTCCGTCAAGGCAAAAGCGTTCTCGAGGTCTTGTAGGTTGCGCGCGCTGTTCTGGAGTTGCCAGCGCCACGAGCTCTCGTCTCTGGAGCCCGGTACATGGTCGGCGAGCAACAGCCCGCGCCCTTTGGCGTTCATGGGGTCGGCTTGGGCCCACCGGGCACCTTCAGCTTGCCCAGTGCCTGTTGATCGATGGTCACTTCGAAGCGTTGACGCAGCTCGCGCTCCAGCTCCTCTTCGAGCCGTTTGGCGCGCTGCTCCAAAAGGCGCACGCGGATCATGCGTTCCGCCTCTTTCAAGCTGCGCCGGCGTGCTTCGGTTTTCCCAATCATGCGGACGATATGATAGTGGCCGCCGTCTTCCACCAGTTCGGGGTACACGCCACCAATGGCCTCGATGCGAAACACCGCCTTGCGCAGTGGTTCGCCGACGCGCTGGTTTTCGCCGCCGGCTACCCCCGGTGCCGCCACGATCCCTAGATCTCCCGCGAACTCGTCCGGGTCGCCGAGAGCCGTAGCCGGTCTGCGATCCACCGAGTGCTGGCGCACCAGTTTGCCCCATTCTTTTTGCGAAGCCTGCTTCGCCTGCTCCAGCAACTCTAGCCCCTTGGCTCGGTCGGTGACCTCTAGGTGGGCCACCCTGCGGCGTTCGGGTTCCTGAAATTCCTGCTGATGAGCTGAATAGTAGCGCTCCACCTCGCTCGTCGGAATCTCTTCCGGCTTGGGTAGCGCACGGCGAGCATCGCGGAGCAGCTCGTCGCGCAAGACCTGCCTGAGGCGTGCCCTCGTCTCGGGTTGTTTGTCGAGGCCGCGGCGGCGAGCCTCGCGCGCCAGAAGCTCGACTTGAATCATCTCTTCCAGGAGCAGCTTGCGTCTGTCGGCCGATTGATACCGGAGGCGCTCGAATTCGTTCATGCGTTCGAGCGTGCTCGCGTATTCCCCCAAGGTAATTTCCTTGTCTCCCACGCGCGCCAGCACCTTGGCTCGCATTTCTGGGCTGAGGGCCATGGGCCCCGAGCTCGCCGCTGGTGGCGTTCCTGCGTCCGGCGACTCCGATCCGCCACAACCGTCGGCGCAACCAAGGGGCATAATGCACGCCAAGAGCGGCAGCCAGCCAAGCTTCGGGCGCGCACACCGCTTGGAAACGGCCAGCCCGCCTATGTTGGGCGCGCGAAATACCGGACGAGCGAGCATCTCGTTGGCAGGAACTACTACGCTCGCGCGCGGTTCGCCAGCCCACCCGGCGGAAATGCGAGCCCACGGGCTCGCCGATGATTGCGATTCCGGAGACTAGGGACTACGACTCTCGTTCGTGGACGAAGTGCAATCCGGAAAGCTGCGTTATCGGCGAGTGCTGTTGAAGCTCAGTGGCGAAGCGCTGTGCGGCCAGGAAGGTGGTTTCGGGATCGACAACGAGACGCTGCGTGCCACGGCCGCCGAGCTCGGCGAAGTCCACGCCACCGGCGTGCAAATTGGGATCGTGGTGGGGGGAGGCAATATTTTTCGCGGTTTGCGCGGCGCAAGCCAGGGCATGGATCGCGCCCAAAGCGACTACATGGGCATGCTGGCAACGGTGATCAACTCGCTGGCGCTGCAAGACGCCCTCGAGCGCTGTGACGTCCCGACCCGCGTCATGACCGCGCTGGACATCAAGCAAGTCGCCGAGCCCTACATCCGCAGGCGCGCCATGCGGCACCTGGAGCGGGGCCACGTGGTGATTTTCGGAGCCGGAACCGGAAATCCGTACTTTTCGACCGACACGGCTGCCGCGCTGAGGGCCACCGAGATCCGGGCCGACGTGCTGTTCAAGGCTACCAAAGTCGACGGGGTCTTCGAGCGAGATCCCAAGCGCGACCCCTCCGCTCGCATGCTATCGAGGGTCAGCTACGACGGCTTTTTGGAGAAGAAGCTCGGGGTCATGGACTCGACCGCCGTCACCCTGTGCCGCGAGAACGGCCTGCCTATCCGCGTGTTCAAGATGACTCCAGGAAATATTCGACGCGTGTGCATGGGTGGCGACGTCGGCACCACGGTCACCAGCGAGGTCTGACCCGAGCTCCTCGGGCAGCGCGCTCCGCGCGATAAATCCCGCACCAGCAGCATTTCTAACCAAAATTGGCGAGATCGTACGGTATTTCGCGAAATGCGTGCGCATGTGATCCCCTGGTAAGCAGGCGGCCTTGGGGTAAGCTGGGCGTGCCATGTGGCTGACCCTTCCCGAATTCGGATCGTTGATGGTGTACGCGATCCTGATCGTCGCTGCGTACACCTTCGCCATTGCTGTCGCAGCCGGTAGCGGGCGCCCACGTCTCCTCAACTCCGCGCGCTTGGGCGCGTATGCCACCAGCGGCTTGATCCTGTTCGGCGTGCTGCTCCTGGCCTACGCGTTCGTCACCCACGACTTCAGAATCCGCTACGTCTCGCGCTACAGCGACCGCTCCATGTCGACGACCTACCTCTTGACCTCGCTCTGGGGTGGTCAAGATGGCTCCTTGCTTTGGTGGTCGCTCTTGTTGGGCGGCTACATCGCGGCGTGCATACGCTGGCTCAAGGGTCGCTATCTCGAGCTGCAGCCTTACGTCATCGCCACCCTGATGGTGATCGTGGGCTTCTTCGCCATCTTGATGATTTTCGCCGCCAATCCGTTTCAAACCAACATGGCCGGCGCTCGGCCGGACGGCGATGGCCTCAATCCGCTCTTGCAAAACTACTGGATGATCATTCATCCACCGGCCCTCTACATGGGGTTCGTCGGCTGCTCGATTCCGTTCGCGTTCGCCGTGGCCGCGCTCGTCACGGGCCGCCTCGACAACGAGTGGATCATCGCGGTGCGCAAGTGGATGCTGTTCGCCTTCTTGTTCCTGTCGATCGGCAACGTGCTCGGCATGCTCTGGGCCTACGAAGAGCTCGGCTGGGGTGGCTACTGGGCCTGGGATCCAGTGGAAAACGCCGCGTGTCTGCCCTGGTTCACGGCTGCCGCCTACGTGCATTCTACGATGATCCAAGAGCGCCGGAACTTCCTGAAGGTTTGGAACGTGTTCTTGATCTGTCTGACGTTCTTTCTGACGATCTTCGGCACGTTTTTGACGCGGTCGGGGCTCATTGCGAGCGTGCATAGCTTCGCCAAGAGCGACATCGGCATCTACTTCGTCGGGTTCATGGGCATCATCGCCGCGACCTCGGCCGCCCTCATCGTTTGGCGGCTGCCACGCCTGCGCGGCCGCGCCAACATCGAATCGATGGCCAGTCGCGAGGCCATGTTCGTGATCAACAACTGGGCGCTGCTCGGGATCATGACGTTCATTCTGGTGTTCACCCTGTGGCCCAAGATCAGCGAGCTCTTTTCGGGTGAGACGGTCACCTTCGGCAAGCCGTTCTTCGACCGCTGGATCGCGCCCATCGGGCTCGTGGTGTTTGCCCTGATGGGGCTCGCACCGCTGTTCGGTTGGAGAAAGACCAGCAACGTCAGCCTCAAGCGCGCCTTCGCATTCCCGCTGGGCGCAGCGGCCGTGTTCGCGGTGGGTCACGTTGCGTTCGGCGCGGCGCTCGGGTTCCCTGCGTTCGTCGACTCGGTCTCGTTCGACACCGGACCCAGCGCCGCCGTCTTCGCGGCGATCAAGCGCACCCTGCCCCTCGTCACGATGACGCTGGTAGGCTTCAATATTGCGGTCATCATTCAGGAATTTTACCGGGGCATGAAGGCCCGCCAGAGCTCTGCGTCCAAACGGGGCGAGACCGAAAGTGCCAGCGTCGCCTTGTGGCGCCTGATCGCAAAGAGCCGGCGGCGCTACGGGGGCTACGTCGTGCACCTGGGCATCATCGCGATGTTCGTCGGCTTTTTGGGGCAGGCCTGGGGCATCGACAAAGAGACCAGCATGCTGCCGGGGCAGACCTACCGTGTCGGCGACTACGACATCACCTATCAAGGCCCGCGCATGTGCCCGGGCAGCCCGAGCTGCAGCCCCGCGGAACAAGCCGACGTCAGCAAGCGCATGATCTTCGCCGAGCTTTCGGTGGCCAAGGACGGCAAGCACGTGGCGGACCTGACTCCCGCCAAGTTCATTTACAAGCGACAGCCCGAAGCCCCCACGACCGAAGTCAGCATGTACCGCAGCCTGCGCGAAGACTTGTACACCGTGGTGGGCACCATCAACCCCACCACCAAACGGGCGACGTTTCAGTTCCACGTCAATCCCTTGGTGGGCTGGATTTGGCTCGGCGTGTTGATTCTGATTGGCGGCTGCTCGATTTCGCTGTGGCCCGAGGTGCGGGCTCGTGAGCTCGGTGTTTGGGCCTACGTACGCGCCGCCGGAGGGGCCACCGCGGGTATTGCCCTGTCCATCTATGTCGCC
>CBFGRJ010000393.1:0-6965 GCA_965651135.1 uncultured Myxococcales bacterium
CCGATTCCTGATTTACGATCACATACAGGCATGCCCGCGCCCGGCCGTTTCATCTGGTGCAGGTCTGGCACGGCCCTTCCATGCCTCGCGCCGCACGGCCGCTCGAACGGACTCACGCTTGCTCTGGCGCGGGTTCAGGCGTCCGGAAACCCACGTGACCCATTCGCCTTGGCCCCAATCCGTGCGATCTTCGGGTGCTCGAGCGGCGTGGCGCTATATTTTCTGGCAGCCAGTCACCGTTAGACAGCGCTGCCCGGCGCGGCGCGGCGCGCCACCGTGACTACCCACACTCACGTCCGCGTTCACACTCGCCTTCGACCTGCGGTCGTACATGCGATACGAGGGGGGCACTGTGGAGGCACCCAATCCTGTCGGAAAATTCAGCCGTAGCTCCAGGAGGGACTCGTTGAACTTTCGCCCACGGGTTTTAGAAGCGGCAAGTTCGCTGCTGGAACCGAGGCCATGCTTGCCAGTGAGCACCCTGTGAGCTACTGCCAACTCAAACCCCGCTCGAGAATCCGAACCCAAGGTTCCACCATGAAAGTCTCGACTGCTTTCGCCTGGGCGACCCTACTGAGCACGGCCTGGGCGTGCGGCTGCTCCGATTCGGACGAACCGTCCACCAACACCACGAACACCGTGCCGACGAGCGCTTCCGGCCCAGGCGGTGTTGGGACCATGGGCGCCACGACCGGCGGTGACGTCACGACCACGCAGGTGAGCTCGACCGGCTCTTCGGCAACCGGCTCTTCGGCGACCGGCTCTTCGGCAACCACGGGCGTGGGACAAAGCACGTCTACGAGCGGCTTCGGCGTGGGTGGCGGCATGTCGACCACCGGCTTTGGGAACATGACGACCGGAGCTCCGAGCGGTGCAGGCGGTTCGGGTGATTCGAGCAATTCGAGCAATTCGAGCTCGAACAGCTCGGACAGTTCGAACACCTCCTCGAATAACTCCAGCTCGGGCACCTCCACCACCGGTGGCATGGCTGGGTGCGAATCGGGGCCGCTGGATGCTCCGATCCCCAATTGCTCACCAGAGCCGGTGCCTGACACCGGAGACTACTATGCGGACTGCGTCGCTCGCATCAATCAGTTCCGGTGGGAGTGTCAGTGCCTGCCACCGCTGGAGCGCTGGGTCGAGGCAGAGGACTGCGCCGACCAACAGGCCCGCTACGACTACGAGCAGAATAGTCCGCATCAGGGCGCTCGCGACAATATTTGTCAGCCCAGCGGCGCACAGAACGAATGCCCCAACTACGGGCCAAGCTTCGGTATCGTCGACTTCTGCCTACAACAGATGTGGGATGAGGGCCCGGGTGAAGATTTCAACACGCATGGCCACTATCTGAATATGTCCAACCCCAACTTCAAGCGCGTGGCGTGCGGGATATACGAAACACCCGAGGGCAACATCTGGGCCGTGCAGAATTTCGACTAGCCGTGTTTTCGACTAGCCGTGTTTTCGACTAGCCGTGTTTTCGACTAGCCGTGTTTTTCGACTAGCCGTGTTTTCGACTAGCCGTGTTTTCAACTAGCCGTGTTTTCGACTAGCCGTGTTTTCGACTAGCCGTGTTTTCGACTAGCCGTGTTTTTCGGCTAGCCCCGAGGACTGATCGCGCACCACTCCGCTCGCCACTGATGTTTTTCGGCTAGCCCTGAGAACTGGTGTTTTCGGCTAGCCCTGAGGACTGGTGTTTTCGGCTAGCCCTGAGGACTGGTGGGAAAAATCAGCACGAACGACTGAGGCCCCTGCTCCAGCAGCACGACCTTGTCGGGAAAGGCGTTCTTGTCGAAGTGGGCGTACCAGGGCAGGCTCTGCCAGACTTCGGTATCTTTGATGTATTCGCGCACGATGAGGTCTAGCTCGACGTAGCGCTGACCCGTGTGCCGAGCCAGGCTCGGGCCATAGCTCCAGGTCTCGCGCCCCTCACGAGGGGACAGATCGTTGTGCATGGCGCCGCCGTAGAGAACCACGGTCTTGTCGGCGCTGCCTTGCGCTCGATTGCGTGCGACGATGGCCTTGGCCTTTTGATCCGTGAGCAGCGCTATGGTCTCCAACATGACGAAGATGCTGTCGCCACCGGCTTTGACGATGCGGTCGTATTGGGCGCAGCTTGGGTAGAGAATGTGGGGCTGAATGCCCGCTGCTTTCGCTCGGTGCCCGAGCGTGACGAACTCGTTCTGGTTCGACGTGGCTTGCTCCTCGGTGACTGGCTTTTGCTTCTGTTTGACTTCTTCCGTGGTCTTCAGGCAGCGCCGATCGGGCTCCATGAGCTCGATGACCAGGTCACTCGTGCGCGGGGCCAAGACAGGCAAGAGCTGCTGGGTGAAGCGAGCCGTCGTGGACTCCACGCCTTCGCTGCCTTTCAACGCATGCGCTTCGCCCACACCGAGCACCAGCGGATTGGCTCGCAACACGAACTCCAGTGCCAGCGCTGGTGTATCGAAGACGTGACAGGCGAGCTCGCCGCAGCGAGGCTCAGTCGGGTCAGTTGGCTTGGTTGGCTCAGTTGGCTCAGTTGGTTTGGGCGCTGGCGGACCGCTCTTAGGTGGACTGGGTTGGGCTCGGGTCGCGCCGTCGGTCGAACCTGCCGGTGCTTGCCGCTGGGCTGACGCCGGAGGCTGGTCAGGCGGTGTGTGGGCTTGGCATCCTCCCAGAGCGAGAGCGCCAAGCAAAAAAATTCTACTGCCTTGCCATTGCATGGGTATGCACCAGCTTAGCTTGGACACCCAACCACGCCGTTTGTTTTGGGGTGCCCTATTGTGCCGCGTGCCCAACATCGTCCGAATCGCGGCGGCCTGTCCTTTCATCGGGTTCATCGGGTTCATCGGGTTCATCGGGTTCATCGGGTTCGTCGGGTTCGTGCGGCTCATCCTGTTCACCCGGGGCTGGTGGAGGCTCGGTCGAGCCGGCGGCGGCTTCTATGGCGCGAGCTCGTGCTTCGAGCCCGCCGTGGGCAAAAGCGGGTAGACCGGCCAGGGCGTGGCGAACCAAGACGACCAGCATCCCGGTGAGCGTGGCGAACAACAACACGCTGGCCATGTAGAAGTGAATGCCTCGATCCGTCTCGAGCACGGTGAAGTACTGGGCCGCGCACATGCCCAAGAGCAACCCGCCGACCCACACGTGTGGCATCTCGAATGGTTGATTCAGCGCTGGGTTCGCCTGGCCGGGCTCCCCTTTCGCGCGCCGGTGCTCTGGGTTCGCCTGGCCGGGCTCCCCTTTCGCGCGCCGGTGCTCCACCATCACCAGCGGCAGGAGCCACACCAAATGAATGTAGTAGTTGGCCGGATAGAAAAACACGGGCGTCAAGATCAGCCCTAGGATCGCCGCCTGCTCGAAATGCTGGCCTCGAGACGCCGCGAAGACCATGCCGGTAAAGAAGAGCATGCCGAGCAGATACAGGGGCATGCGGTCGGCAAGCACTAGGGCCTGGTCCCCTTCCCACCCGGCTATCAGGGAGCGCAGGCTGATGTGGTTTCCGTGCGGGTCTGCCGAAAGCTGAGAGACCTTGACGTACCAATCGGACCAAGCGTCGAACCCTACCACCAGCGACGAGACGAGAAACAGCAGTGCGCCGGTGGCTGCCGCGCCGGCGGCCACCGTGAACAAGGGACGCTGTTCGCTCCACACCGCGCGCAGGCTGGGCAGCTGGCGCTGGGTCCTCAGGCGATCGAGGTAGAACCAAACCACGGGAAACGCGAGCGCGATCAGCGTCAGGGCTGGAAATGCCCTGATGCTGGTGGAGAGCGCCAACAACGCCCCGGCCAGCGCCCACTTCTTGCGCTTCAAGGCGCAGGCGCCGAAAGCGATGTACGCCATCCAGTCGTGCCGCAGGGTGGCGCCGCCCCAATTGGAGCCGTACATGATGAAATCGTTGGCGCCAAAGATGACCATGCACAGGCACATGGTGCGAGGGCCGAAACACAGCCCAATGGCGACGAACGCCGCGAGGATCAGCAGCGGGTCCAAAAGGCCCGTCCACAGGAATGCGCTGTTGCTGGCGGGAAACAAGTTGAACATCAAGTGGCCGGTGCTGATCCAAACCGGCGTGGCGTTGCCACCCAGATCGTGAAACGTCGAAAAGTATTGTGAGCTCCCCATTGCCTCGCGGAAGTAGCGGGCATCGGCTTTGTACTGCTTCCAGCGCTCCTTGCTGAACAACGACGGCGCTTCGGCAATGCGTTCGCGCTCTGCCCCTACCGTGCTCATTTGGTGGGTCCGCAAACTGCGCATGGGGCGTGTTGCAATACGCTCGAGAGTGGTCTCGGGGTGATCCTCCAGATAGGCGGCTATGTCTGCCTCGTATAGGGCGCGGTAGCCGATCTCGTCGAAGTACTTCGCCGTGCCATAGTACTGGCGCAGATCGAGGTGGTGCACGTAGGTCGGCTCGCCCAGGTTTCGGTCCTGAAACTGCGGGTGCCCGAGATTGTAGAAGGCCAAAAACCCGACCACACCGCACAGGCCGAGCACCGACAGCACCACGCCTCGGTGCGCGGGATACCGGGCAGGGCTCCAGGCCTCACGCAGCAGCGCGGCCAGGGCGACGACAGCCACCGTGCCACGCACCAGCGACACCTCGCGCTGCCCTTGGGGCCAGGTGCTGTAGAGCGACATCGCAAGGTCGTACGCCGTGATCGCGGGTATGGAGGCCACCAGGGCCAACCACCACCAACGCGCTCGCTGGAACGACAGGATCAGCAATCCGATCAGGGCGACGCCGAATGCCAAGATCTTGCCGCGCACCTGCGTGTCGAGCGGAATGCCGCTGGCTCGAACCACACGTACGGGCAGGCTGCTCGGGGCGTGTGAAAAGAGCTGCAGCTCGGTGATCGAGAAGTTGCCGTCACCCTCGAGCGGGCGCAAGCGCACGTACCGCCCCTTGCCGGACAGGCGCACGTCGCTTCTATCTCGCAAGCCGGGTGAGCTGATCGGCTTGGCGTCCCACAAGGTCGTGTAGTGCTCACCATCCGTCGAAACCTCGATTCGGTAGACGTCGTTGTTATCCCCCTGCAGCCATGCCGCCTGGATCTGTTTTACACTGCCGAGATCGTATTGGACGCTGGCATTGAGCGAGCGAAACAGCGCGGCTTGCTCCGATTTCCAATGCGCCCCTTCGCGGGCCGCTGTGCCATCGGTGATGCAGCTGGCGCAACGAACCTGTCTGCTTTGGCTAGGCGCGACGCCACTCAACAGATTGGTTGAACCGCCTCGGCCAGCTGACCCGGTTTCGCTGCAGCCGAAGAGAATCGAGACCAGCAGCAGCGCCGCAATGAGCACACGTCTGAGCGAAACACCAAGGGTCAGTCGTCCCACGCGAGGCAGTGTAGCTCGCCGCCGGCTCGAGCACAGCGCTCTGCAGTCAGGCACCCGTGGCCGACGGGGCCCCGGGCCGGAAGCCTAAGCGTTCAAGATTTCCCGGGGAACAAGCTGTCTGGAACCGCCTCGTCCCAATACGTGTCGTCGTCTGGGCTTCCCAAGGTTTGCACCAGCGCCCACTCGAGCAGCGAAACACCCGAGAACCCGAAGGAGGTGGCAAACGCCACCGCGCCCGCGATGTGCAGCTCGTCGGCTAAAATCAGGGGTCGATCGAGGTCGAAACACTCGAGCGGAGCCTCCAGGACCATCACATCATCGGTGTGCTCGGGGTCGGCCGGCGTGAGGTAACTGAACAACATGGGCGGTCAGCCAGATCAACGGCCGCCCCTAGGTGCAGGCTTAGTACAGGCTAAGCCGAAAACGATTGACACCTCGACAAACCTGCCGGGTGCACACATTGCGCAATTGACCTTCGAACGGCGAGCGCTCCTAGTCGTCGAGAAACACTGCGGAGTTCGTTAGCCCGGCCTGGGGCGAGCGGCAGGCCAGGTACAATCTGAGACGAAAAAAAGATCGCATTTACTGTCGAGCTACCGCGCCGGGCCCGTCGTCCAGCATGCGTATGCCGTGATTGAAGTAGCTGCGGAAGGTGCGCATCGGAAGATCCGGTTTCACGTCGTAGCGTGGGATCCAGAAACGCGGCGTATTCAGTACGACCGGACCACCATGTGCGACGAATGCGGCACGATAACCACTCTGCTTCGTGAGACGCCGAATCCGCCGATCGTGATCACCCAAAGGATAGAAAAACGCCTCGGGCGTGAGATTCAACTGTTCGAGCAGGATCTCTCGCGAGCGCGCCAGCTCGTGCGTAGCCACCTCGTCCGGTAACAAGGTCATGGCCCGATGCGTGACGCTGTGGGACGCGATCTCGCACAAGCCGGAATCGACCATTTCTCTAATCTGCTCCCAACTCAGCGCGCCGCGCCGCCGGTGCTCCTGAATGGTTCGGGTGGCAATGCCCAAGCTGAAGGGGAGCCCGCGCTCCTTGAGCAGGGGGTACGCCTCGGAATAACCATTCGCCTCGCCGTCGTCGATGGTGATCACTACTGCATGACGCGGCAAGAGCAGCTCGCCATCGAGGAAATCGAGCAACTGGCTCAGCCGAATCACCTCGATGCCATGCGCCGAGAGCCAGTCGAGCTGCTGCTCGAAGACTCGAGTTTTCACGCTGGGTCGCAGCTTGCTCGACCCAATGCTGTGGTAAAGCAGCACGCGCGCCACCGAATGTTCACGATGGACCACCGCCGACTTGAATGGGCTCGGTACAGGCTCTTCGACCTTCGCTTGCCGGTGAGGCGCTGCACCAGGGTCGTCGCTCTTTGCGTCATTGCGCTCGAGCGTGCTCGGCAGCGCTCGTGGGGCCGTGCCGCTCGTGCTGGGGACCGGATGTTGGGTGTGGCCAGCGTTGGCGACGAGCTCAGGCGTTGGTGCGCAGGCGACCATCAGCACCAAAAACCAAGCCGCCGCAAAGCGCATCGCGCCGAGTATAGGGGAACTCGGCGCAATGCGTGCAGCAGTTCTGCTGGTTTCTTCACCGGCGTGTAGGACAAACACGCTCAGTCTGGCAGGCTAGTCCACCT
>CBFGRJ010000394.1:0-6935 GCA_965651135.1 uncultured Myxococcales bacterium
TCATGTGCGGCGCGCACCACCGAGCCATTCATGAGGGCAGGCTCATCGTTCACGGCGACTTGACCACGGGGGCTCCGGTTCCAGCATGCGGACGGCTCGAGCTATGGTGAGGTTGCGAGTCCACGGGTGGCAGACACGTGGGCACGGGTTGATCAGGCTCTTCGCGGGCTCGGGGTTCGAGCGGGCGAGGCGCGCGAAGCGATCGACCGATCAGACCTTGAAGCTACTGGGCGAAGCGGCGAAGTGTAGCGCTCCGGGCGGGGACACCGAGCCGAGTAGTCTGGGCATCGCTCGGCCCCCACAAGGGATTCGATCCGTGGCTCGCGAGCACGCCTAGGAGGAGGACTCTCTATGGCACTAGCAGCGGCTCGACCTTCGCCCCCGTGGGGGTCAAGCTCCTCGCGCCACGCAAGACGTTCCGCCCCCACGAACTGGGTGCTCTTGTGCGTTGACCACGGGGGTCCGGTCCAGCATGCGGACGGCTCGAGCTGCGGCGAGCTGGCAAGTCCGCAGGTGGCGGACATGTTGATCAGGCTCTTCGCGGGCTCGGGGTTCGAGCGGGCGAGGCGCGCGAAGCGATCGACCGATCAGACCTTGAAGCTACTGGGCGAAGCGGCGAAGTGCTGCGTGCCGAGTGGGTGAAGTCGAGAACAACCAGCCTGTCACCTTCAATAGAGGTGCAACCTGCGCTCGGTCGTTTTGCGATCTTGTGCTTTGCGTTGATCTTGATCAGGGAGTTAGCTCCACGTTAGACCTGGACTCGACTCGCTCGACCGAACCCACGGGGGCGTTCACCCGCCGACCGAGCCTGTCGCACAAATCTTCGACGAAATGCTTGACAAGTCTCTGCGCGCAAATAGACTAGCCGAACCATGAACTTTGTCGGACATATCCATTTGGCCATACAGGCGCAGCTAGGAGCACGCGATTGCTTCGAGCAGAGCTGTATGCTGCCATGCGCCAATGGGTATTGGGGCAGGTCCCTCCCCCGTCCCGACAGCACCCAGTTGGAGGGTCAGACCTAGACGGTTTTTCCGTGAGTTCTCGCGTAGAAGCCGCCCAGGTCCCGACCTCGGCGGCTTTTGACATTTTAGGCCAAAAATAAGGCTTTTCAGGGTTCGGCGAGGGCTTTCGTTCATCGACGCCTTCAATACTCGCTGGCGACCCATAGAGTTTTCGGCGAGCCCCTGGCGGCCCATGGGGAGTGCTGCGCCTTCGAGCACAACTGCGTGTTGAAGACCGAACAGTAGCGGTGCGCCAGTAGAGGTGCGCCCTTCGACTCAACTCTAACGGGAGAACTGAACCATGAAATACGACCACAAGCTCATTCTCATCAAAGTCTAATTCTTACCAAGGCTTTTCTGCGCCAGGTCGCCGTGTGCGACTCGGTCTTTGACAATTCGACAGGACGTGAGGGCAGCATGCTTGCTGCAGCGCTCTGTCCTAATCCTGCGGAGGCGAGCGATCGATATTGTCGCCTCCGCACGCATCGCTACGTCCCGAGGAGGGACCAGCCTATCATAGGGGCTTGGGAGTGAAGTTCGAGTCTTCCCGTAGCGACCGCGCCGCACGGGATGACTGCTGGAATTCGCCAGCACACTCTCAGGGACAGTGCGGCGTGACTATCCGGGCGTAGCTTAGTCTGGCAAAAGCGCCGGTTTCGGGAACCGGAGATCGCTGGTTCGAATCCAGTCGCCTGGACCGGGTTTACCCCGATTTTGTTCGTCCCATTTCACTGCTGCCGTCGTTGGACAGGTGATGGGTCCGCCTGGCCGTAACCCAGGTCCGTTTCACGGCTTGCAGGTTTGATTCCTGCCGACGGCACCCACGTCGAGGTGCACCATGTCTTCTAGAACATTGCTGTTGACTGCCTGGTATTTCCCGATACGCATCCTGCATTGGCAGGATGCCGTCAAAATGATCTACGAGGGCACGGTCGACGTGCTCGCCGAATACGACGAGGAGCTGCGCTCCCCTTCCGTCACCTGGCAAGTGCCGGCGGTGGTGCGCTTGCGTCGTAACCTCACCGTTCGCAAGAAGTGCGTGAAGTTCTCGCGTGTCAACATTTACCAGCGCGACAACTTCACGTGCCAGTACTGCGGCAAGCAGCTCCGCTGGAGCGAGCTCAGCTACGATCACTTGGTGCCACGCGCACGCGGTGGCCGCACGACGTTTCTCAACATCGTGACGGCATGCAGGCCATGCAATGCGAAGAAGGGTCATCTCACCTGCGACGAAGCCGGCATGTTCCCCCTGAACCTGCCGACCCAGCCGCGGCACTTGCCCCTCAGCGCTCCGCTGGTGCCATCGGGTCAAATTCCAGCGGAATGGGAGCCGTTTTTGGCTCCTTACACGAGCTCCACGAGCCAAGCCTGATCCGACGTCAACGCTTCGCGCGTTGCTCGGGTCACCGGACTGCGCCCTCACGGGCGCGGTCCACCTGGAAGACGAAGCGGTGATGGTCACCGCACTCGACTGCTAACCGAGAGACGCTTCGGCGTTCTGGTTCGATTCCAGCGTCTTCCGCCAAGCAGGGGGGGCATAGCAAACACTCATCGAGATTGAGGGCTGGTGCAATGGCAGCACGCCGGTCTCTGACACCGTCGATCTGGGTTCGAGTCCCAGGCCCTCAACCAATCCCAGGGTAGCCAAGCGGAAAGGCGCTCGCCTGTTACGCGAGACAGCGCAGGTTCGAATCCTGCCCTTGGGGCTACGCCCTGATAGCGGGGTCGAAACCCGCACGGCGGCGCCTTCCCTCGGAAGCTGACTTGGTAGCAGCGCCCGCCTGAAGAGCGGGAGGTGTTCGTTCGATTCGAACCCGAGGGACCGACTGGGTGTAAGCGGGAAGTCGTTGGTTCGAATCCAACCACCCAGACCCATGTGGAGTTGTCATGGTGACGTGGCCGGCTGTGACCCGGGCATCAGGGGTTCGATTCCCCACTCCACCCCAACTTGTACTGCTCAGTGAGTCCGCTGGTGTGGACGGCAGCTTGTCACGCTGTGTCGAGACGGGTTCGATCCCCGTACTGGGCGCCACGATACGGTCGAGGCCATGGTGGCCAAGCGGACTCCAAATCCGCAGGAGGCAGTTCGATTCTGTCCGGCCGTGCCGAGTGCGCGAGGTTCGTCGTCGCACGACGTGGCCCGATGTCCTGAGGACGACGGCGGTTGCAACCCGTCGAGGGTGGGTTTGATTCCCGCTCGGGCCTCTACATGCCCACGTGGTCTAACGGAAAGGCACTCGGCTTCGAACCGAGATGATGGGAGTTCGATTCTCTCCGTGGGTGCTGATGCTTTCGTAGCTCAAGGGACGAGCACTGGCGTGCGAAGCCAGGGGAAGCTCTCCGTTGAGGACGGGCGCAACTCGGGCGAGGTGAAGCTCGAGCTGGGTCTCGCGGTCAAGTATGGGAGGGACCAGGATTCCTGCCCGGCGGGTGGGTCCTCCAGCAGAATGGTCGTCTTCTTCTTATGCCAGCCAAGCTCGCGAATGGCATAGCGGCAGACGGTCCCTGATAAGCGGGGCGGCCGAGTTCAACTCTCGGGCGGTCAACGGGGAGAAACTCAGCTGGTGCTGAGCCCTGTCCGACAAGCAGGTGGCGGCCGGTTCGATCCCGGCTCTCCGCACAAACGCCAACGTAGCCCAACCTGGCAGAGGCAACGGTCCGAGAAGCCGTACAGTGCACGTTCGAATCGTGTCGTTGGCACCGGTAGCTCCACCCTCCCCGTCTATCCCAACTTGGAAGAGGAAACCGCCTCAGAAGCGGCATAGTCTCGGTTCGAATCCGAGGGCGGGGACCAGATCTTGGTGTCCACACAGAGTGCAGCACCGCGCGCGCCTGACTTCGTTCGAAGTCTCCGGCATGTGTCCGGCAGCTGTGTCCTCGGGCGCTGATGTCTGACACCCCAGTGTTGTCGGTTCGAATCCGATTTGCCGAGATAGACGGCAGTAGCTCAATGGAAGAGCATGGGGAGCGACCTGATACGTCGTTCTTTTTGAAACCAAACCGGGGCCTCGGAGGCCTTGGGATCCTCTGGCTGGGCGCGCGAGCTTCGGTTCGGCGCTCACCACTTCCCGTACCGCCGACAGTCGTGCGCGCGGCGCGCAGGCAAGGGCCATCGTCACGGCGACCGCCCGAGCTCCCGCGCCTCTGCCCACTGCCGTCGCCGCTCGGGAAGCCGTGACGTTCGAGCGCGGTGGTGCCGAACGGCGAGCTTCGTGAAGCTCGCCGGCTCCTCCCCCGCCCTCGGCGTCGGGATCCCAGGTCTTCGAGGCCCTCTTCGTTTTGTGCGGGCCTGGTTCGGGGCTCGCCCGCAAGCCGGCGGAATCGGCCAGGAGGCAATCGTCATGTTCAAGAGAATCCGAATCAAGTTGAACGAGCGTGTGGTCGTGTTTCAGAACGGCCTTCCGCGCAAGGCGCTGGGTCCGGGGCGCCATTTGCTGTGGGGTCGCCAGCTGACCGAACAGCGCTTCTTCACCGATCAGCTGGTGTTCAACGCGTTGCCCGAGGTCCGCGCGCTCTTGCCGAGCGAGTGGTACCAGGAGGTCGAGCTCGAGGCGCTCCAGCGCGGTGTGTTGTACCGCGACGGCAAGCCGGTCGTGTTCCTGCGCCCGGGTGTGCACCGTTTCTGGACGGTCGACGCCTCGGTGCGCCTCGCCGTGTTCCATGTCGAGGACGCGCTGCCGCCGATGACCGACGAGCTCGAGGCGCTGATCCCGAGCACCGAGTACGTGGACGTGATCGTTCGCGCACACGAAAAGGGTCTGAAGTTCCAGCAAGGCCGCCTGCTCGGCGTGCTCGAGCCGGGCCGCTACAAGCTATGGACGCACCCGGAGGCCACGACGGAAATCGTCAAGGTCGACATGCGTCGCAGCGAAGTGAGCATCGCCGGTCAGGACCTGATGACCCGAGACAAGGTCACGCTGCGCCTCACCTTGACGGCAGAATACGCCATCGAGGACCCGGTACGCGTCACGCAGACGCTCTCGGGCGCCCGCGATTTCGTGTACCTGGCGGTGCAGCTGGCTGCGCGCCAGTACACGGCTGGCGTGACGCTCGACGAGCTGCTCGAAGGGCGCGACGCCCTGACGCGCTTTCTCGAGACCGACGTCGTGCCCAAGGCCGCCCACTTCGGTGTGCGTGTCGAGCGGGTCGGCGTGAAGGACGTGGTCTTGCCGGGTGACATGAAGACCCTGCTCAACCGCGTCATCGAGGCCGAAAAGGAAGCGGCTGCCAACGTCATCTTGCGACGCGAGGAGACGGCGGCGACGCGTTCTTTGGCCAATACCGCTCGCCTCATGGCGTCGGAGCCCGTGCTCCTGCGCCTGAAGGAGCTCGAAGCCTTCAAGGAAATCGCCGGCCAAATCAACGAGGTGCGAATCGTCGTTGGTTCCGACTCACTGAAGGCGCTGCTCCCGGCAGAGCTGCTCGGCAAGGCAAAGAACTGACTTGCCGCGCATTCACCCCTAGGGCCCAGTTGCTTCGCACCGGCAACTGGGTCTTTTTTTTTCGCCCAGCCCTAGCCGCCGAAGGGCCCTAGCCGCCGAAGGTTTGTGTCCACAGGTGACCGAACTCGCCACCAGGATAATAGCCCACGCCGATCAGCGTATAGTCGCCGGACATGATGTTGCGGCAGTGCCCTGCGCTGTTCATCCACTGGTCCATGGTGCCCTCGGCGGTCCTGCTGCCTCCGGCGATGTTCTCGCCCCAGCCGCGCCCCATGTAGCCGGCTGCGCGCATGCGATCGTTCGGCCCATCGCCATCGGGGTTGTCGTGATCGAAAAAGTCACGCTCGGCCATGTCGAGCGAATGCATGCGCGCCGCGCATTGCAACTCGGGATCCATCATCAAGGGCCCCACCGGCGGCATGGATTGCCCGCCGCAGGTAGCGCCCTCCGCACGCACCTGGTTCACAATCTCCAAAATCTCTTGCTCGAGCTCTGCCCACGCGGGATCCCAGTCTTCCGTCGGCTCGCAGTACGGAGCCTCGGGCACGACCACTCCACCGGTGGTCGACATCGACGAGGACGTGCTCGTCGACGCAGTGCCCATGCCTCCACTGCCGGTCACCGCCGACGACGCGCTCGAGGGGAACCCTTGCGTGGTGCCCGTGGTGTTCGTGAGACTAGACGCGCTCATGCCACTGCCATCGGTGACGGCGCTGCCCATGGTGGCCGCGCCCCCAACACTCGACGCCGCGCTGGCATCGTTACCCGTAGAGCTAGACCCAGTCCCGTTCGAGCCGCCCATACCGCCGCTCGTCGCTGCGGTCGCTTGATTCGCAGACGGATAATTCGAGGGATCGGCGGAGCTACACGCCACGCCTCCCCAGGTCAGGACCAGTACCACCGGCCACGCGGGCCAGGAACGATACACCATGAGCTTCAGCGACATTCGTAGATTCAGTCTGCATAGTGTCCGGACCCACTTGTCGCGGCGCAAAGTCGCCCGCTAGAACATTTCACCAACGAAGCCACCACAAAAAAAGCGATGTCCGGTGTGCGCGGCTCCGGACTTGGGGGCACGGCCATCTAGGGGCACGGCCATCTAGAGGCACGGCCATCTAGAGGCACGGCCCATCGCGTCGCGAGGGCATGTCAGTACTACTCACATCCCTTACTGACGTTCCTTCCAAGGGCGCCCGCCTCCGCGAGGGCATGTCAGTACCACTGACATCCCTTCCAAGGGGCGCCCGCCTTCGCGAGGGCATGTCAGTACTACTGACATCCCTTCCAAAGGGCGCCTGGCCACAGCAGCCGCGGCGCCTGGCCACAGCAGCCGCGGCGCCTGGCCACAGCAGCCGCGGCGCCTGGCCATAGCAGCCGGGGCGCCCTGCCGCTGCAGCGTGGGGGTCGCGCGTTGGGCAAACGGTCTTAACAGCATGTTGACAGTTTCGTACAACACCGCCCTTCTCGGGCGTTGGACCGAGGTCCTTTC
>CBFGRJ010000395.1:0-6909 GCA_965651135.1 uncultured Myxococcales bacterium
CACCCGCCGCCCCGCAAATTTCGCAGAGCGCAATTTTCTGATCCAGCTCGAGAGTACAGGTTTCGAAGATCACCTTGATGCGGGCACCGCGGTCGTGGCACGCCCCGGTCAGCTCACGGACCTCGCGCTCTACCAGCCCGAACTCGCGGCTGGCGACCAGGCTCAGATTGACCACGACGTCGATTTCACGCGCGCCGGCATCGAGCGCCGCACTGAGCTCGGAAAGTTTGGCTGAAAGAGGCAAGACGCCGTGCGGGAAGGCCAGCGTGGTGGTCGGCAGCGTGGAGCTGCCCGCCAATAGCTCAGCGCAGCGCTCGACGAAGTACGGCAAGATGCACACGCTTGCGACACCGAGCTGAACGGCTTGACGGCATCCGATTTCGAGCTCCGTCAGCGTCAGCGTGGGCTTTAGCAACGAGTGATCCAACAGGCTCTGAATGGCGGACAAGCTGGCTTGAGTCATGACTCGCGACGCTGAGCGCTTCAGTGATGAAAGGCCCGCACATGCGTGTGCACCATGGCAATACCGTACTCGCGGCAGGCCTCGGTGACCTCGGCATCACGCGTGGAGCCACCCGGTTGCGCGATGTACTTCACGCCGTGGCGCTGGGCGTGATCGATATTGTCTCGGAACGGAATGAAACCGTCCGACACCAAGCTGACCTCACTGACCCCAGCCAAGAATTCACGCTTCTCTTGCTCGCTCAGCGGCTCGCTGGGAACTTCTAGCGCTGCTTCGAGCGCCTGACGCTCGAAGCGCGTCAGATCGCCTTCGATGTAGCGCACGCGCCAGTTGATCCGATCTTGACGCTTGAGGTGAGGCTTGAAGCGCAGACCGAGCACTTTGGGATGGCGCCCCAACTGCCACAGATCGGCCTTTTGACCTGCCAGCTTGGTGCAGTCGACTCGAGATTGCTGGCCGGCGCCGATGCCGATCATCTGCCCACCGCTGGCATAACCCACGGAATTGGATTGCGTGTACTTGAGGGTCGCGTAGCCGAGCACGAGATCGCGTTTGGCAGCATCGGTGAGCGTTCCGACGGCGACATCGCTGAGATCGCCGAGCTTGAACACGCGATCGTTGCGCGACTGAGTCAAGCGCATGCCGAACACTTCTCTCGATTCGCGCTCGGGAGGCACGAAGTCCGGGTCTACCTGGATGATGATGAAGGCCCCTTGCTTCTTTTGCTTCAGCATTGCCAACGCGGCGGGCGCGTAGCCCGGGGCGATGATGCCATCGGAGACCACACCCTTCAGAAACTCCGCCGTGGCTTCGTCGACGGGTTCCGAGAGTGCGACGAAGTCTCCGAACGAGCTCTTCGGGTCCGCTCCTCGTGCACGCACGTAAGCCAG
The DNA here is from genome assembly GCA_965651135.1 of uncultured Myxococcales bacterium. Classification (GTDB taxonomy): domain Bacteria; phylum Myxococcota_A; class Polyangia; order Polyangiales; family Polyangiaceae; genus JAICQQ01. The sequence goes on from CBFGRJ010000395.1 coordinate 1,354, forward strand.
AGCCGCCGGACTCAGCTTGGCTGGGTCGACTTCGTACGCCTTGGCGAGCTCGGCATCGAGCGGTACCGCCACGGCCGCGCCGGCCGGCGAAACGTGTTTGAAGCTGGCCGCCGCCGGCAGCGCGAGCGCCTGCCGCACTTCGGACACGAGCTGCCAGCCGTTGAGCGCATCGAGCAAATTGATGATGGACGGCGTGCCGTTCAACAGCTCGATGGGCGCCTTGGCGATAGGCTCGGCGCTGGCAAACGATTGATGGGGATTGCAACCGTACTTGAGCAACATACCCGGCCCTCATATCCTGTCTGCCCGACCAGTGGTAGGTCATACAGCGCCTTTCGCCCCCGCGAGGAAAGGCTCCTGAGCAACGCCGCACGGCAAGCCAAATGGGGTTCGCTGCCTACAGTGGTGGGTGATATGCCTCGAATCCCATGCCCGACAACCAGCGCGTTTGGGACGTGGCCATCGTCGGTGGAGGCATTGTCGGGCTAGCCACCGCCGAGGCCCTGGTCTCCGCCGAACCCGAGCTACGGCTCGGGGTGCTCGAAAAAGAATCGCACGTGGCCATGCACCAAAGCGGGCGCAATTCGGGCGTGATCCATTCTGGGATCTACTACCGACCCGGATCGCTCAAGGCAACGCTGTGCCGAAGCGGTCGCGACCGCTTGCTCGCGTTCTGCCAAGGTGAACGCAACGCCCACGAAGTTTGCGGCAAGGTCATCGTAGCCACGAGCGAAGCTCAGGTCCCCGCTCTTTTGGAGCTGTCGCGCCGTGGTGAAGCCAACGGGGTCACCAGCGAGCTCTTGGACGAAAGCAGCCTTCGGAGGCTGGAACCTCACGTTCGAGGTCTCCGAGCTCTCTACGTGCCCTCCGCCGGCATCGTCGACTTCGCACGAGTCGCCCGGCGGCTCGCCGAGCGCCTGCAACGGCGACCTCGATGCGCGCTCCATCTCGGGGCCCGCGTCCACGAAGTACGGGAACGCCGCGGAACCCTCGTCCTCGACACGGGCTCCGAGAACCTGCAGGCGCATTTCGTGATCAACTGCGCGGGCTTGCAGGCCGATCGAGTCGCGAGGCTGTGCGGCCAAAATCCGCGCACGACCATTGTCCCGTTCCGCGGAGATTACTTCACCCTCAAGAACGGCGCCGAGTCGCTGGTCAGAAATCTGATCTACCCGGTCCCCGATCCACGTTTTCCCTTTCTGGGCGTGCATGCCACGCGCACGATCTCCGGTCGCATCGAGTGTGGGCCGAATGCATCGCTGGCGTTGGGACGCGAAGCCTATGGCAAGTTCGAGCTCGACCCCGGTGACTTGGCCGAGGCGCTTTCATTTCGCGGCACCTGGAACTTGCTCAAGAAATATCCCAGGGCAACGTACCTCGAGCTCAAACAATCCTTGAGCAAGCGTGCGTTTCTGAAAGCACTCCAAGAACTCCTGCCCGAGGTGAGCTCCGATCAGCTCAGCCCCCGAGCCGCCGGAATACGAGCCCAAGCACTAGCGCCCGATGGCACCCTGATCGACGATTTCGTGCTCGAGGAAAGTGAACGCATCCTGAGTCTTTGCAATGCGCCGTCACCAGCCGCCACTTCGAGCTTCACCATAGGCGAGAAAGTAGCCGAGCGCGTGCTCGCGCGCCTCTGATACAGCTAAACTCCAGCGGGTGGTGTGGAGGGCGCGGTGCCCCAGATTTCGCGGCTGTAACCCAAGATGGTGCGATCGCTCGAGAAAGGCCCCATTTTCGCCACATTGATGATGGCTTTCTGCGTCCAGCTCTCGGTGTCCGCGTAGGCCGCCAGCACCGCTTCGTGGCAGCTCCGGTAGCTGAGGAAGTCGGCGAGCACGAGATAGTTGTCCTGGTAGAGCAGGCTGTCGACGATGGGCTGGAAACGATCGGCGTAGTCGGGTGAAAACATCCCGTGCTTGATCGCGTCCACCGCGAGGCGCACCGGACGCTCCGAGTAATACAGGTGTTGCGGGTCGTAGCCCGCAGCACGGGTGGCCTGCACTTGCTCGGCTGTCAATCCGAACAAAAAGAAGTTCTCGGCGCCTACGGCCTCACGGATCTCGATGTTGGCTCCATCGAGCGTTCCAATCGTGAGCGCTCCGTTGAGAGCAAACTTCATGTTGCCAGTCCCCGACGCTTCCATACCCGCAGTCGAGATTTGCTCTGATACGTCGGTGGCTGGAATGATCAGCTCCGCCCAGGTGACATTGTAGTTGGGCACGAAGACGACCTGGAGCTTGTCTTTCACCAGCGGGTCGTTGTTCACGACCTTGGCTACCGAATTGATCAAGTGAATGACCCGCTTGGCAGCTTCGTAGCCGGGCGCCGCCTTGCCGGCGAACAAGAACGTGCGCGGCGTGACACTGCGCGAGGGCTCTTCTCGGTAGCTCAGGTAGAGCGAGATCACGTGCAGAATATTGAGCAGCTGGCGTTTGTACTCGTGCAGCCTTTTCACCTGCGAGTCGAGGATGAACTCGGGGTTGAGATCGATCGAATGTTGACGAGCCAGCTCGGCAGCCAAACGGCGCTTGTTTTCTTGCTTGATGGCACGAAAATCGCGCTTGAACTGGAGATCTCGAGCGTACGGCACGAGCGCCTCCAGCTCGTCGAGCTTCCTGATCCAACCGCTACCAATCTTGTCGGTGATCAGAGCGGCGAGCGCTGGATTGCACTGAAGCAACCAGCGCCGTGGCGTCACACCGTTGGTTTGGTTCGTGAACTTGCCCGGCTCGAAATCGTAGAAGTCCTTGAACAACTGTTCGCGCAGCAGTCGTGAATGGAGCGCGGAAACGCCATTGACCTTGCTGCTGCCCATCACCGCCAGGTTGCCCATGCGGACGGTCCGCTCGCCCTCTTCGCCGATGACGCTGACGCGCTTGATGCGCTCTTCGTCGTTCGGGAATTTGCTACGCACGCCCTCCAAGTATTCATGATTGATTTGATAGATAATCTGCAAGTGTCGAGGCAACACACGCTCGAGCAGCCAAATCGGCCACTTCTCCAAGGCTTCGGGCATCAACGTGTGGTTGGTGTAGTTGATTGAGGCCCTAGTGATTTCCCAAGCCTTGCCCCAGCTGTATTTGTACTGGTCGCACAAGAGCCGCATCAATTCGGCCACTGCCAGCGCGGGATGCGTGTCGTTGAGCTGAAAGGCGATCTTGTCCGGAAGCGAGTCGTGGCTGTCGAACAGCTCCAGATGCCGTCGCAAAGCATCTTGCAAGGTGGCGGAAACCAGGAAGAATTGTTGTTTCAATCGCAGCTCTTTGCCCTGCACCTGATGGTCGTTCGGATACAGCACGCGCGTGATGTTCTCCACCGCGCTTTGCCGTTCGACCGCCTTCATGTAGTCGCCGGCGTTGAAGTACTGGATGTCGAACTCGCGCGTGGCCTTGGCACTCCACAGGCGCAACGTGTTCACGACACCATTGCGGTAGCCCGGCACCGGGTAGTCGTAGGCCATGGCTCGCACCGGAACAGTGTCAATCCATTCGTGAACCGGACGGCCATCGTGCCCCGTGTATTGAATGACTCGGCCGCCGAAATGGATATCGTAAATGCGCTCGGGGCGACCGACCTCCCAAGGCGTCCCGAACTGCAACCACAGATCCGGATTTTCGTGCTGCTCCCCGTCGACGATGTCTTGCCGGAAAATGCCGTAATCGTATCGCATTCCGTAACCCATAGCCGGCACGCCCAAGGTAGCGAGCGAGTCGAGAAAACAAGCAGCAAGGCGACCCAAACCGCCGTTGCCCAAGCCGGGGTCGCGCTCTTCGTTCAAGAGCTCATCCATGTCGATGCCCAGCTCCTGCATGGCTTGCTGCGCCTCTTTGTAGATTCCGAGGTTGTGCAGGCTGTCGGCAAGCAAGCGACCGAGCAGGTACTCGAGCGACAAATAGTAGACGTGCTTCGGCTTGAGCACGACGCGCTCCTGCCACGTGCGCGTCCAGCGATCGAACAGGCGATCTCGGGTGGTTCGGGCGAGACTGTTGAACTTATCGAGTTTTGTCGCCGCTTTCGGGTGCTTGCCTTGCGTATGCTGAACGTGGTTCACGAAGCTGTCGCGCAGCGCGTTCTTGTCGAGGCTAAGTTCGGAAACGGGGATGCTAAGGTGCTTCAAAGGTGCCACGCTCCGAGTGTAAGCCTAACGCGAGCAACAACGGCAGCGGTAAACCTGTCGGATTTCGGGGCCGGCCGTGCTTTTTTTGCCGGAAGTCGGCCCCCGCGCCAAGCACCAAGCTTGGATTCAACCACAGCGAAACCTCGCCGCCATTAATCCTACTCCGGCGTTGCGACCATGGACACGCGTGATCTAGGCTGCCCGCCCAATCGACCACAACTCAAGAGGAGGTTCACGATGAATGAGACGCGTCCAGTCACGCTAAGGGTTCGGACTCGACTGTTGGCCGCAAGCGCAAGCGTACTCTGGAGCCTGGGCTGCGCCCCCGCGGAACCGCCGGCAGCACCTCCACCCGCACCGCCGCCACCAGCGGCTCCAGCCCCCATCACGGCCCCGCCCCCGGCTGCAGAGCCCGTGGCCGAAGCTCCCCAATTGCCTCCGCCCGTCATCGTCAAAGACGCGGGGCTGAAGACACCCGAGTCGATTCTCTATGTGCCTGACGAAGACATTTACTTGGTCAGCAACGTCAATGGTGATCCCACCAAGGCCGATGGCAACGGATTCATTTCCAAGGTTTCGCCCGACGGCAAGATCGTCGAGCTCAAATGGATCGACGGCGAAAAGCCCGACGTGAACTTGGATGCACCCAAGGGCATGGCCATCGTGGGTGACCTCTTGTACGTGACCGACATCAAGTGGGTTCGCTTGTTCGACCGCAAGACCGGGAAGCCTCGCGGCAAGGTGGGCGTCGGCGGAGCGACCTTCTTGAACGACGTGGCGCCTGACGCGAGCGGCAAGGGCGTGTGGCTCACCGACAGCGGCATGAAATTCGGCGAGAACGGTGCCGAGGCCACCAACAGCGACGGCGTGTTCTTGGTGTCCAACATGCAAGCCAAAGCGGTGATGAAAGACAAGACCATGGGCTGGCCCAACGGGATTTTACCCGATGAGAACGGGGCTTGGGTGCTCACCCACAAGAGCAACGAGCTCTACTACGTCACCAAAGACGGAAAGAAGGAGAAGGCCCAGAACCTGCCGAAGGGCTCGCTCGATGGCATCATCAAGGCCAACGACGGTTCTGTTCTGGTTTCGAGTTGGGAGGCCAAGGCCATTTACCAAGGCAAGCCGGGAGAGCAATTCAAAGAGGTGCTGAGTGGCATCGAGTCGCCGGCGGACATCGGGTACGACTCGAAGCGACATCGCGTATTGGTGCCGCTGTTCATGAAAGACGAGCTGCAGTTCCACACGCTGCCAGGCGCGCCGGCAACCCCATTAGCCCCGCCCGCGCCAGCGGCTGGAAGCCATGCGCCCGCACAGCCCGCGACGCCTGCAGCTGGGGCCACTCCGGCAACGCAGCCTCAGGGGAAGCCTGGTGCCGCGACTCCAGCAGCTCCAGCAGGAGGTGCGGCGGCAGCCACGCCGGCAGCAAAGCCCGC
>CBFGRJ010000396.1:0-6906 GCA_965651135.1 uncultured Myxococcales bacterium
ATCCCTGCGCTCTGGTTCAGCGTATTTGGACAGCTGCAGACAAGCAATACCGTTTCGCAAAGCTCGCCATCGTGTGCAACAGTCTCATGCAACACCTAATGGCCGAGGCAGCGAAACCTCTGTTCTCCGACCGTATCCGAGTCTTTGACTTCAGCGAACGGCTGCTAGCGCTGGATTGGCTCAGGAGCCCGCAACTGATACCCGCCTCGCTACAAGCCCACCAGTTCGGCTTTCGTCATTCCTGACTTTGGTGCTGGCACCTCTGATGAAACCAGCCCAGCGCTCAGCCAAGGGCCGACTGTGCTTCGCGCAGAACATCCACGTAGCTGACGACACCCAGCAATTGGCTGTCGCTAACGACGGGCAACGCACCCACCCGGTGCTCCAACATCAGCTCTATGACTTCCGTGACGTCGGCCTCCGGCGCTACCGTGAGGACATCGCTACTCATGATCTCGGAAACGGGCACATCGAGCATGTCCGAGAGGTCGCCGCCGGTCAGCACTTGAGCCGACAGCCCCCGCAGATCTCGATCGCTGACCATGCCTACGAGCGTGCCGTCGTCGAGCACCGGCAGGTGCCGAATATCAGCCATACTCAATTGAAGCATCGCTTCGCGCGCAGACTGGGTGACTTCGATCGTATATGGCGCCGGAGTCATGATCTCGCTGACGACCATAACAAAGAAACTAGCACCCGCCGGTGGTCCAGCAACCTGCGAAAGGCGGTCCTCAACCCTCGAAAGAGGTGTGGCCCGTGTCGCCGCGAACTGCCCCAGTCGTCGCATCTCGCCGCAATGGAGTGCCCAGCCTGTGGCAATCAGGAGCCTCGAGGCGTCAGTCAAAGCCGCAGATTTTCGCACAGCAAACAGCGAATTCAGCAAGCATTGGATTGTGACAGCCACCGTGATCCGCTGACCGAACGCGTTCGCTTGGCATCATAATCGCTATGACTTTTGCCCATTCCAAGATCACTGTCGTAAACAAACGGAACCACGAGGAGCGCGATGACAGAGCAACGAACCACGAATCAGACCCAGCGTCCTCCGACGGACCCCGTTCCCAACGGTGAGCGCTCGCGTTCGCCGCGCACGGGCCACGGCTCGCTGAACGCCAAAACCATTCTGGGTATTCTGCGTGAGCAGGGCATTCCCGATTCAGAAGCACGCCGACGAGTCAACAGTGATCCATCCCTCCACCGCCAACTCGACTAGCGCTCGGCCGGCGTCGTCATGAAGCATTCTCCGATGAATCATTTGCGAGCACTGGCCGCGTTTGTCGCGGCTCTTGTCACCCTGGCAGTCGCCCCCGGTCGGGCACTGGCGGAGGGAAAACTAGCCATCGACGTGGAAGCGAATTTGCCCGACGACACCCCTCGAGTGGGGAACGGTTGGGGAGCCGGACTTAGACTGGGCAACACGTGGGACCTGTGGCTCATCGAACTGACTCCTGAGCTCGGGGCCAGCTACCACAGTTTTGGTGGGAGCGCTGGAGCCACGGCTTACCGCGCGCTCGCAGGCGGTCGCCTTGCGCTGGGTTTGATCTTGCAGCCGAGTGTCTTCGTTCATGCGGGCGTCGGCCACTTCTCCTACGACGCCTATGAGAATGACGTCTCCGAAACCGATCTAGCCTACGACGCTGGAGCGGCGTTGGATTTCACCCTATTGCCTTGGATCGACCTAGGCGCGCATGTGAGCCTCAACCGCATCAACGCCGCCTCACCGACGGAGTCGCTGTCTTGGGTAGCAGCAGGCGGGCACATCGCCATTAGCCTTGGAGACTAGTCCCGGCAACGACTACCAGCGTAGCAACGCTCCCATACCGCCGAACTTGTCGATGAGCGTTCGCTCATCTTCCCCATGCATAAAGGTCACCTCAGCACCCCAGCGCTCCGCCAATTCGGGTAGGCTATCGGCGAGCCGAACCTTGCCGACGAGGTGTGCATCCGAGCTCTTCGCTTCCGCTTCGCGGCAGCTGACATAGCCCGTGGCTTGGTCGACGAACAGATCGCGATCCAACGACTTGGCCACGGCGACCGTATGGGCACGGCCCTGTTGCAGCGCCGCCAGCGACTGTTCCACGCCGTGAACACCGTTTTCTTCGATGGCATGCAACAGCTCGCGCTTGCTTTCGGCTATGACCTTGGCCACTAGCGGCCTGGCCAATTCGACGACTTCCCTACCCGTTGCAGGTGCCTTCGAATTGCCCGGAGCTAGCGCGCCTACCTTGCGCGCCACATCGCCAGGCAGAGCCGACAGAAAAGCGTGTCGATCGCGCTCTGGTCCGAGAATGACCACGTGCTGCAAGCCATGTTTGGCCATGGTCTCACGCAGCCGCCTGCCACATTCGGCGTAGAACTCGATTTGCGCGTGTGCTATATGCTCGTGAGCCAATTGTTTCGCGGCGTCTCCGCGGTCCGCGATGAACTTGGGACCGCTCTGCTTGAAACCTATCGTGTTGGCGCTTCGCGCCATCGGTGGGTTGACACGAGCGACCCCCTGAGGCATCCGGTTCTCGGACTGGCCAATCGCCTCCGTTGCTTCGCCGGCCACCGGCGGCCGCGTCATCCGAAACAACGGCTCGGCTTGTTCCATGAACAGCTCGAAAACATGCACGTTGTCGCGATCCGCCCAGACGATGGCATAGGGCTCGTGTTCGTTCATCGCGGCTACCAAGGGCGTCAAATAAGGCTCGCCGAAGCGAGCATTCAATCGATCACTGGCGGAGTCATCGATGAACGCCGCATCGAACTCGAGAGCTTCCAACTGGCGTTTGTTCGCGAATACAGCCAGCGATCGCCCGGTCGGGGAGCGAGACTCGAAGTAGGCTAGCACCTTGCCTGCGATCGCGTGCGGAAGCTGCGGCAGCTCACGCAACGTGTTCTTTACGCGCACGATCACGGGCTCTCGTAGTGTTTCTTTCCTACCGACGTGAACGTCTGCGTAAAGCGAGAGAATCGGGCGCTGCATGGCTCCGACCCTCTTCCGTAGCTCGAAGATATCGTTCTTTTCAATCAAGGGCTTTCTCCAGATTTGGGACTTCGCGGAATGGCACTCCCCTTGCTCGAGCTTGCACTTCGTGTGCCGAATCCATGGCTAGGACGAAAGCGCGGTGATGCTCTGCACGCGCGCAGGTGCTACAATCGGCAGACCATCCGCCGCAAGCGATCGCGTCACCCGCACGTAGATGGACTCCGGCGGGCGCGATGGTTTGAAGTAAATGAATCCCGACGCTGCGTCTTCAGGGTCGAGAACACCCTCGGGCAGCAGGTCGCGGCGGTATGCTTGGTCGAGGCGCAGCGGGATGGGTGTGTCCTGTTCGCAGCTGCTCGGATCGCCGGCTGTCCGCCCTCGCTCATGGCCGGAGACGGGTCCACCCAAGCCAACAGCCAACAGAACCAGCAGCACGGAAGTCAGGCACCCATGACCCAACCGACCGCTCATCGATTTCCCTCGTGAATCCCTCGACCTTCGGGGAGTGCTGAAAATGCCGATCATGCCACGCACCTCGGCAAACGCTCTGCAACGCACGTACCACCGACGCCATCGACGGAGCGCCCCCAACAAACCGCCAAGACCGAAAACTTGGCGTTCCTGACGCTCGTGGCGGCAAATAACTCGCACCACCTCACCCCGCCCCACTCCAATTGAGCCCTACACAGGGCTGCGCGCCCCGGACCCCAGCGCAACAGAATGGCGACAAGCGCGCAGTTGACGAAGAAACCGGTCGGCCCACGCGTGCACATCCAACAGTGCCACAGCCTCGCGCAGTGCTCGCATGCGTGAGCGAAGCTCGTCGGCGGGCGCGCTCAATGCGCGGGCCAGCTCCGTAGCGACACTCTCCACGTCGTACGGGTTCACGAGGTAGGCTTGGCCAAGGTGCTCCGCGGCGCCGGCGAACTCACTCAATACCAAGACACCATTTTCGTCGGTCCTCGAGGCGATGTATTCGAGGGCTACCAAGTTCATCCCGTCCCGCAAAGGCGTCACCAATGCGACGTCCGCTGCCGCATAATGAGCATAGAGCTCCAGCGCATCGAGGCTGCGGTAGATGTAATGAATGGGCACCTGGCCCGTGCGGCTGAACTGACCATTGATCTGTCCGACGAGCCTGTCCAGATCTTCCTTGAGATTGGCATATGCTCCAACGGTCTCACGACTAGGCACCACGATCTGGATGTACACGAGCTCATCCACGTAGTGTGGGTGTTGCTCGAGCAATCTGGCGAACGCCGACAGCCGTTCGGGAATGCCTTTGGTGTAGTCGAGCCGGTCGACCCCAAGCACGATGCGCCGGCCATTCACCGCCCGCTTCAACTCGCACGCTTGACTCCTCACCTCGTCAGAAGCAGCAAGCTCGGCAATATCGGTCGTCGGGATACCGATGGGCGCCACGATGACTTGCGTACGCCCATGCTGGGTGTGCACACACTGCGACTCGCGATCCACGCGCGCATCCGTGAACTCGGCAGCGCACTCGAGAAAATGGGCAGCGTATCGAGCGGAGTGAAATCCAACGACATTCGCTCCGAGCAGCCCCTCGAGTAATTCTCGCCGCCAGGGAAGAGTGGCAAATTGATCGCTAGCAGGCCACGGGATATGACAAAACCACCCGATACAAAGATCGGGCTGAGTGTTTCGCAAAAGCAAAGGGGTGCGCATCAAGTGGTAGTCGTGCACCCATAGCAAATCTCCCTCTCTCGTATCCTCCAGCGCCGCTTCGGCGAACGCGCGGTTGGCAGCTTCATAGTCTTCCCAGGGCGCGTCGTCGACATGCCCCATCGAGGGGAACCCATGCAGCGTGGGCCACAGGACTCCGTTGGAGAACGCCGAGTAGAATCCGGTTTTCACTGATTCCGGCAACATGACCAAATGCTGACGATACCCCACGTCCGGAATTGTATCCGCCGTTGGTCCGTTTGCCGCTTCTTCTCCACCGCTGACCCACAGCCCCCCGTAGCGCCGCAGCAGCGGGTCGAGCGCTGTCACGAGACCGCCGGACGAGCGTACCCAATGCGATTCTTCCAAGCGTACCGGGCCTCGATTGGACAATACGATCAAACGATTGCTGGGTTCGGCCTCCTCGACTTCATGGCTGGGCCTCGACCACGGCGTGCGTTGTTCGAACTGCCGAGGCAGCCCCTGCGTGCTATTAGTCATGCTGCAACGGGCCGGCACGTCACCTGCCCACATCCTTCCGAATTCATGCTTTTTCGGCAAAGTGACGCACGATCTATGCCGCTCACGAACCTCTGATGAAAGCGATGGGAGCGTGTTCGCCCCGCGGACCTCGTAGCAAACTGACACAATGACCCGCGCGTGCGCGCCCGGCGAAGGATGAGCTAGGGATTGGTGTCGTTGACGATGCGGTCCACTTCGGCGTGATGCTCGGGCGTGTGTCCGCGAGGGCGCATGTAAGCAACTCCCATCACGAACATCATCACCAATCCGACAATCAACGCGCCAAATGCAATCAACTTGCTACCCAGCGCCAGAGCGATCACGAAAGCCACGATCATGATCAGCAAGGCGAGTCCTATTCCCGTGTAGTGTCGATTCATGATGCTGGTCCTCGCTCACGCGCGCGGTTCATCCCCCCCTTTGATTGCAATAGGCGAGCCACCGTAGGGAACGCTTCTTGCCGTCATAGTTTGCGGCGTGTCGGTCACTCCAGGCAGCGCTGAATGTCGCGCTGGGCGCGGCAGAGCGCCCCGCTGAGACAGTTTGCGGCACCGGCGCGCGCATAATCCGCGTCTCAGCGGCGGTAAATACACGCCAAGAGCTCGTTAGCGCCCCTGCTTTGCGCACAAGGGACGACTTGGCACTGCTCCTGCACACGACGGCGCTCCGGCGAACATTCGCCCGAATCGATCTGAATCGGAGGAAGACATGCGTTCATTAGCATCGGTTGTTGGATACGGCGCAATGTTGGCTGCCTTGCAGGGCTGCTCAGGTGAACGTAGCAATACGCCGCCACCAAGCTACGCGGAGCTACGGCAGGAGGAGCTTGCCGAAGAGCGCGGCGAATTCCTGAGAGAAACCAGGGCGCGGCTCTCGGAAGTGCAAACTGACATCGAGCACCTTCAAACCCGTTTGGACAACGAAAAGCAGTACGTCAGCACCGATGAGCACGCCGGTTGGAGCCAGCGGCTGTTCGAGCTGAAGCAGGAAAAGAATCGGCTCGAGGCAGAGCTCGAGCGGGCCGAGAATGCGACGCCCGCCGAATGGGACCAAATGCGAGGCACCATCGGCACCAGTACCGACTCGCTGCAAGCTGGTTTGAGCAAGTTGGGACTCGAGGTATCTCAGGCGCTGGCTTCAGTCGCTGGGTCCGGACCGAGCGATCCGGCGGACGCGCCTCTGGACGCGGACACGGGCCTCTGCCCCATGGAGGTGGCGGGTGCCGACGCGGAGGTGAAGCAGCAGGCGAATAAGCTTCTGGTTCTAGTCACGACCAACGAGGAGGAGCGAGTCCCTGAGCTTCAGCGCAAAGCTCACGAAATGGCAAAGTCCACGGATAGCTATCGTCCCGCTGAGAAGGTCAGTACCAGGGAGACGACCGGAGCACCGGACCCTACGTCATCGAAGCAAGCGGGCGAGAAGGGCTCGCAGCAAGAGCCTGTGGCCAAATCGGAGGCTGCTGCCGGTCAATCGGCTCCCATCGCCGTCACAGTGACCGCCGAGAATGTGGAAGATGGGGTCAAGTTGATGTTTACGCCCAAGAAAACCGACCTCGACATGCTGCGTGCCCGGTTGGAGGCCGACGCCGAACAGTTGGGCAAAGGCCTGTGCATAGTCCAACCTCGAGTCAGCGTGAATCGAGGCAATAGCAAGAATCAATGACGGTCATGGGGTGCGCGAGGCGGCGCACCGAAGGGAGGCCGTCAACGGCGACCAGCGCGACTTCC
>CBFGRJ010000397.1:0-6878 GCA_965651135.1 uncultured Myxococcales bacterium
ACCTGGAGCAGCTCGAGGACATCGTGCTCGAGATCACCCACCGTGCACTGCCGCGACGTGAGGGGAGATCACGCGCCGACATCGCATGTCTGGGCAGCGTAGGCGCGGGGCTGTGAGACAATCCTTGACTCCCAGGAGCCACGACGCGCGCCGCCTACGACGATGAATTGATCCCGTCGTACCCATTCGGGCCCCGACTGATAGCCATCATGGCGACGCTGATTGGCGTCTATCGTCTATCACGTCAGCCAGCGCATGACGCGCGAGCCCCCTGTACGGCGCGCTGAAGGGCATCCTGGTGAACGACCGCGCGCGAGCGCTGGAATACTGGACAATGGAACAGCGGCAGATTTGCTGGGCACCTGCTCCACAAGTTCGTTTCGTTCTCCGAGCGTGACGGCGTCACCGGTGTGCTCTGCCGGGAGCTACTCGACTACACGGCGCTCGTCTTCGACACCGGACGCTACTCGTTGTCTGACTGCGCGACGGCTGCGCAAGCAGTAGGGGTGCAGTCGCAAAGTGCTGGGGGCGGTGGGGTTCCGTTGTCCAGGCACGTGAAGATGTAGGTGCCCCACTTCTCGCGCGCCTCACCCCTAACCAGCCACGGGCCGACCGGAGGACCACAGATCTTCAATAGCTCCCGTTCCGCAGGAATGGCACTCCAGGCGGACCAGAGATCGGGCTCGAACTCGCAGGGGTCGGGGCACGGGAGACCGAGCTGCTCGGGGTTCATCCAGGCTTCGCAGCGATAGGTCACCGACTCGACGGAGCAGTTCTCACCGTTCTGGTAGGTGACGACCGGGACCCAAGTGCACGACATCTCGTAGTCGCCCACTATCGCCTTGCCCTGTGCGGCGCAGCTCTGCTCAGTGGTTTGTGCTCTGCATGCGGCATGCAGCACTTTGAGACAATCCTCCGCCAAGTAGGCCGTAGCAAGCCCGGTGCACTCCTCAGGAATGGGCGGCCAGGCACCCGCCCCTTCTTCGCTTGGGGGTGGTTGTTGATTGCGCTCGGATTGCCCGCAAGCAACGGCCAAGAACATGCCAGCAGACCAGAGCTTCCTCCATAGGCTCAGTTGAACGCTGCAAACACTGATGTTTTTGGCGTCTTTAGCGTTCTTGCGGTTCATTGAGAACGGGCTCGGGATTGCGTCACTCGGCGATGGCGGGTTCTGGTGTGCGGAACCTCTTGTGTTGCCGCCGTTGCGCGAACCAGTTGCTGAGGCGCTCGAGGTACAAGAACAGCACCGGTGTCACGTAGAGGGTGAGCAGCTGTGAAAACAAAAGGCCGCCCACGACCGCCACGCCGAGGGGCTGGCGCGACTCGGCGCCGGCGCCGATGCCGAGGGCAATGGGCAAAGTGCCGAACAACGCTGCCATGGTGGTCATCATGATGGGGCGAAACCTGACCAAACAGGCGTGGTAGATGGCTTCTTGCGCGTTGGCTCCGCGCTTACGTTCCTCGATGGCCACGTCGACCATCATGATGCCGTTTTTCTTCACCAGGCCTACCAAGAGGATGATGCCGACGAAGGAGTACACGTTCAGGTCGATGTCGAGCAGCATCAGTGTCAGGAGCGCACCCAAACCGGCGAAAGGCAGCGCTGATAGAATGGTGAGCGGGTGCGTGAGGCTTTCGTACAAAATGCCCAAGACCAAATAGATGACGAAGATGGACACGAGCAGCAAAAGCCCGAGCCCCTGAAAGGACGATTGAAAGGCCTCTGCAGCACCTTGGAACTGCGTCGAGATGCTGTCGGGCAAGACGCGCCGAGCGGTTCGCGCCGCTTCTTCGACTGCGGCGCCCAAAGAATGGCCTTCGGCTACGTTGAAGGAGACCGTGACGGCTGGCAATTGTCCCGAGTGAGTGACTGTGAGGGGGCCTACGGCCTGCTCGAGGCTGGCGACCGAGCTCATGGGCACCAAGCTGCCGTTGCTCGAACGCAGGTAGAGGCGGTCGAGCGCGCTTTGATCGGTTTGAGTACGAGGGTCTAGCTCCAAGATGACCTGGTAGCTCGCGTTGCTCGCCAAAATGGTGGACACCTGCCGTGAGCCGTAGGCGCTGTAGAGCGCGTCTTCGATGCGGGCTGCAGACAAGCCCAGGCGTGCGGCGCGGTCGCGGTCGATGTTGACCTGCAGCATGGGGTTTTCGAGCTGAAGGTCGCTGGTCACGTCCACGAAAGCCGGTGATTTCTTGAGCTCGGCTTCCAGCATGGGCGCTGCGGCGTAGAGAACATTGGTGTCGTTCGATTGCAGAGTGAGCTGGTATTCGCTCTTGGTGAGGCGTCCCCCGATCCGGATAGGTGGGGGAAGCCGCACGAAGGTCTGCATGCCGGGCACTTCGGCGAGGCGTTTGCGGAGGTCGCCCGCGACCTGTTCGGCGCTACGCTCACGTTCCGCGCGCGGCGTGAGGCGCACGTACATATTGCCGAGGTTCGAGCCGCCGCGCGTACCGCGGGCGCCCGCGGTGGACATGAAGGCCGCCACGTCCGGATCGGCCTGGACGATGCGTGCGACCTTTTGTTGCTGTTCGACCACCTGCTCGAACGAGATGCCTTGCACGGCTTCGCTTTCCACGAACAGCTGGTCGACGTCTTCAGTGGGGAAGAAGCCCTTGGGGATGATCTGGAACAGCCATACCGTGGCGCCCAGCGTGACCGCCGTCACCAGAAGCGTCCAGCGCCGTCGACGCAATGTCCAGGCGAGCGTACGCGAGTAGACGGCGTGTAGCCCGTCGAACCCGCGTTCGATCGCGCGTGACAAGCGGCCAGGAGCCTTGCGTTCCGATGGATGCCGCATGCGCGCGGTGAGCATTGGCGTGAGCGTCAACGAGACCAGGCCCGATACCAAGATAGCCACCGCGATGGTCACGGAGAACTCTCGGAACAAGCTGCCTACGATGCCGCCCAGAAACAGGAACGGAATGAACACCGCCACCAGCGAAATCGTCATGGATACGACGGTGAATCCGATTTCGCGCGAGCCGTCGAGTGCGGCCTGAAGCGGAGACTTCCCCTGCTCCATGTGTCGCACGATGTTTTCGAGCACCACGATGGAGTCATCGACGACGAACCCCACGCTCAAGGTCAGCGCCATCAACGACAGGTTGTTCAGCGAAAAGCCACACAAGTACATCACGGCAAATGTGGTCAAGATCGCGAGCGGCATCGACAGGCTGGGAATCACCGTGGCCGAGAGGCGTCTGAGAAAGAGGAAGATGACCACCACCACGAGCCCGAGCGTGAGCAGCAACGTGAATTCGACGTCGTGCACGGCTTCTTTGACCGTAATGGAGCGATCGAACAGGATCTCGACGTCGATGGCCGGGGGAATTTCTTCGCGAAATCGAGGCAACAGCCCGAGCACTGCCTCGGCCACTTCGACGGTATTGGCTCCGGGCTGTTTGCGAATACCCAGCACGACGGCGCGTTCGATGTTGCGGGGGTTGCCGCGCCAGGCTGCCGTCTTGTCATTCTCGACGCTGTCGAGCACACGACCGACGTCGGAGATGCGCACTGGTGCGCCATTGCGATAGGCAACGGTGATATCGCGGTAGCCCGCGGCTTCGTCGAGCTGTCCGTTGGCCTCGATGGTGAATGCTTTGCTGCCGCTATACAGCGTGCCCGTGGGCAGATTGACGTTCGCTTCTTGGATGGCCGCTGCCACTTCATCGAGGCCGATGTCGCGCGCCGCCAGGCGATCTGGATCGGCCTGGACGCGCACCGCGTACTTCTGCGGTCCGAACACCTGGACCTGGGCAACACCCCGGACGGTCGAGATGCTCTGAGCCAAGCGGGTTTCGGCGTACTCATTGACCACGTAGAGCGGCAATGTGCTCGAGCTGATCGAAAGGATCAGAATGGACTGATCGGCAGGATTGACCTTGCGATAGCTGGGCGGCGTGTTCATGTCGCGAGGCAGCCGCGGCAGCGCCCTCGAGATGGCGCTTTGCACGTCCTGAGCCGCCGAATCCAAGTCGCGCGCCAAGTCGAACTGCAAAGTGATGTTCGTCGCGCCGAGCGAGCTTTGCGAGCTCATGGAATCGAGCCCGTCGATCGCCGAAAACTCGTTCTCGAGCGGAGTGGCGACCGACGCCGCGATGGTTTCGGCGCTGGCTCCCGGCAGCGTTGCAGAAACCTGAATGGTCGGGAAGTCGACATCCGGCAGCGGGCTGACCGGCAGCCGCAGAAACGCCATGACTCCGAACACCAGGAGCGCAAGCATCACCAGCGACGTGGCGATGGGGCGTTCGATGAATGGCCTAGAAATGTTCACGAGCCGCTCGCTCCAGCGCCGGGCTCACCTTGTTTCGTGGCAGGTCCCGACTTGATCTGCACACGACTGCCTTGCTTGAGGCGCACCAGCCCGTCGACGACCACCCGATCACCAGGGGAGAGCCCGGACTGGATGATGGCCTCGGTTTCGGTGCGACGCCGGACCTCGACCTTGCGTAAGTGCGCCGTATTCTGCTTGTCTATGACGAACGCGTACGCCCCTTGCTGCCCTTCGGCAATGGCGGCTTCTGGAGCGACTACCGCATTTTGGTCGACGCCCAAGACCAAGGCTACGTCAACGAAACTACCCGGCCACAGCTCTTCGGCCTCGTTGGCAAAGGTCGCAGCGAGAGCCAGCGTACCCGTTGCTTGGTCCACGGTATTGTCGATGAACGTGAGCTGCCCACGCGCCTCCTTGGCACCCTTGCCACGGGGTTTGGCGTGCACCTCGATGGGCCCCTGGGTGAATCGTTGGCGGAGCTCGGGAAACAGATCTTGGCTAATGGTGAACGTGACCTTCACGGGAGACAGGCTGCGAATGACCACCATGGGCTCGGTGTCGCCCGCATGCACGACGTTGCCCGCATGCACCAGTACGCGGCCGGTTCTGCCGTCGATCGGAGACCGGATGGTGGCAAACTGCACGTTGAGGCTCGCGCTTGCGCTTTGTGCCCGCGCGCTTTCTACGGCGGCTGCCAAGGATTTCATGTCGGCCTTTCGCCTGGCTACTTCTTCGGCGGTGGCCAGGCCCTCACGCGCCAGGGCTTCGTAGCGCTCGGCCTCGCCGGCTGCCTGTTCTGCCAAGGCTTGCTGCTTCGCGAGCTCGGCCTGCGCTGCCGCGAGCGAAGCGCTGTACGGTCGCGTATCGATCGTGAAGAGCGGGTCATGCTTCTTGACTTTGCTGCCTTCTGCGAAGCCGATGCTCATGACCCTTCCAGTCACTTGCGGGACGATGGCCACCGTGCTCACCGCTTCGACGGTACCGATGGCGTGCACTTCGACGGGAACGGTCTTTTTCTCGACCGTTGCTACGCTCACCACGGCCGGTGGCGCCGCCCGCTCGGGTCCAGCCCCCGCATTTTGACAGCCAGCCAGCCACGCTACGAGCGAGGCGAGACCAACGATGAGCAACCAACGGCTGGGCAAGGCACGAGCAGGATTCACGGTCGGGGAAACGTGAGACTCAGCCGTTGCGGCAGTCTGTCCGAATTGTGTAGGAATGTGTCGATCGGGCAGAAAAAGACCCATGGTGTATCCTTACGGCGAGCTCTAGCATGAATTCCGCGCCTATTCGTGTGCTGCTGGTCGAAGACGACCGCAAGATTGGCGGCCTTACGGAAGAATACCTCCAGACGTACGGGCTCGCGGTGCGCTGGGTCGTCGACGGGGCCGCGGCGCTGGCCGAAGCGGCGCGTGACGAGTTCGACATCGTGGTGCTGGACCTGATGCTGCCCGAGCGGGATGGCTTCGATGTGTGCCGGACTCTCAGGCAGCGTTCGCATGTTCCGATTCTGGTCGTGACCGCGCGGGTCGAGGTGGCTGACCGAGTGCTCGGACTAGAGCTCGGTGCCGATGACTACCTGACCAAACCTTTTTCACCGCGGGAGCTCTTGGCGCGCATCCAGGCGTTGGTGCGGCGCGCACGTGGGCAGGCCGGCCCCACGAGCCTGCTGCAGGTGGGGCGCTTGACGCTCGACACCTCGAGCTGTTCGGCCACTTTGGACGGTCAGGAGCTGATGCTCACCTCGTATGAATTTGCGCTGCTCAAGGTGCTGGCCGAACACGCCGGTCGGGTATTGTCTCGCGAACAGCTGCTCGACCTGGCCAAGGGAGGCGCGGACGAAGTCTTCGATCGCTCCATCGACGTGCGCGTCTCGCGGCTGCGACAGAAGCTGGGCGACGACCCGCGCCATCCTTCTCTTTTGAAAACGATTCGCGGCTCCGGCTACATGTTGGTGGGAGAGCCAAAGTGACGCGAGCGCCCGAGCGCGGGCGCCGCTTGCTTTGGCGCGTTTACCTCTACGGGGTGCTCATGCTCGTCTTGTCTGCGAGCGCCAGCCTGGCGGTGGGGCACTACGTCCTACAACCGGCTTTCGAAGTGCCGAGCCGCCCCAGCACCACCTGGATCGCCTGGCACGTGGCCGATATCCAGGGCGATCGCGCACGCGTTCAGCGAGAGCTACGAGACCTCAGGCACCGCGTTGGGATCGAGATGTCGCTGTTCGAACCAGACGGACGATTGGTAGTCTCCAATGCACCCTCGCCGCCGGGCCCTCTTTCCGAGCGGGCGCTGAGGCAGCTCGAAGAAGAGCGCACGCGCTTCGCGAGCGGTGATGGCCGAGTAGCCATTTTCGACGCCACGGGCCGCTTGACGAACTACGTCTTGATCCGCTACCCGCTCGCGTCGCCATTCGGAATGGCGCTGGGTCAGCTCGCGGTCGCGCTCTTGGTGCTGGCGCTGCTTGCGGTGCCATTGGCGCGCTGGATCGCGCTTCCGGTGGAGCGCTTGGCGGAGCTGACTCGGGCTTTCGGCAGCGGCGATTTCTCGGCCCGCGCCGGTCTCGAGCGTCGCCGCGGCGACGACATCGGCGAGCGGGCGCGCGCC
>CBFGRJ010000398.1:0-6875 GCA_965651135.1 uncultured Myxococcales bacterium
GAGTGATGCCTCCTCCCAACCCACACGCAAGCACCATGCCTAACCAATGAGACTAGTCGATCCCGAGTTGTTTGAGCTTCTTGTGCAGCCCCTCGCGGGTGATGCCCAAGCTCTTGGCTGCCTTGGTCTTGTTGTTACCGTGGTGGTCGAGAGCTTCTAGCACCAGCTGGCGCTCGAATTGCTCCACCTTCTGCTTGAGTGTTGCCTGAGTCGACGCCGGCTCGACGGCTTGCGCGCTTTTGCCCCTGACCTTTTCCGAGAGCAGCGTGGCTGGTACGTGGCTTCCCGGTTCGGCTTGGATGACCAGGCGCTGGACTTCGTTCTCGAGCTCGCGCACGTTGCCCGGCCAATCGTATCGAATCATGTGGTCGAGAGCTTGTTGGGACAGGCCCAGCACGGGGTTTCGGTATTCACGCGCATAGCGCTCGAGAAAATGCCGAGCCAAAAGCGCGATGTCCTCGCGACGTTCGCGCAAGGGAGGCACCCTGAGCGGGAAGACATTGAGCCGGTAGTACAGATCTTCGCGAAAGCGCCCTGCCCGCACTTCCGCCTCCAGGTCTCGGTTGCATGCGGCGACTACCCGCACGTCGATACGCTTTTCTTGCGAAGCACCCAGCGGACGTACCTCTCGCTCTTGCAACACTCTGAGCAGCTTTGCTTGCAGCGGCAGCGGTAGCTCGGAGACCTCGTCGAGGAACAAGGTGCCGCGGTCCGCGAGCTCGAACAAGCCGCGCTTGTCCTCGGTGGCTCCAGTGAAGGCTCCGCGGCGGTGGCCGAAGAGCTCGCTTTCCAGAAGCTCAGCGGGCAGCGCAGCACAGTTTTGAGCAACGAACAGTCGCGAGCTGCGTCGGGAGCGCTGATGCAGCGCCGCTGCTATCAGTTCCTTGCCGGTTCCAGTCTCCCCTTGGATCAGCACGGTGACGCGGGTATCGGCCACCTTGGTGAGCTGGCTCATCAGGTCGGCGAGAGCGCGGCTTTGGCCGACGATGACCTGGGCGTCCGCCTTGGCGCGCCCCTTGGATTTCAGGTACTGATTCTCCTGACTGAGTTGTTCTCGGGCGCTGGTGAGCTCGCGGATTAGTCGAGCGTTGTGCAACGTCAGCGAGGCATTCGTAGTCAGAATGCCCAGCACCTCGAGATCAGTCGTGTCGAATAGAGCAGGCCGATCGCGATTGTCGACCTGCAAGACCCCGAGAATGAAGGCGCCGCGCCACAGCGGTACTCCGATGGTGCTCTTGATGTTGGCACCCAGCAGTGATTCGGAGCTGAAGGTTTCTGACGGCGCATCGGCTGCCAACACCGCGGCCCGCTCTCGCAGTACTTTGCGAAAAACGCTGCGTGTCAACTTGACTTCCCCTGTCGGGGCGGCGACGCGTCCATCGCGGTCGCGAACTCGAGTCAGTACAGGCACGAAAGCGGCGTCATCCTCTTCGCTCTCGCGCAAGATCAGCGTGGCGTGGGTGGCTCGCGGTACCAGCTCCAGCGCAGCCTCGGCCACGACGGCCAACGCTTCGTCGAGGTCCGAGGTAATGCCTAGGCGGGCATGAACACGCCCGAGCACTTCGAGCAATTCGGCATTGCGCTCGCCAAAAGCCGTATGCGAGCTCAGCGCGGCGATGGGTGTCACCGACACGACGTGTGCCGGCTCGTCGTCCTCGCGGATGCTGACACCGAGACGGGGGGCAGCCGACCCCTCCGCTCCAAGGCGGATCAAGTCTCCGTCGAGCAGCTGGTAGGCGGAGCCTGCACCGTCCGGGACTTGTAGCTCGGTGGTGCCGCGCAGCACGAAGGTGCCACCTTCGCTGACCAGGTCTTCGATCCAAACCGATTCGTGTCCAACCACGATGCGGCAGTGCTCGGGCGACAGCCCTGGCCCCGTGAGTGCGAGCTGGGCTTCCGGCGCCGAGCCGATGACGACGAGGTCTCGATCCAGCTCGAGCTCCTCGCCGGCACGGTCGCCCGAGAGGATGCGAAGTCGAAGGCTGGGCAGGGTGTCAGCCGCCTCTGGCGTCCACGCGGTACATGACCTGTTTCAGGGGAGCGTCCCCCATCATCTTGTCTCTGTCCGCGGATTTCTTGTTCTTCTCGATGATCTTGTCGAGCTCCTTGACGACGTCTGCGGAGCCCTTGGGCGTCAAGTGATCGATGGTCTGCGCCGCTACGAAGCGCACGCCCGCGTTTTCGATGGAATCCAGAGCGGCGATCAACTCGTCACGAACCTTGTCGTTGCCGTAGATTCCGACCATGTATCCCGCTTTGATGGCCGCGAATTGGTTCTTTTGGCTTTGGTTTTCGCTCTTCTCCATCTCTTTGAGGTAGCACTCGGCGTTTTCGCCACATGCCTCCACGACCTTTTCGGCAGCGGCGTACATGTCTTTCTCGACCTGGGTGCCCATGCGGTTGATGGCGGATTTGACCTGCTTCATCTGCTTGGGCTTGGCCAGTTTCAGGCTGGTCAAGAGCGCTGCTCCCTGAAAGATCTTCTTGTTGTCGGCATCGCCCTTGACGGTATCAGCGCGTTCCAACAGCCAGTCGACCAGCGACGAATCGTAGAACTGTCCCGCTGACTCGGCCAAGACGGCGAGTGCCGGGCTGCCACCCAAGGTTTCGTCGAGCGACATGTTCTCGACGGTCTGCTTGAAGGCTCCAATCGATTTGGGCGACGCCGGGAGCTTGGTCAGCTCCTTGGCGATTTGCGCCTTGTACTTCGCGGCTAGGTCGCTGTTGAGCGCCTTGACCATGGGATCCACGGCTTCAGCTCGGCCGGCAGTGCCCAGGATGGCCGCTGCAATGTTGATGTGTTCCGGGTCCTTCGGGGGTTCTTTGGCGTCCGTGGCCTTTTGAATCTTTGCCTTGTAGTAGTTGGCGAGCTGTTCGTCCTCGCCGTTGAGTAGCTTGGTGGCGCGATCGACGCTCGGCTTGCCGATCTTGACCAGCGCGAGCAATGCCGTCGTGGCCACGTCGCCCTTGTTCGGATCGAGCAGGACCTTCATGAGGGGTTCGACGGCTTCTGGGGCCTTGATCAGGCCGAGCACTTGGGCGGCGGTCGTCTGCCAGAACAGCTGGTCGCGGTAGGGGTCGATCTTGTCCCGGTCTTTCTTGGTTTTGGGCGGATCGATCTCGGCGTTCAGCTTCGCAATCAGCGCGCTCGTCCAGGACTTGTCCGCGATCTGCGTCATGGCCTCGCTGTAGTCCTTGTAGACGATGCCCCCCAACATGGTATGTGCCTCCAGCTTTTCGTAGGCAGCGAGGATCGGACCGGCCAGGCCCGGTAGCTTCAGATCGCCGGCGGCGCGCACGGCCCACTTTATGTCGGCTTCGTCCGTGGTGCTGCGCGGGCGCTTCGCAAACTCCTCGAAGGCTTTCTTGAGGGCCGGTTCGGCGCGAGGGTCTCGCGTATCGGAGAGCAGCTTGACGAGTGACACGCGCGTCTTCGTATCCAGATTCTCGTAATGCTCGATGTAGGTTTTGATCAATGGATCGATGATCTTGTCGAGTAGCGCTTTGACTTCGGGGGCGTTGGCGTCGTTGTTGGCCTTGGTGACGGCGTCTTCGTAGAATTGGGTGAGTCGCTTCACGGCGTTGGGGCGCCACTTGGGATCGTCCAGTCTGTCGATCCAATACTCCGGTTGACTCTCGTCCTTACAACCCACCAAAATGGTGGTCACGGAAACCGCGGAGACCGTGTATGCGGTACCCAGCGCAAGGGTGCTGACGAGCGAGATGATCTTTCGCGAGGAGCGGAACATGCGTTTCCTCCCAAAGGGCGGTAATTGACGTGTTAGCGGGATTCTGGCCTTGCCACGGGGTGCGGAAAAACCTACGAATCCCCGGAGTCTTAGCGCTTTGGACCGTACGCCGGAGCTCAGTGCTCTGTCAACGAACCGAAGCGAAGCGGAAACCGTCCGGTGCTCGGTCCGCCGACCGCCCTTGACCAAGCTGACGGGCCGCCCACTCAGGTTGAGCCCCGCACCATGTCGAGCCCGGAGTGGTGTCCCATGCGCCAGAAAAATGCAATCAGCCTGGCACGCTGCTCGGATCCAATGTGCGTTTGGTGCACACATGCGCCGCGCTTCGCCAACGGCATGTGAACCATTACCGAGTAGATAGCTCGAGTAGCTCCAGGACTCGACCGTGCAGCATCGGTGCGGCGGTCACCACACCCCGATCGTTGTCGAGGCTCTCGCCCCGGTAGTCGATGGGTGCCCCGTAGCGGTCCGTAAAGACGCCGCCAGCGGCCGTGATGATGGCGTCCGGCGCGCAGGCGTCCCAGCGCTTGCCCGCGCTGAAGGGGGACGCGTAAATGTCGGCGCGCCCGTCCGCAACCGCCGCCGCTTTCAAGCCGGCGCTGCCGAGCGTGATGAGCTCGGAGGCTCCCAGTTGCCGGAGCGCTTTGTCCAGAGCACGGGTCCGATGAGATCGAGATGCCACGACTCGGGCTCGCGCGAGCTCGCTGCACTGGCTCACCCGGATCTCGGTGCGCGTACCGTCCGGAGCGATGCGGAACGCGCCGTGACCCACGCAGCCAGCCCAGGCGGTGTGCTGTGCTGGGGCGTGAATGACGCCGTGAGTCGGCTTGTCGTTTTCGAGCAATCCTATCATCACGGCAAATTCGCCGTTGCGAGCCACGAACTCGCGTGTGCCGTCGACGGGATCGACGAAAAAGACCCGCGGCGCCGTTCTGTATCCGCTGAACCGGCTCTCGTCGCTCTCTTCGGCTACTACCGGGACGCCAGGGAAACGAGCGTCGAGCTCCGCGCAGATCAACTCGTTGGCGCGTCGATCGGCTTCTGTGATGGGATCGCGAGGCCCCTTGTAGGTGACGGTGAAATCGCGAGCGTAGACTTCGCGCACTACCTCCGCCGCCCGAGCAGCGATGTCTATCAAGCTCTCGAGCAGCTCCAACGTCACGGTTCGACTTCCAGATCTGTCAGGCGATTCTGGAGAGCCATGAGTTTGGGCTCGGGGATGTAGGGTGGACCTTTGCCAGCTTCGCGCACCAGCTGGTCGAGCTGCATGGCGTTGCGTGGGCCCAAAATGACGCAGCCTACGAGCTCGTAGTTCAGGGCGAAGCGCAACGCTGCGGAACGCAGCGTCATGATATCGCCGCCGATCAGGGGGCGCAGGGCGTCCAAATGGCGGATGCGGCGCTTCAGCTCTTCGGCAGACCAGCGATCCGCACGATGATCCGGTGCGCGGAACGTTCGATACATGCTCCATTGCCCACACAGCTGACCGTAGTTCAGCACCGAGTGCGCGAGCACCCCGACTTCGCGTGTTTTGACCAACTCGGCCACTTCGGTCAGTGGCTTCTGGCGGAACGCGTTGTAGGCCAGGCTCACCACTTCGGCTCCTGCCTCGATCGCTGCGCGAGCTACGGCAGCGTCTCCAGCGCTGACGCCCCAGAAGAGCAGCTTGCCCTCTTGCTTCAAGGCGGCGAGTGTTTCCGTGGCCTCGCCCCGTTCGAGCGCTTGCGTCGAAGGATTGTGCAAGAGCCCGAGTTGAATCACCGGGCGTTTCAGGCGCTCCAGCGAGCGTGCGCACGCCTCCCGCAAATAGGCTGCGTCGAAGCGCTTGCGCACTACGCTGCCCGATCGATCCGTGCCCCATTTGGTGACGACCACGGCTTGCTCATCGTCCTTGAGAGCATCACCCAGCTTCTCTTCCATCCTGCCCTGGGCATAGCAGTCCGCTGTCTCGAAAAGCGTGATGCCCAGCATGCGGGCGCGTTCGATCAGGTGATCTTGATCGGTGCTGGACACTGGACCGTATCCGTCGCCCGACAGGCCCCATGTGCCCAGCCCTAGCTCGCTGACGTTCAAACCAGTTTTTCCGAGTATTCGCTTGCGCATGCTGTGTGCTCGACCGTGCTTTGCGACATCTTTCTTCAATGATCTGGCAGCGCCAAGCCTGCCTCGATCAACAGCCTGTCGTCTGCCAACAGCGTTCTACCATCACCGCAGGCGAGAAGCCGGCCATCGTTGAGCAGGGCCACGGTAGCCCCTAAGGCGAGAGCGGCCTGTAGGTCGTGAGAAGCCATGATTACCGTGGCCTGCGCGTGCGCGAGCACTCGTAAAATCGTGTGCCTCGCCACGGGGTCCAGATTGGCTGTCGGCTCGTCGAACAAGATGACCTCGGGATGCATGGCCAAGGCGGCCGCTACGGCCACTCGGCGCTGCTCGCCCAGGCTCAGCTGATGCGGGTTCTTGTGCGCGTGGTGTGGCAGGGCGACGTCGTTCAGGGCGTGCTGGACCCGTTGCTCCACCTCGGCCTGGGGCAGGTCGAGCTGCCTCGGCCCGAAGGCTATTTCGTCCCACACCGTTTCGCAGAACAGCTGCTCGTCGGGATTCGCGAACACGAACCCCACCCGGCGCCGAATGGCCTGCAGCGATTTGGCGCACAACGCAGTTTCCCCAAGGCTGATTTCCCCAGAAAAAGGTAGCGCTCCCACCAGCGCTAGCAGCAGCGAGGTTTTGCCGGCGCCGTTGGGGCCCACCAGCATGCAGCGCTGACCGGCTGGAATTCGTAGCGAAAGCCCGCTGATTACCGGACGCCTGACGCCGTCTTCGGATGCGCGGTACACGCTGACGTCGCGCAGGGTCAGAGTGGCGGCGTTCATGAGCGGGGTCAACGCTAGAGTCGTGCCAGGGCGTGCAGCAGGGCGGCGCTCGCGAAGGCAATCGAAAGAGCCCAGCTGTCGTGTCGGGCGAAACTGCGCTTGGGGCGCACGTAGTGATAGCCGCGCAATCGCCGAGCCAAGTCCACTCTTTCTGCGCGCTCGGCACTGCGTACCAAGAGCTCGGGCAAGATGCTGGCCGCGCCAAGGGGGCCGCGCGCGCCGCGCAGTCTGCGCGCCAGAAGCAATCTGACGCACG
>CBFGRJ010000399.1:0-6859 GCA_965651135.1 uncultured Myxococcales bacterium
AGCAGTCGATCAAAGAAGGCTGCGCCTACAATCCGGTAGTCGCCAGCCTTCCGGAGTTCGACCCGGCTCACTACGCACAGGCGCAAACGCAGCCCACCGGTCCAGTGGGCTGCGCAAAAATAGAAACGCAGGGGCTCGCGCCCAATCCAGAGATCGGCAAAGATGCCACCCAGACTTTACCGGAGCGCTTCTTGTTCGCCTCGAATGCCTCCGAGCCCGATTCCAGCATGATTGCTTTGGCTCAGAGCGTGGCGCAGCGGCTCAACGCTGACCGCAGCATCGAATGCGTGGGCGTCGTCGGTCAGTCGGCTGCGGGTGAATCGCCGGGCCTCGGCGAGCTTCGAGCTCAAGCCATCAAGCGACTGCTGCAACAGCAGGGTGTCGCCGCGGAGCGCATGATGACCATCAGTGCCAGCACACCGCTTTACGGTCCCGGTAACGAGCGCCAGCCCGCGAAGCCCGAAGATCAACGGGTGAGCATTACGGTCATCCTGCGCGCCGACTCTGCCACGCCCGCTCCACCGACGCAGTGAGGCATTCGACGAGCTACGCGGGGCTCGGGGCTCTGGTTTTTCTGCTCGGGTGCCAAACGCAGCGCCCGGCCATTGCCCGCGCACCAGACTCGCGGCACGCAGCGCCACCCACTGGGGCAAGCGCAACGGCGCCCTCGGAGCCACCGATTGTGATTGGTGCAAGCAGCAACCGAGAGGTGAAGTTACCGCTCGAAGCAGCGATCGGCGGACCCTACCCTACGACGGTCGAACGCGCGGCACGCGATCGGCGTTGGTTGTTTTTTTGCCAGGCGAGTCAGGATACCGATGGCAATGGCGAGCTCAGCGTCTCCGTCGGCCCGCGAGGGGAGCTCACGGGCGATTCGCTCGCGCCGTACCTTGCGCTGGCCGATGGCGCGGTACCCGTCGATGCGGTGTGGGCCGTAGATCCAACCGAGCGCTGGCTCGTGGTGGCACGGTCAGGTCGGGCATTCGTGATCGACACACTGAGCGGTGCGCAAATCGAGATCGACGCTCACGCCGATCTCGACGAGTCACCGGAGCCGAGCCCGCTGCACCGAGCATTGGCCTTCGACCGACACGGCGGAGCGCGCCTGGTCTACTCGACGAAAGGCACGGACGGCTTCGAGCTCCGCAGCCTGGCACTGGAAACAGGAGCGCCCGAAGCTACTTTTGCAGGAAGCGGTCGCCTGTCACGCCTGCGCACCTCGTACGACGGAGCCTGGTGGATCATCGAGTCGGTCGAGCAGGATACCAACCAAAACGGCAAGCTCGAGCTTCCGCTCCCACGCATCAAGAGCAAGCAACGCTGTCATGCGCCGCTGGCGACTTTCGCAGCCTGGCCGGCGCAAGGCGACGCCATCGTGACGCGCGTGCGATCGACCGTATCGGGCAAAGTGTACCGCGTGAACGATTTCGCCGGTCCGTTGGGTGCGGGGTTCTTGTTTCGAGACGCGGCGGGTGCGCTGTTCCTACATTTGGAGGAGCGCCGCATCCAGCTGGCGCCGGCAGATTGCGGCGCCCAGGTGATCCATGCCGATGCCGAGCGAAGGTTGGCGCTGATCGCGTGTCGGGGTCCACAGCAGCCCGCCGTCAAGGCCAGGCGGCGCACACGCCGCGGGCCACCACCGCCGCCGCGCACGCGCCTGCCGCTATTTTTGGTGGGTGAGGGCGTCCACCTCGATTTGGGCTTGGAGATCGGTCCAACCGGCAGCGATCGCTGGGCTGAGGCGGCGACGCGGCTAGTGCCGATCCATGCTGGAGCGGAGCGGCGCCTGCTCGATCTGGACGACAAGAAGCTGCTGCCGCTGGGTCCCCGAGACAGCGTGCTCGCCACCTTCCAAACGCGTGCGCTAGTCGTGAGACCCGGTGAAGTGGAGCTGCTCGACGCGCTCAGCCATGAGCGCGTGGCGCTGTTCTCCGACATCGACCCCTTGCCCAGCATTTTCGTCAGAGAGAGCTTCGCCTACGTCAGCCCGAAGTTGATCGCGCTCGGCGCCTCCGGAGGTACGGGAAAAATAACCGGGACTGTGTACGCGCTCAGCAACGATGGCCGTGTGCTGCAAATGCGCGAAGCTGCAAAAGCCGATGCCTTACCGTTGGGTCCGCTCTACTGGCGCGCGCCATCTGCGCCATAGTGCCGCATACTGCCGCATGGCGCCGCAGCCGAGCCCGCGGGTTGTGCCACGGTCCAGCATGGGGCAGACTCGTGAGCCATGGCAGAAACGAAACGTCAGTCGCGTGCTGCACCGGCGCGTGCACCCCATCCGGAGTCCACCGAAGCGGTGACACCCGACGAGACGACGGGCCTATCGCTGCTCGTTGCGGCGGGCTCACTCGCGGCGTTCATGCTGCTGGGCAGTGCTCCGCCTCAGGGGGGCGCCATCGAGGTGACCGAGGAAACACACGGCGCTGCGGTGGAGCCGGGCGAGCACTCAGCCGACTCGGGCGCACCGGCTCGTCCCGAATCGGATGCTCCTACCGTGAAGCTCAACGAGCTGGAGGTAGAAGACAACGCTGCTCCTCCCCAACCCGACGGCGCCCTTGCCGAGGCGCAACAGGCACCCGGAGAAGCGCCGGAGCCCACCTCGGAGGGCGTCGCCGTGCCGAAGATCGTGTTGGAAGAAGAGCCGGCAGAGACTGCGCCCACACCGGCGGCGCCACCCGCACCGCCATCCCCTGCAGCAGCTCCGGCGCCACGCGCACCGAACCCCCCCGCGCCTGCACCGCCACCCGCCGCACCTGCGCCCAAGCCCCCCGTAGCAGCCGCGCCCGCTCCAGCGCCTCAACCCGTCACGCCGAGCCAGCCCGCCAAGCCCCCAGCTCCCGAGGCGCCGAAGGCCCCTGCGTTGCCTCCAGCCCCTACGCTCGCGCCACCCGTATCCAATCCATACTGACCCCACGGATACGGTCCCGAAACTCGTGGCGGTGGCGGTGTACACGCGGCCGCGACTTCGCCGCGACAGCTGAACCCCGTCTCGCGCTCGGGGCAGCTCTGCGCGTCGACCGCTTCAGTTGATCGAAGCGCGCAGAGCAACCTCCGTACTAACGGACCACTGGCGGCGTGACACCGGCGGCGCGCGCTGCCTCGCAGCCGCGTTCCACACCGGTGAGACCCTCGTCGGTCTTGACCACCTTGAACTCGACGCGCCGGTTCTTCTCCCAGGCGGCGGGGTTGCTGGCCTTGTCGATCGGACAGTACTCGCCATAACCCTGCGAGACGAGCCGATTGGCGGCGATACCACGTTGGACCAGCGCCTGGACCACTGAGCGCGCTCGGCCTTTGGTCAAGTTCAGGTTGTAGGCGTCCGAGGCGCGCTCGTCAGCGTGACCCGCAACTTCTACCTTCAGGAATTCGGGGTGCCCCTTCAGGGTTGCGGCTACGGCATCCACGATGGGAATGGACTCAGGCAAGATCTGAGTGCTCGCCGTTGCGAACTGGATCTTGTCCAGGATCACGATGTCGCTGCCTTCGATGATGACGCGCCCCTTGTCCGGGCAGCCGTCTTCGTCTTCATGACCGTTGTAGGTCTCGGGCTCCATCGGGCAGTTGTCCTCGACGTCGGGAATTTGATCGCGATCGTTGTCCGGCTCGGGGCAGCCATCGTCATCCTCGAAGCCATCCTTGTCTTCGGGATCGTCAGGACACTGGTCATCAACGTCGAGGATACCGTCTTTGTCATTGTCGGGATCGGGGCAGCCGTCGCTGTCCTCGAAGCCATCTTTGTCTTCCGGATCGTCGGGGCACTTGTCGCGGGAGTCGGGGATACCGTCACCGTCGCGATCTTCTTCCTTGTCGCCTTCGGGGCAGCCGTCTTTGTCTTCGTCGCCATCGAAGTCTTCGGGAATGTTGGGACAGCGATCGTCGACGTCGAGGATACCGTCGTTGTCGTTATCGGGATCGGGGCAACCTTCTTCGTCTTCGAAACCATCGAAGTCTTCCGGTTCGTCCGGACACTCGTCTTCGTCGTCTTTATATCCGTCGCCGTCGCGGTCGCCGATGGAGGGCTCGAAGATGAAGCCCAGCACCACGCGCAAATCGGCCGCCTCGAAGCCCGTAGAATACGCACGGCTACCCGCACCCATCATCAAATAGCTGTTCCGCTCCACGAATAGCTTGATGCCACCCAGGTATTCTTGGCTGAAGGTCTGCCTGCTGTCGCTGTCGGTGCCGAGCAACTGGGTGGCATAGGTCTCACCCACCAAGTCCATATCGTCGAACACGCGATAGCTGAGCCCGAAGCCGAGTGTGAGCAGGTTGCCGTACTCGAGCTCTCCTTCTTGAAGCACCGTGTCGTCGGAGTCCCAGGGAGCGATGCCGAACGACGCATTCTCGCCGGTGTGGCCGCGATAACCCACGTTGAGCCCAACCTTCAGCCGCCGTGAGAATCCGAAATGGTTCTCCAGGACCAGTTGTGGCCAGTACCAAAAACCGGGCTCACCGCCGAGGTCGCGCTCCGCACCACCAAAGGTGACGCCGCCTTGCAGAATGGCCGCCACCCCGATGGTTTGGTCCACGCGCGTCAGGCGCACCTTGATGTGCGGCGAAATCCCACTGATCTTCTGCGCGCTCAGCTGTTCGGAATCGTAAGGAGCGCCGTCGATGGCTCGCAGGTTGTAGGCGTTGTCGCCGCTCATCAAAATGACAGGCACCGAAATACCGACTACCGCGCGATTGAGCAGGCCATAGTTGGCGTGGAAGGTTCCTTGAAACGAATCCCGAACCAGGGCATTGACACCGACACCGTCGTTGTTCGCTCGGTTGAGGTCCATGCCCTCTTCGCAAGGAACCTCTTCGCACTCCTCACCCATACTGTTGGTGGGGATGTCTGGATCGCTGGTGCGCAGGATGTTGCGTCCCCAGTCCAGCACCATGCCGAAGCTGATATCGTTGGCACCGATGATGTCCGTGCCGTTGACCGAGAAAAAGCCTTTGGAGTCGATAGCTGGGCGAAACAGGTGCGTGTCCATCCCGGTGTCCTCGTCGTCGACTCGCGGGAAGTCCTGCGCGTGAGAGGTGCCCGGTGCCGCCAGCAGCGTCAGCGCCACTGCCAGCGCACACACGCTCATGAACCATCGTCGAATGCTGAATGCCCAGCGCATCAATGCCTCCCTATGGGGACTACGTGGTGGAACCGTTCGGAAATGCAGCTAAAATCGGAGCATCCCGAGGTCCGCAAGCACGCTAACATCGGGAAAAAATCTGTGTCAAATGAGCTGGACGGATTGGCCGCCGAGACATGCTCGGCGCTCTCGTTTCGCAATCGCTGTGACACGAAAGTGGATTCAACTCGGGCTAGGACGCGAGGTAAAGCCCATTAAATCACCACTAAACCATTTGCCTCATCGGCCTTTCGGCCGAGTAGAGGCGCCTGCCACGCCTGCGCACTAGCGGTGGAAAGCTGATACATTGGCGCATTTGCGCTGGCGTGCTGTCACCCACGCCGAGTTAGACTGCCGGCTGGTGCACAAGCTCATCTGGGTCACCGCGCTGGCGTTAGTCGTTTGCCACGGCACCGTGTGGGCGCAGGGCCAGCCAACGCTCTCGGGTAGTTGGTCAGCCACCGCTATGCACGTGCAATGGAACATTGGCGAATGGGGAGCGGCCTGCGGGCCGCGGCCGAGCGGTGGCGGCAGCGGTGCGGGAACCGTGACGGTCAAGCAAGTCGGTTCAGAGCTGTCCATCTCTGGCCTGGGGCGTGAGTGGTCGACGACCCAATGTTGGGAGCAATACCCGGGTCTGGCGCGACGCAGCCACTCGGCCGGCACGCGCGGCTGGCGGAACGTGTGCAAGACCGCCGACAGCGATCCCCGTCAAGCCACGGTCGTCACCACGCTTTCAGCAACGGACACGACGATGAGCTTCGACGAGACCGGGCAGTATCAGTTCGTGATTCAAGGTCAGAACTGCACGGCGTCGGCACGGCGCACGCGTTCTTTCCGGCTGCTGCAGCGCGAAGGCGAGCCGCCACGCACCGAAGACGTCAAGCCAGGCGAACCGAGTAGCGCGGCCGGCAGTGAAGTCTCTGGCCCGAGTCGAGCAGCGCCGAAGTCCAGCGGGCGCTGCGCGGAAAAAGGTGCGCCGGCGCGGCTGGAAGTCAGCCCCGCCAGAAAGCTGATGAGAGCCGGCGATAGCTTCCAATTCCGCGTCAGCGTGGTCGATCAGAAGGGCTGCACCCTGGCTCATAAACCCGACTGGAGCATCATCAAAGGCGCTGAGGTGGTGACGCTCTCGGGCAACGGCAAGGTCGACGTTCGCCCTGATGCCGGTGAGGCAGAGGTGACCTTGAGCGCACAGGTTCGAGGAGAATCCGTCAACGTCGTGATCGAAGTGGTGCCGCGCGATCGCTATGAGGCGCTGCTCGAGCAACGTGGATTCAACGCCGAGGGCGAATCCGGAGAGGCAGCCCGAGCCACCATCGCCAGCGGCTCCATTGGTGCCAAGTCGGTGGTCTCGCAGGCGGGCAGCGACCGGCGCACCACCTTCGTGGCAGTGACGGGTGCCTTGGCCTTGGTCGTGGGAGTCATCGGCTTGTTCTTGATCCAGCGACGACGCAGACAGCACGGCCAACCCAAACCCGCCGAGGTGCTCCCGACAACGGGGTTGTCGAAGCGCTGCCCCACCTGCGGTCGCGAGTATTCGGGCGACGAGCAGTTCTGCACCGAAGATGCGTCGCCCCTGGTTTTGTCGAGCAGCGCGCCTCCTCCGCCGGTAGCAGCCTTACCTGGCCCCATTCACAAGATTTGCCCGGTGTGCGGTACACAGTACCCCGGCGTAGCCGAATTCTGTGGGAATGATGGTGCTACCCTGGTACCAGTCAACTGAATCGGTCCGTGTCCTACCCCCC
>CBFGRJ010000400.1:0-6857 GCA_965651135.1 uncultured Myxococcales bacterium
AGTTTTTTTTGCGCGTTTTGCGGTTTTGCGGTTCGCTAGAAAAGTCCCATTAGGGTTAGTAGACTCCGCCGGATGCGACGCACGCCGTTGACCTGTTACAAAAGGGCGCTCGAGTTCTTGGGGCTGGCGGCCGTGCTGCTCGAGCTTTGCTCCTGTGCCGAAACAGCGCCGCTCCCGGCTGCAGCCCCCGAGGCGCATCCCGAACCAGCTCCACCGGCTCCGGCGGCTTTTCAGCTGCCCGAGGTCGCGACGAAACGCGACGACATCGTCGAAACGATCTTCGGCGTGCGCGTGGCCGACCCCTATCGTTGGCTCGAAAATGGGAAGGATCCCGAAGTGGTGCGCTGGGTCGAGGCACAGAACGAACGAACTCGCGCCGCCCTGACGAGAACCGGCCTCGTACCAGCGCTCAAACGTCGACTCGGCGAATTGCTCGAAATCGGAAGCGTCTCCCTACCTGACGTGGTCAAGAGCGACACCGGCCAGCTGCGACTCTTCTATCGGCGCCGCGAGGGTCGCCAAAATCAACCTTTACTCCTCTGGCGGGATGGGCTGGCCGGCTCCGATCGCACGTTGCTCGACGTCAATCTGCTGAGCGCAGACGGCACGATCGCGCTCGACTACTTCCAGCCATCTCCGAAAGGAAACCTGGTGGCCTACGGCCTTAGTGCGGATGGCAGCGAAGAAAGCACGCTACGCATCCGCAATGTAGCGAGCGGCGAGGACCTGACCGACACCATCCCGAGAACCCGCTATGCGTCCGTGTGTTGGCACGCCGACGGCGGGGGCTTTTTCTACACGCGCTACCCGGCGCCCGGCAGCGTTCCCGACGAAGAGCTGCACTATCATCGCAGAGTTTACGAACACAAGCTTGGAGACGACCCCCAGAACGATCCCGAGGTATTCGGAGCGGGGCGTGCCATGACCGACTACCCTGCCTGTAGCATCTCGCCGGATGGTCGCTGGCTCTTGGTCAGCGTGCACGTCGGCTGGAACCGCACTGACTTGTTTCTGGCCGATACGAAGCGAAGGCCGCTGCGCTTCGTAGAGCTCACGGAGCAGAAAGAGCACACCTACGGCGCGCTAGTGCGCAACGAAGCGCTCTACGTGCAAACCAATGAAGGCGCGCCACGTTATGCGCTCTACCGAGTCGACCCAAAGCGACCCAAGCGCAGCGAATGGAAGCTGGTGTTGCCCGAGCATGCATCCGATGTGCTGGACCACTTCAACGTGCTGGGTGACAAGCTGATTGCCAGCTATTCCAAAAGCGCGATATCGCGCTTGGAGCGCTTCGATCTCGCCGGTCGTTCATTGGGCCCAGTACCCCTACCCTCTGTCGGCAGCGTCGACGGCGTCAGCGGGGTCCATGACGAGCCCATCGCCCTTTACGATTTCGAATCGTTCGTGGCTCCGGCCAACGTTCACCGGCTCGACCTGAACAGCGGCGAGCAAGACGTTTTGCTCACGGTCGCCACACCGTTGGACCCTTCCTCTTTTCAAGTGGTTCGTCACACCGCCCGGTCGAAAGACGGGACGGTCGTCCCGTACGTCGTGGTCTCCCAGCGCGGTGTCGATCTCGCCAGTGGTGACAATCCGACGCTGCTTTACGGGTACGGAGGATTCAACATCAGCTTGCGCCCGCGATTCTCGCGCACCAACTATGCGTTCCTCGAGCAGGGCGGCGTCTACGTACAAGCCAATCTACGAGGGGGCGGAGAGTTCGGTGAGGCCTGGCACCGCGCCGGTCAGCTAGCGCACAAGCAGAACGTGTTCGACGACTTCATCGCCGTGGCCGAAGCGCTGGTCGAAAGCGGCGTCACACGGCCGGAAAAGCTCGCCGTCTATGGCCGTTCGAACGGCGGGCTCTTGGTCGCTGCTGCCATCACCCAGCGCCCGGAGCTGTTTCGTGCCGCGGTGAGCGTCGTCCCGCTTACCGACATGGTGCGATACCCCCGCTTCTTGATGGCCCGATTGTGGACGCCAGAGTACGGGTCCCCCGAAGACCCCGATGCCTTCAAGTGGCTATACGCCTACTCCCCCTACCATCGGGTGCAAGAAGGCACCGCGTACCCGGCAACGCTGTTCATGACCGCCGAAAGCGATACCCGTGTAGACCCGGCCCACGCCAGGAAGATGGCAGCAAGGCTGCAAGCTGCCTCGAGCTCCCCACACCCCGTGCTGCTCCGCACGGACGTCAAGGCCGGCCATGGCGCCGGCAAACCCATGCTGAAGGTTGCGGACGAACACGCCGACCTCTACGCGTTCGTTCTCTCCGAGCTGGGAATGACCCTGACCGAAGCAGGAGTAAGCCGTTGATCGCAGCCACGAGCGTGGGCTAAAACTAAAACTCGTTCGGCAGTAGGCCCAAACAAACAGCGCTGCCTTCAGAGGTGCTCATGACGACCGCTCAGGAAAAGATGCAACAGGCCCAGGCCAAGCTCTCAGCCCACGCCGATCGGCTGAGAAGCATCGGCGCCGTTTATAAGTTCGTCCTAGAAGGCGAAGGCGGCGGCACCTGGATTGCCAAATTCCGCGACGAACCCGCCATCGAGGAAGGTGACGGCGATGCCGAATGCACCATCATCATGGCCGCGAGCGACTATGTCGACATGTTGGAAGACCGAGCAAACCCGCAACAGCTCTTCTTCACCGGCAAGCTCAAGGTCGAAGGCGACATGGGCTTGGCGATGAAGCTGGGAGATATCGCCGACATCATGAAGTAGGGCGTCGCTTGATCAACGAACCGAAAGCTTGGGTTGGAGTAGTTCATGAGTAATGAGCGTCGGGGTGACTTCGAAATCACCTGGCCGTTGTACCAAGCCGATCCCAATCGACGGTTCGCAGGCGATCCCAGCGAGACGCTCAGCATCTACACGCCTCAAAGCGGAGTGCTGCGCGAATTGTCGGAGCTCGCCGACCTTCCGGAAAGTACGGGGGAGGAAGCCGAGGCTGTCCGGAGGCTACGCGATTCGATGCCGGCGCCCGCACCCGACTGGATGCGCGCCGCTCAAACGCTGGTCAATCAGCTCAGCGCACTACTCGCGGCCGGCCACGAAATCGCCCCCATGCACGAAGCAGCCGTCGCCCGAGCGTGGGCAGCTTGGTCGATGGGCGGCGCAAGCGAAGCCCACGTGCTCAGAGTCGCCCACCTGGTCATGCGGGCGCACGGCGCGCTCCGCGACCTGACTCGCGAAGGCGTCGAGGCATTGAACTCCGCCCACGTGAGCGCTGCTCGCGTGCTCTTTGCGGGGTTGCCTTCTGCAATACGCGCATCGATGCCCTTCGAGCGCGTTCTACTCGTGATTCGGCACATCCATGGCGTCAGCGATCCCTGGGCGGCTATCGTTCAAGGCACGGCAGAGCTTTTGGGTTGGACCGACTATGCGCGCATTCATGCCGCTGCCGTCATTCGCTCCGCTATCGAGCGGGACTACCAAAAGCGGCACGTCGAGTGATCGCGTGTACAAAAGACCATGTCGCCTAAAGACCTTAGCCACGAGGTCCGCGAGATCGATCGCAAGCTACTGGCGTTGCTGAACGAGCGTGCCCGCGCAGTGACCCAGCTGGCTCAGGATGCGCACGGTGCTGGTCATGCGCTGCGCGATCCGAGCGAAGAAGAAGGAACCTTCGAGCGGCTCGAGCAACTGCAAGACAAAGCGGGCGGAGCGTTTCCGAAATCCGCGCTGAGGCCGGTGTTCCGGGAAATCATGAGCGCGTGCTTGTCCCTGAACGAGCCGCTGAGCGTGGCCTATCTGGGCCCCCCCGGCACCTTCACCCAAATGGCTGCGCGTTTTCTGTTCGGGGTAACCGCCACCTATGTAGAAAACAGCACGATTGCCGCAGTGTTCGACGCGGTCGTGAGGCAAACGGCCGAATTGGGCGTGGTCCCGATCGAAAATTCGACCGAAGGAGGGGTTAGCTTCACCCTAGATTGTCTGCTCGAGTACGACGTGAAGATTCAGCGTGAGCTAGTGCTGGACGTTGCGTATTGCTTGATTGCGAAGCACGAAGACGTCGCCAGCATCGAGCACGTTTATTCGCATCCCCAAGCGCTCGCGCAGTGCCGTGCCTGGCTGGCCAAACACCTACCTCAGGCGCAGCTGGTGATGTCGCCATCCACCAGCGCGGCGGCGCGGCAAGCCGCCGGGGACGACCGAGCTGCCGCCGTCGCCAGCAGGTTGGCTGCCGAGCTCAACGGGCTCCACGTACTGCGAGACGGCATCCAAGATCGAGTGCAGAACGCGACGCGCTTCATCGTCATCGGCCAAGCCGACGCTCCCCCCTCCGGCCAGGACAAGACCAGCCTGGTGTTCTCGACCGCTCACAAAAAAGGGGCACTGCGCGCTGTCTTGGAGATCTTCGACGAGGAGGAGCTCAACTTGACCCGCATCGAATCCCGCCCGTACGGGTCACGGCTCTGGGAGTATGCCTTTTTCACGGATCTCGAAGGCCATCGTACCGATCCTCCCGTGGCACGAGCGCTCGAGCGCCTCCGAAGCGCCTGCGGGCAGGTCAAGGTGCTCGGCAGCTATCCGCGCTCACCCTAAGCGCCGGCAGTTCGTCTTTTTGGTCCGTTCTGGCATAATACGTGCTGATTCGCCGATTCATGGCGCGCTGCTTCGTTAGCCATTAGGGTGGGCAGCTCGCGAACCAGCACCGAGATACCCGTGGCCTCCCCCCTCAATGACAACCCCGCCTACGGCCTGCGCGTCGGTCGTGAAATCGTCAAGCTGGACAAGCCGATCCTGAGCATTGGACGGGCCGAAGCCTGCGACATCGTGCTGTCGAGTGCGCTCGTCTCGCGGCAGCACGCGCGTGTCCACGTGAGCCCTGAAGGCGTCTCAATCGAAGATCTGGGCAGTCGAAACGGGGTGGTCGTCAACGGCGTTCCCATCGAAGCGATCACGCCGCTGAACCAGGGCGACACCATCTTGCTCGGCGACGAGCAGCTGAAGCTGGTGCTCTTGTTTCCCGAAAGGCGTCACACGCTGCGCGAAATACGCACACAAGACACCCTGGTAGGCGAGACGGATCCCAACTCCGACGAAGCCACTCGGCAGGGCAACCTGCTCGAGGTTCTGGGCGGGGTGGTCGACAAGCAGTTGGCGCTGGGCCACGGCTTCGAGGCGGAGCGCCTGCTCGCCAAGCAGCTGAAGATAACCCTGGAGCATGCCAAGGTGGGGCGCGCCACTCCCAGCATCTCGGAACGCGCGGCCAACTATGGGATCAAGCTAGCAGCAGCAACCAACAACCCCGATTGGATCGTCTACGCTATCTCCATCTACCATTGCCAAGGCAAGGTCATGCCGGTCGAGCTGGTCGACGAGCTCTACTCGCTGCTGCGGCGCGTGCGAGGCGTCCCCGTCGACGTGGTGCGTGCGTACTTGGCCGAGCTCCGCAACAAGGAGCGCTACTTTTCCCCCGCTGAGCGTTTTGCGCTCAAGCGCATCGAAGGTCTCGAGCACCTGGTATTGCTGTAACGTCGGCGCGCGTTTTACAAGATCTCGATGAGCTCTATCTCGAACACGAGGGGCGAATTGGGCGGTATCTTCGGAGGCCTGCCCGCTTTGCCGTACGCCATGTCTGCG
This sequence comes from uncultured Myxococcales bacterium, assembly GCA_965651135.1. GTDB lineage: Bacteria > Myxococcota_A > Polyangia > Polyangiales > Polyangiaceae > JAICQQ01. The sequence goes on from CBFGRJ010000400.1 coordinate 5,589, forward strand.
GGGATCGTGAGCTTGCGCTTACCACCCGGCTTCATACCCACCACTCCCTCGTCCCACCCCTTGATCACGGCACCCGCTCCTAGCTCGAATTCGAACGGCTCGTCCCGATCCAATGAGCTGTCGAATTTGGAGCCGTTCAGGAGGGTACCGGTGTAATGCACCTTCACGGTATCCCCCGTCTTGGCCGCGGTGCCTTTGCCTTCCACGAGTTCCTCTTTCTTCAGCTCGGTCACCGGTTCGGCCGCTGGCTCGGCGCTCTCGGCCGGCGCTGCGGGCTCCGAAGCTTCAATCTTGGGAGGCTTGGCGGGCGGCTCCGGCTCCGGCACTTTCTCACGACATGCAGCGACGAGCAGCGATAAACCGACGGCAATCTGACACGCACGACTCATGAGCGGGGTTTAACTCGCTGCTAGTCCACTGTAAAGGGTGTGTCGATTGCAGGCCGAACCCTCCAAAAGTAGCCTACCCACGATGAAGAAGCTGATCCGCTACTTCGTGCGCGGTTGCTTGGTGTTGGCGCCCCTCGCTGCCACGGTCTACATCATTTATATCGGCTTCACTTTGGTCGACCAGCTCCTCGGATTGGGAGTGCCGGGGTTGGGCTTCGTGATCACCGTGGCGTTGATCACGCTGGTCGGGTTTCTCACATCCAGCGTGGTCGGAGCCAGCGTGGTCGATCTCACCGAGCAGTTCATGCGGCGTTTACCGCTCGTCAAGCTCCTGTATTCTTCGATCAAGGATCTGATTGGCGCCTTCATGGGGCAACGCGCCACCTTCAATCATCCGGTCACCTTCAGGATCTCCGCTCACAGTGACATCAAGGTACTCGGCTTCATCACGCGCCAAAGCCTGGCGCGACTCGGGTTGCCTGGGCACGTTGCCGTGTATCTACCTCAGTCCTACAACGTCGCCGGCAACTTGCTGCTGGTCCCCGCCGATCGCGTCGAAGCCGTCGATGCTCCCACCTCGGAAATCGTGACGTTTCTGGTGTCCGGCGGTATTTCCGGCCTGGGTGTCGGCTATTCGCTACCGCCACCACCGCCCGAAAGCATCAAGGGCAGCGCCGTCAAAACCGTGCTCGGCCCCAACCCGGACCCAAACCCCAAACCCGGTAACGACGGCTCTTAGTCAATCGCTGGGCTCGAGGGAGCGGCTGCTCAAGTTGAGAGCACCATCTTGAGCCGATGCGATCACCGCCTCGGCATGCTCCTGGTCGAAGCCGAGCAGGCGACTCAGTTGCTCGAGGACCGTCGCCTCTTCGCTACTCTG
>CBFGRJ010000401.1:0-6830 GCA_965651135.1 uncultured Myxococcales bacterium
CCCTGCGCTCGCTCTAGGCTGTCTGTGGGCTGCCTGGAGCAGCCTGGCTTGCTCTCCCGAGCGCGAAGCCGAAGCGCATTCGGCTCCCGACGAGAGCGCCCAGCCGCAGGAGGTCGACCGATCGAGCCCGCCTGCATCCGAGGCCTCGCCCCAGGCCCCTACCCCGGCGGAGCCGGCAGACTCGAAGCCGGCAGCGGAGGAGCCCGCGAAGCCGCGCGTCTACGCCAAGTCGCGCTTCGTCTGGATCAGAGAATACCCGAGCTCAGAGGTTCAGTGGATTGGCTACCTGTGGACGGGCGGGTCCGTCGCGCTCAAGAGCGACCAGATCTACTACGGCCCGGGATGCGAGCACTGGTACGCCGTCGAGCCCGCGGGCTATGTCTGCGTCGACGGCAAGCGAGCCACGCTGGACCCCAACGATGAAGTCTACAAAGCTCTGGTGCCGTATGCCGGCGATCTGAGCTCCGCCTGGCCGCATCATTACGGTGAATCTCGGGGCCTTCCACGCTTCACCACTGTGCCACCTGCCGAGCATTTACCGGCACCGCTCGGCAGCAACGGCAGCAACGGCGTGCCGAGCCACGGCGCCATTCGCCAGCTCAGTGCGAATCCGTTCGAGTCGCTCAGTTTACCAGGGCCCGTGCACGAAGGCAGAACACGGCTCTTGCCGCGCTCGACGGTGGCCTATTCTGCAGAGCTCGCCCGACCCGAGCACCCGCTCCTGCTCGCGGCGGACATGACCTGGGTCCCCAAAGATCGCGTGACTCCTTATCCCAAGGTGACTTTCAAAGGCGTCGAGCTCGGCGGCGACGTTTCGCTGCCGTTGGCGTTTTTCCGCGGTAAGGACCGCCCCGAATATGCGCTCTCGCCTAGCGGTGAGCTCAGCGAGACCGGTGGCGTCTTCAAACGCCTGAGCTACGTGGAGCTCACGGGCGAGTCGATTCGCGTCGGCGACGACGTGTACCTACAGGTCAAGTCACGACCCGTCTACGTCAAGCAAAGCGACGCCGTGTTGCCACAGCCGCGCGAAAAAACCCCCTGGGGTACGCGGGTGGGAAGCAACGACACCACGGGGCACCCAAAAGGTCGCGCCACCTGGATGGAAGCCAGTGTTTGGGGTGGTTGGCTGATTGCTTACGAAGGCACAAAGCCCGTCTACGTTACGATGATCTCACCCGGACGAGGCGGCACGCCCGTACCAGGCAAAGATCCGCTCGAAACAGCCTCTACCCCCACCGGCAACTTCCCGATCTCGGGCAAGTTCGCCACCGCCACCATGGAGGCTCCGGGGGAGTACATTCATTCGGACGTACCCTGGACTCAAAACTTCAGCGGCCCCCATGCTCTGCACGGCGCTTACTGGCACGACGATTGGGGCAAGCTGAAGAGCGCCGGATGCGTCAACGTCTCGCCACTGGACGGACGCTGGCTGTTCGAGTTCACCGAGCCCGCAGTCCCCGACGGTTGGCACGGGGTGCGATGGCTGCCTAGCAAGGGCCCGGCGACGCTGTTCGTGATTCACCGGTAAGGCAACCTGTTCCATACTTCTGCGTCCGGGCATTTCCTGCCCGCCCCCTGACTCCGAGGGGTTTGCTAGGCCTGTCGGGATAGCGCTTGCCAGCGGGTCGATACCGTTGGATTCTTATCGTCTATGTTTCAGCCGGGCGACAAAGTGGCCGAGCACCTGGAGCTCGTTCGGCTGTTGGGCGCCGGGGGTATGGGCAGTGTTTGGGTGGCGCGCCATCTCCGGCTGCGCACCGAGGTCGCCGTGAAGTTCCTCTCGGCGACCATGCTCAACAACAGTGCCGCTCGCTCACGCTTCGATCGCGAGGCGCAGTGGGTGGCGCAGGTCAAGAGTCCGCACGTAGTTCAAGTGCTCGATCAGGGGGTCACGAGCTCGGAGCCTCCTCAGCCGTACATCGTGATGGAGCTCTTGGAGGGTGAAGATCTCGGGCAGGTCTTGGAGCGCCGCGGGGCGCTTCCTCTTTCGGAGACCGCCATCATTCTCGACCAGGTGAGCTCGGGGCTTGCGGCTGCTCATGCCAGTGGGCTCGTCCACCGTGACATCAAACCCGAAAATATCTTCCTCTTGAGCGGTGAGCGGCCGTTCGTGAAGATCTTGGATTTCGGAGTGGCGCGCGCCACGTTCGAGGCGAGCATCAATCGGCTGACCCATACCGGAGGTGTGATTGGTACCGCCCATTACATGAGCCCGGAACAATTGTTCGAAGGCAAGCAAGTCGATCAGCGAACGGACGTATGGGCGCTGGGTGTCGTGAGCTATCGCATGCTGACGGGCCATCTGCCCTTCGACGGCAACACATACGGCGATCTGTGCCTGGCGGTGAATCAGGGCTCTTATATTCCACCGAGCCAGCGAGCGGGTTTGCCTACGGATGTGGATGCGTTCATAGCGCGCGCGCTCGCAACCGATCGCACCGCTCGATTCGCGACCGCCAAAGAATTTGCGAGCGAGCTGACGGCGCTGGCCTACCGCCACTCGGCCAATCCGATGTTGCCGCTGCACTCGGGTTCGGGCGTTACCGGCGAGTATCGACCGTCCACGGGGGACAGGCCCTCCGCGACTCTGGGAGCGACGCTGCAGAACACACAAACCGATGCAGGCGCCGCGGTCACGGTGGAATCCGTGCCCATGAACCGCTCGAACCTGCTGGCGGTTGGCGCGCTAGTCGGCCTGATCGTTGTCGGCGCGGTGGTTTTTGGCGCAATCAAGCTCTGGTCGGACACCTCGGAGAGCCGGACGGATGTTGGCGCACCCGCCAAGGGCGACTCACCAGCCGAGGCGGCAGCCAAGGGTGCCGGAGCGCAAGCGCCAGCACGAACACCAGCACTGGAAACCAACGCGAAAAACGGCCTCGCGCCCGTTGAAGCTTCCACCAAAGCAGCCGATGTGGAAGCTTCACCCTCTGGCAGCGCCGGGGATCGGGCCACTCCTGCACCTCACACCCCTGCAGGACGCACGCCCACACCCCGCGTCGCCAAGCAAGCTCAGCGCACCGCGCCCACCCCTGCTCCGAAGCTCTCGACGAACAAGGTTTCCAGTAATGACAGCGCCTCAGGATCCACGACTGGCACGAAACCCCCTCAGCCGATCCCCAAGGAAAAATACCGAGGCTTCTAGTGCCTCACGCCCGGCACGCTTTCGGCGTGTGCGCGGAGTGCTCCTGTTCGCTGCGGTGCTCTTGGCCAGCCTGCCGGCGATGGCTGCACCCACCGATGCGGAGAAAGAAACCGCGCGCAGCTTGATGGCTGACGGCGACCGGCTGCGCGACAGCCAAGACTATCAAAGCGCGTTGCAACGCTACCAAGCCGCTCATCAGATCATGAACGTGCCGACCACGGGCATCGAGGTGGCCAAGACTTTCGCCCTTTTGGGCAAGCTGGTCGAGGCTCGCCGGGCCGCCATCGAGGTGGCCAACTTGCCCGTCACGCCGGGGGAGCCCTCGGTCATGGCCGAAGCTCGGCAAGAAGCCAACACGCTCGCGGCGAACCTGGCGACTCGCATTCCTGGCGCGGTGATTCAGGTGTGGCCCCGCGAGGCGAACGCGAGAGTGCTCGTCGACGGAGTCGAAATCCCGCCGGCAGCCCAGGGCCTTCCCTACAAGACCAACCCGGGCGATCACGTGGTTCAGGTCAGCGCTCCGGGCTATCAAACCGCCGAGCAGAGCTTTCGCCTGGAAGAAGGCGCCGAGACCACTGTTTCGGTCAACCTGGTAGCCGATCCTTCGGCGGCAGCGGTAGCCCCGGCGCCAGCACCCCCCGCGGTTGCGCCACCGCCGCCAGAACCTGCAGCACCGGCCGCTACCCCCGTCGAAGCCGCCGAACGGGACGGTCGCGATCTCACGAATGCCTACGTCGCATTTTCGATTGCCGGAGCCGGTGTGCTGGTGGGCAGCATTACCGGCGTGTTGTCGCTGAGCCATGCTTCAGCCGCGAAAGACCACTGCGAAGGAGATGTCTGCAGCGCAGCGGCCAAAGACGACATCGATAGCGCCAAGGCTCTCGCCACGTTCTCGAACATTGGCTTCGGCGTGGCGCTCGCAGCGGGAGCTTGGGGGCTGTACGAGGTTTTGTCTCAGCCCGCCGTTCCCAGCGGCGCACCTGCCGCCCGAAAACACGCTAGTCCACCCGTCGCGTTGATGCTCGCACCAGGCCAGCTCGGTGCCGCAGTTCAGGGGGCATTCTAATGGCAAAGCTACATTGGGCCTTGGTGTTCATGAGCACCGTCGCGGGCTGCCAATACATCTCCGGCGTCAATGATCTGGAAGTGGTTGACGATGCCAGCGGCGGCACAGGCGGCACAGGCGGCGGCTCCGGCGGCGACGGAGGCACAGCCACAGGCAGCGGAGGAGGCGACGGAGGCAACGGAGGCGATGGTGGAACCAGCGGTTCCGGCGGCACGACCGCTTCGGGAGGCTCCGGTGGCTCCGGTGGCACGACTGCTTCGGGAGGCTCCGGAGGCAGCACCGATTGCACCCTTCGGCCCGGATGGGAGTGCAATCTGATCGACAACTGCGGCTGCGACGAGCAGAGCGAGAACTGTGGCTACGACATCACTGTCGACGCAGCCGTGTGCGATCCCGTCGGCTCGCGCGAGCCGTACTCGACCTGCGTCGACAATCTCGACTGCCCAATCGGACACGGTTGTATCGGTCAAGTCTGCAAGAAATACTGTGAAACCGCTACGGACTGTGGCTGGGACCAAGCGGCTTGCTTGGAGGTGCTCGACGGCGACGACGTGATCGAAGGCTTTGGGTTCTGCAGCTCGGAGTGCGACCTGCGCGATCCGTTCACGGCTAGCGCTGGCTCACACGCCTGCGGCGACGGCACCACGTGCTACCCCGTGACGGATGATGACGGCCGCGTCACTAGCACCTGGTGCGTTTTGTCGGAAGGCGACGCCGAACAGGGCGAGTCTTGCCTTGGTGACAATGGTGAGCGCGACTTCTCCGCTTGCGCGCCCGGGTACTTCTGCAGCTCGCTGTCGTACAGCTGCCAAGCCTGGTGCGAAATCGATGGCACCGACTGCGACGCGGGACAGGAGTGCATCGGGTTCACGCCGCCTGCGGTCGTAGGTGACGATGAGATGGGGACCTGCTTCGGCTGCGAAACCGGAGACTTCGAATGCTCGGTGTCTCCAGAGTGCGGCTGCGATAGCGGCGAAGCCTGCAAAATCATGGATTTTACGACAGGGGCAAGCCAATGCATCGTCGCCGGCAGCGTAGCGGCGTGGGGAGCTTGTGAGTATCAGGAGGATTGCGCGGCCGGCGCCGGTGGCTGCGTCGATGGGTTCTGCCGCCCGTTTTGTGAAGCGGAGGGCTCGCAGACCTGCGCTGCTGGCGAGTGCTATCAGGCGTACAACGGCGACACACCGATACCGGGATTCTTCTATTGCGACGTGCCGTGCGAACCCGTGCTCGGCGCGATGGAGGGAGCCACCGATCGCGTGAACTGCGGCAGTACCGGCGTTTGTCTGCCAGCCATAGAGCCGCCCACCAGCGACAGTGAGGGCGCGTTCTGCGTGTCGAGCCTGGGCGGGCTCGAAGGAGATAGCTGCGTTTATCAGACGGACTGCGCCAATGGGTACGGATGCTACGACTCGCAGTGTACGCCGTGGTGTAGGGACAATGCCGATTGCACGGCGGCGTTTCCGTACTGCGAGCTGAATTTCGAGCCTACGAGGTATGCGGGGGTTGATGATGTGGTGGGGTTGTGCGTCGCGGGGGGATGAGGCGAGCGCGGGCGCGAGCGCGGGCGCGAGCGTGTGCGCGGGCGCGGGCGCGAGCGTGAGCGCGGGCGCGAGCGGGTGAGGGCGCGCGAGCGTGTGAGGGTGCGCGGGCGCGAGCGTGAGCGCGGGCGCGAGCGGGTGAGGGCGCGCGGGCGCGAGCGGGTGAGTGAGCTCGATGGTTGATGCCTGCCGCGCCAGCCCGGGCGCGCCTTGATTTAAACCAAGTATTCTTCGCTCGGCAGTTTTGAGCTTAGGCCGGTGCTCGGCGAGTTCAAACCTCTCGCTTTGCTCGACCCCGCTTCGCGGGGCTTTGGGGTTGAGCTCGCCTGTGCTCCGGCCTGCGTGAGGGGCTTGCTGCTTCAAGCAAGGCAGCAAAACAACAAGGAGTATTCGTCATGCTACGTATCTATCCGGTTTGTCTCTCTATGCTGCGCGAGGTGCGGCCTGACGGGCACCACCGCCTCAAGGCGGTGGGTTCTTCCGAGGGCGCCTAAAGGCGCCTGAACCGGCCATGAACGCCCTACTCGGTAACTTTGAACTCGCCGTCATCAGCCTCTACGTCCTGTTCCGCTATGTACTTGGCGATGACCTCGTCCGTAACATTCCCGCTCGTCGCCACAAAGTAGCCTCTCGCCCACAAGTGACGCCCCCAAAACGTCCTGTTCAGCGTTCGGAAGTTCCGCATGAGCCGGTTCGAACTGCGACCCTTGATGGCGTTCATGACTCGGCTCGGCGAAAGCGTCGGCGGCACGCTGAGCAACAGATGCACATGATCTGGTCGGATATGCCCTTGCAGAATCTCGATGTCCCGCGCCTTGCAGACCTCCCTGATTATTTCTCGCAAGTTCTGCCCCACCTCCCCTCGCAGGATCGGCTTGCGGTACTTTGGGATGAAAACGAAATGGTAATGACACTGAAAGACCGTGTGCGACCCGTGGCGGTATGCTCGCATTTGCCCAAAGTACCGCAAGCCTCCTCAAGGCGTCGCCTCAAGGCGAGGGGGTTCACCCATCCCCGGTGGGGACCCTAACAATGTCAAAACTGTCGGCGTGTTATGATGCCCATGTCATTGTGCGCGGGC
>CBFGRJ010000402.1:0-6828 GCA_965651135.1 uncultured Myxococcales bacterium
GGCGGAATCAACGCCAGCGCATCGCCCTCTTCGAGCCTTTCGTGAAGCTCGGCGAAGCTTTCGTTTCTCGCGATGCGTACGCTGGCGAGCGCCCCTTTCAATGCTGGCCGTTGCTCCGCCAGGTAGAGCATGAAATCCTGGACGGTCTGGACGTGATCGGGCAGTGCCAACTTCTCTGTGGCAGTGCCGGCGAGCTCGCGGACGGCGGCAAAGTAAAGTACGGTGACGCTTTTCATGAGGGGCGAAGACGAAGCATTGTACTCGCCGCCAGCGAGGTATGGTACTAATGGTCGCCATTGCGGAGGAAACGCAGATGGTCGACCAAAATTCGAAGCTCGGGCGGGACGTGTACATCGCTCTGGCGGCAGTAGGTTGGGCGGACGGGCAGCTCGACGAAGAAGAAGCGGATGCCATAGTGCGCACGGCACTCGAGGAGGGCTTGGAGCTCGACGAAATTCAGGAGATCGAAGAAGCGACCAAGGAACCGATCGATATCGGCGTGATTGACCGCAAGAACATGTCGAAGGAAGATAGGCTGTTCGTGTACGCGGTCGCATCGTGGATGACGCGATTGGATGGCACGGTTTCATCGGAGGAAACCGACGCACTGCGCAAGTTGGGCGAGGCGCTCAAGGTGCCCGAGGGGCCGCGCGAGCACGCCGACGCGATTGCGCAAGAGGTGGCCAACTACGACGAAGGCGATCGTCCTGCTCGCTACGATCTGATGGCTTTACGGCGTATCATCGGCGAACGCCTGAAGGCGGCTCAAGCAGCCCGTGTCGGTCAAGAATCGAACTGAGTAGGCAGAGCCAGAGCTACGCCAAGAGCTCGGTTTTCGACACGGGAAAGCCGTCCGGGCGTTGTACGGCGTACGAGAGCGCCAAGACCTCCACCAGAATCAGACGATAGACGACGTGGACGTCATCGACGTCGATTTGCTGCGCGTGAGCTTCGAGAGTCGCGTCGATGTGTTCGTGGACGAAGAGCATCACGTTGGGCTGTTCCATAGCGATGACGTCGTCGCTGTCCAGGGCTTCGCTGGTGTCGGAGCGGCGCAGTTCTTCGTCCAGGGCGAGCAACTGCTCGGTGGCGGACAACTCCTCTTCGGTCACTTCGTCGATGTGCCCCCCGTGGGCGCGCTCGAACGCGAGCCACACGGCTAGCGTGAGGAAGTAGCCGAGGGCAAGGGCGGTTTCATCGAGCTGTCGCCCGAGAACCTCGCCCACGTAGGCGGCCAACGCAGGCTGCGTGCGTTCGATGCGCTCGAACGCTTCGTCGAGCTGGGTGCGAGCTTCCTCGTCGTCGTCGGCAAGTCCGTCGCGCACCGATTCCAGCGCATGCAGCGGAATCTTCGCATATGCTGGCACTGGACGAATGGCCGAACGACGAACCCACACGCTTCAGGTCTAGCATGCTCTCGGCTACCGTTGGAACGGCATTGGGGTTTTTCGGTCGCGCGGCAGCGGCTCCCGCGACTGGTGCGGTTCGAAAGGGCCCGCGCTGGCCTTGTCAGTCGTTCCAGTGGGTCAAAACCTGACGTCGTGCGCCGAAGTGGGCTAAGACCGAGATCGGCTTTTAGGCAGCGAATGCCGATGCCTTCGCGATGAAACTCTGGTTGACGTTGAAAGCCACCGTGGAGCGCGGCCGCCTCGCGGCGCTGGGAGTGCTCGGGCCGCTGGCAATGGTGGGGGTGCTCATTTGTTTGCTCCTGGCATGGGGCGTGAGCAGAGCGGCGCACGCTGGCGAGGTGTTGTCGGGGGTGTGGGTCAACGAGTTCGTTGCCTCCGGTTTGGAGCGCTCGGAGCTCGAGCGTGAGCTAGAGGGGGTCGCAAAGCGGCTCAAGGAGCGCCCTGTACGCGTCCATCTCGAAGGGATCGTGTTTCGGATTTCTCCTCCGGAAATCGACACCCGCCTGAACGTGCCTGCCACGACGGAAGAGGCGCTCGTGGTGGGCCGTCAGCGTGGCGTCTTTGCTCAGTTCCTGTGGTGGCTCAGCAGCTTTTCATCGGCGGAGCGGCTGGCCTTCACGGCAAGCTACGATCCAAGCAAACTCGAAGCTCTGATCGAGAAGTGGGAACGCGCAGCCATTTCGGATCCGCCCGTCCCCGGTGATGTCCGTAGCCAGGGCGACAGCTTGGTGTTCGAAGAGCCCCGAGCCGGGCGCCGCATCGACCGCAAGCAGCTGTCGGCGGACCTGAAACAGGTGCTGGGCAGGACGAGCGATCGCGTCGTGACCTTGAGGACGGAGCTGGTTCGGCCCAAGCTAGGCAAAAGCCACGTTCAGCGAGCTTTCGAGCGTGCGAAGCACCTGGTCCGGGCTCCGGTCCAGCTCGTGAGTCGCGATGGAAAGCTGATCCTCGACCTGTCCAGCAAGGAGCTGGCGCAGGCGGTGCGCACCAAACCGGAGACGAATCCGCTGAGGCTCGGCGTCTACTTCGATCCTGAAAGCATTGGGGCAGTCATCGAGAAGGACAAGCGACGCCTGGAATCCGAACCCCAAGATGCTTCGTTTCGGGTAGACAAAGAAAACCGGGTAACCATCGTGCCGGGCAGACCGGGAACGCGTTTGGATGCGTCGGCCATCGCCGAGGCGGTGATGCACGCGGCGCTGTCCGAAGCTCACATCGGAGAGCTGCCGGTCGACCGCGATGCGCTTCCGGCATTCACTACCGAAGCTGCCCGAGCGCTGAACATAACGAAGCTGGTCGCCCGCTTCAGTACCCGGCACGCCTGCTGCCAGGCTCGCGTGCAAAACATTCATCGAATTGCGGACATTTTGGACGGAACCATCGTAAAACCCGGCGAGGTATTTTCCGTGAACGAAAAAGTCGGACCGCGCACGGTCAAGAACGGCTTCGTCCCGGCACCGACGATCGTCGAGGGAGACATGGAAGATACGGTGGGCGGCGGTGTCTCTCAGTTTGCAACGACGCTATTCAATGCGCTACTTTACGGGGGCTACGACATCGTCGAGCGTCAGCCCCATTCGTACTGGTTCCCTCGCTACCCCATGGGGCACGAAGCGACGCTTTCGTATCCGAAGCCGGATATCATCTTCCGCAACGACACGAAATCGGGTGTTCTGATCAAAACCGAATACACCGACACGCGGATCACAGTGAAATTGTTCGGCGACAACGAAGGGCGCAAGGTGAAAGCTACCGTATCGCCACGTCAGGACATCATCGATCCACCCGTGAAGCTGGTCGGCGATCCGAGCATGCCCCCGGACGAGGAGAAAGTCTTGGATGCCGGAATGGTGGGTTGGTCGGTGATTGCCGGGCGGGTCATCACGTTTTTGGACAAGACGCAGAAGGTAGAAAAACGCAAAGTGACATACATGCCACGCGTGCGGAAAGTACGTGTGCATCCCTGTCGCATCCCCGAAGGAGAGGAGGGCTATACGGGTAAAGATTGCCCGGAGCCCGAAGACGCGGAGCTCCCGGACGAAGCAGAGGAGGCGCGCGTAACCGAACCGCCCTCACAAGAGGCAAGTGAAGGCGACGAGAACGATCTTTGACTCTACGGCGTTTGTCGGATACTCCAAGGGGGCATCGAACAGGGAGGCATCGCTCATGACGCACCCAATCCATGCTCGCCAATCCATCACCGCTCGCCAGACGAGAAACAGGGCAAGCTATGCTCTCAACGCACTCATCGTGATGCTCGGGGTCGTGATCGTAGCGGGCACACTGCTTGGAGTACGCCAGCTGCGCGAGCGGCCGGGGCAGGACCGGTTGGTCACGGCTTCAGAATCTGAAGCTGAGCGCGATTGACCCAGCCTTCGACTGTTCCCCATTCGACTTTGGCACGCACGCTCTGTTCGTCGACGACGAACACCTGTTGGCCTTCGACGATAGAAGCTGTGCTGCCGGCCAGCGGCTTTCCGGCCGCATCGAGCAATCGCGCTTCTTCGACCACGACGACCGCGGGGCGAGAAGTCGTGCGGAAATGACGTGCGCCCAAAGCGAACGCGCCACACGTCAGGAGCATGACCGGACCCACGAGTGAAAGCACACCTCCCGCCAGGCGGGTGCCGGCGTGCTTCGCCCAGAATCTGAACGCGATTCCAATCGTCAACAGAGCGCTCCCCAGGGCCGCCAAGATGGCCCAGGTGGTCTCCGCCAAAAGGCCGACTGCTGCCCGTGTCAACGAGGGAGAAACATTCACCTGCTCAGCGCCTTGCCGTGCACGACGGCGCCCGATTTCTTCGCGCACCAAGCGCAGCACCTCCTGCGCTTCGGCATCGTCCGGGCGCTGCAGCAAGAGCTCCGATAGCGCCGCTGCAGCTCGCCCCAGATCGCCGGGTTGTTGCTGGTTCGACTCGGCCCTGAGCACGTAGGCGAGCGCCCGGTTGTAGCTCAGGTCCGGATGCAAGACGCCGTGGTCAGCCATGAGCTCATACTGGTCGATCGCCTCCTGGTAGCTGCCTTGCTTCAACGCTGCCGTCGCCTTGGTGAACCGCTCTTGAGCCGCACGATCGGCTGTCGATTCCGATGCGGCGCCTCGGGCGGTGCACAGCAGCACGAGCAGGCAGAGCCAAAACGCACGCATCATGAGGCCTTGCTTGGGTTGCGCGCTCGGCGTAGCCGAGTCAGCCGCGCGGTCACGTCCTTGGCGGTCGCGACGATCCGAGCAGCCTCGTCACCCTGAGTCTGACCCGTAAAGCGCGCGGTTTCGCATTGCGCGAAGAGCGCGTTCACGGCGTGCGCGATTTCGGGATCGACGTTTCTCTCGGTCAGACGCTGAGGCAATTCCGTTCGCAACAAGCCGCGCGCTTTCAGTCCAGTCGCTGCTTCGATGGCGAGAAACAGCGCGCGCTCGGCTTCTGCCAGCGCCGCTTCTGGGTTCCCTTGGTCGAGCTGCGCCTGCGCATCTTGCAGGGCACGGCTGGCCAGCTTGGTGACATCCTCACGGCGCGAGGCCACTTTCTGCCCGAGTTGCCGCGCCACTCGCGCTGAAATCCCTGCCACGGTCACCATGACCGGCCCAAGGCCGAGCAGCGTCCAGAACCATGCCGAATCCGTGAATGGAGCCCGAGTGCGCGGCGCTTCACCGAGTGTCGTACGGGCCTTCATCGCCCCGCTGAGCCTAGAGGCTTGCGCTTGGCGTTGCTCCATCTGCTTGGCCTCGACGGCGGCAGAGGGGGATACCTGGATGCTGCCTAGCGCCGCCCTGGCCGTGTGATAGGCATTTCTGCCCGGATCCCAATAGGGCAAGCGCAATTCACCGAGATCGACGCTGCCAGCTTTGTTGAGGCGTACCACGTACTGAAAATGGCGGCTCCCCTGAACGATGGAGTTCTGCGGCGCGACCTCGCCACGCACCTGCGGCTCGAGCCACTCGACCCCGGCCTGCTGAGGAACGTCCAGCTTGAGAGGGAGATTGCCCGTACCTTTCAACGTGACCGATACCGAAACGGCATCTCCTTGCCGTACCGTTCTCGGCTCGACCTCCGCACTGAGCTGGTAGCGCCCGACGTCTCCGATGCGATACCCAGACGGTCGCCCTTGCAGCGGAGGTTCGGTGACTTTCAACGTCAACAGGGCGCTTTCTCGCGTCAGAACCTGGTTGCCGTGCGCCGGGTAGCCCCGCCCGTAGAACCCCATCCGCATTTTACCGAGCTCTAGGTTGCCCGTCCTGATCGGAAATAGGGCGACCTCTCGCACCTTGACCGCTTGCCAAATCTCGTCACCGATGTCGACCTGGTAGCGCTGTTCGTTGTACGAATTGTCCACGATGGGGAATGTGACGAACGCTGCGGTATTCGGTTCGTTGGCGTTCATTTCGCGAAACGGGCCCTGGCTACCGTAGGCGTAGATGCTCAGAGTCACCTGTTCGCCGACCACTGCCGACGTCTTGTCGAGCTTGCTTCTCAAGAAAGCGATCGAGTCCGGCGCGCTCTTCACCGCATACTCAGCCGGATAGTCCGGTACGAAGGGACTGGGAGCGCTGAACGGGTCGTCGCCCAAGGGATCATCGAAGAGCCCGGGTGGCAGCAACGAGCCGCGTCGCCGGCGGAAAAAGTCGAACGGGTCGCTGGGCAGCCCTCCCGGTGCGCGCCTCGTGCCTGGCCCTTGCCCTGGTGGCAGTACGGTGACCACGACGGCGTCGCCCTGGTATTGCTTCGAGCCCACCAAGACCGACGGAGGTCCCACCCTCAGCTGCCCAGTCTTGGTGGGAGTGATCGACCAAGTGGCGGTAAAACCATGCCTCTGCTCGATGGTTCCGCCACGCATCACGACCTGCTGTTGGGTGCTCATGCTGGGACCGTGCACGACGGCACCGGGTGGCGCTGGCAAGCGCGGACTCGAGGGAACCGGCTGCCCTGACTCGACCAGCGCGCTCAGCTCGAGCTGGAACGTCTGGCCCTGTTCGACGGTGGTTTGGCTTACCTGCGTGCGCAAGCGCACTCCAGACTGCGCTATGGCCGGCAGTGTCCAGCACACCGCTGCAAGCGCCACTTGTGCTCCAAGGCCTGCGAGCGGTCTCACTTGTCCTCCATACCTCCCACGACTGGGGCGCGGTTTTTCGCATCCTGTTGCTGGAAGGTGGGAGCTTGTTCGAGCATGTCCAGCATGCGGTCGTCTTGATTCACGGAGCTTTGCCTTGGCTCCTGCTCTTGCTCTTGCTCTTCGGGCTTCTGCTCTTCGGGCGCCTGATCGTCCTGATTTCGACCGCCGTCTTCCCCAGCGTCTGGTGTTTGTTCGCCAGAGTCTGGCTCGTCTTGGCCGCCGTCATTGCCGGCGTCCGGCGGGCCGCCGTCCGGCTCGCCCGAATCCGGTTCTGCATCGGGTCCCGCATCTGGCTCAGAGTCGGGTTGGTCAG
>CBFGRJ010000403.1:0-6795 GCA_965651135.1 uncultured Myxococcales bacterium
CCGCCGCCGCCACCGCCGAAACCACCGCCGCCACCGCCGCCGCCGCGTGGCGCGCGTTCCTGGGCTTCGTTGACCACCAGCGTGCGACCGTCGAGCTCCGAGTTGTTCATCTCTTGAATGGCGGCTTGCGCGGCCGCCTCCTCTTCGAAGGTTACGAATCCGAACCCTCGCGAGCGTCCCGTTTCCCGATCCGTGATGACCTTGGCATCCTCGACAGCGCCGAAGCGCTCGAAAGCAGCCCGCAAACCATCGTCATCCGTATTCCAACTGAGGCTGCCTACAAAAAGTCGTCTACCCATTTTCGTTTCTCTATCTCCTAACAGCAGCGACCGTTCTTGGATCGCTGCCCGCCACCGCCGCGTGGAGTCGGCCGTATTACACACTCTGGGACGTTGGCGTACCTAACTCATATACGGCATACTCCAGCTGCTGGCCCGCGGCGACACAACATTGATGCGCCGTCTCGAAAAGCCGTTCGCCGAGTTGGGGGCGCGGGCCCGCATGGACACATCCCCTGCGCATTAAGTTCGAGCCGTTGGGGATTTCTCACCGTTGAATCAGGGTGGTTACGCCCCTGCTGGACGGAAATGGCGCCACCCCCCCCTAGCCAACGCCCGTACCCCTGCGGCACGTGGCGCCGTTCAGAACCAACGATCGGGTTGAGCGGCTTCCAGTGTCTGCTTGGCGCCGCCATTCGTGGTGAGCCGAGCGCTGAGCGCGCTGCCCAGTCGTTCGAGCAACGTCAATCCAAGCCAGGGGTGTGAATGGGCAAGCGCAAGAAGATCGCCTCCTCCCAGGGTCAACACACGCGACGCCTCTTTGGCTCTGAGCGTTGCGCCTGCTGCTCGTTCACACAAAAGCGTTGCAGAGCCCACGTGCCCGCCGGGGCCGAGCACACTTACCGCAGTGCCGGCTTTCAGGACCTCGACGGACCCATCCGCAACGATCCAAAGAGTCGAGTTGGGCTCTCCCTCGGAGACCAGGACTTCTCCCGCGGCACACAGGTGTACTTTCACGGCGCTTCGAACTCGCTCGAGCTGTGCCAGCGGAAGCGCATGAAACAGGAAGAGCCCGCCGAGCGCGTCATTGTCGTACAGGCTGTCCCGCCGAGGCTCCGACGCCTCCGCAGTGGTATCGCCCACCTCGACCAAAACCGCAGTGATGTTGTCGTGGCCCCCAGATTGATTGGCGAAGTCGATGAGGTTTCGTGGAATCTCGTCAGAGGGGCTCACCGATAGGCAATCGGCTAGCCAGTTGTTATCGGGAATGTACTCGGTTAGGCCATCGGAACAGAGCAGAAAGCGATCGCCCGGGGTGATCTCGAAATTCAGCGTGTCCACTTGCACCGCTGGCTGACTTCCAATGCAGCGCGTGAGCACGTTGGAATACATGTGTCCTTTGACGTCGTTCTGCTGCAAATAGCCGGTGCGCACGAGCTCCGCCGTGAACGTGTGATCCATCGTCATCTGGTAAGTCTGTCCCGAGCGATGCAGGTACAGTCGAGTATCGCCCACGTGCGCCATGGCGGCGCGATCGCCTGCCACGAGCAGCAGCGTCAACGTGCATCCCATCCCAGAATATTCAGAGGACGACGTGGCGAGGCGGTAGACTTCCGCGCAGGCGTGTTCGATGGCGGCCTGCGCGATGCTGCCCAGCCGCGCGGGGTCTCCCAGCGATGCCGCGATGCTTTGCAGCTCGCTCCGCGCGGCTTCGATCTTTTCGACGACCGAACGGATTGCCGTTTCGGCCGCCACCTCGCCCGCTGCGTGGCCACCCATGCCGTCGCTGACGACGAACAGCCCGAGATCATTGCTCACGTAGAAGCGATCCTCGTTCTGGCTTCGCTTCTTACCTACGTCGGTGCTGCCTAACCCCTGCGCTTGCATGCCCACTACCCTGTGAAAGTGCAGCGCGTTTGTCCATGATAACCGGCGCCGACTGGCTTTTTGGGCTTCGCTTTGCGTCGACCGGTGCTCCAACGGGCCACCGTACTGCGGGCCAGGTTAAGTAGACAGGTTAAGTAGACCTGGTGCAGGGTGCCCGGTCTACTCGGACTGGGCCGGAGCTGATTCTGCAGCGCCCGACTCGGTGTTCGACTGGGTTTTCTCCCGTTCGGCGTGCCTCAGATAAGACCACACGGCGGCTGGTAGATCGGGAAAGCGAGCCACCGACGGCCCACGCGGCCCTCTAGCGGTGTCGTTCTGCTCGCCTTCTTCGAGCGCCACGGGCGGAATCCAGCGACCGAGCCTGGTTTTTGTCGAAGCGTCGTCGGGTTCGGCTTTTTCGTCTTCTGAAGGGAGCGGAGTCGAGCCGTGCGCGACAGCTGGTTGCCCTTCAGTGTCCGCCGGCGTTGCCGCGACGGTGGGCAGGCTGTCGTCCGAGCCTGGCTCGGGAGCGTCTTGCCACCAGTGGTAGCCGAACATGAGAACCGCAACCGCCGCGCCCATGGCGGCAACGGTGACCTTGCCCAGCCATAGGCGGGAGCCCGAGCGGCGTGCTCCCATCGGTAGTACCGCGAGATCTTCCTCGTCGAGCTCTTCGCTGTTCATCACTTGCGGCGCCAGGGTTTCGGGTGTCGCGAGTGGCGCGTCTTCGGCCGGTGCCGCGGGTGGGGGGACCGACTTGGATGCGCTTGGGCGCAGGCTCCCCGTCAGCCAGTGAGCGAAATCGGAGCTCGGTGCCTCGTGGAGGCTCTCGCCCTGTGGCTCTGCACTGGCTGGCTCTGCGCTGGTGCCGTCTATCGCTGTTTCCGCCGATAGCTCGGCAGCCTCATCCACCGTTCCCGCCTCGTCTCCAGGTTCCTTCATTGTCGTCATGTCACTCGAACCATTTCGCCACCCCTGCGTTCCACCAGGGATCCTCAATGGCGTCGAGTATAGCTCAGGACCTGCGAGCACGCCCGCGAGCCCGAAGCCCCCGCGGCGGGCGCCAAACAAGAACAGCCGGTGAGTTCCCGGTATGGGGACAAATTCTAGTTTCGTTGTGAGCGCGGCAGCGGGCGTCATGCCCAGCGGGCGGCCATGTTTCAGCAGGTAAAGACTAACCACTTGGAATCTATGAGCGCTGGCAGTACCTTGGCATGATGGGCCCCATGGGTCGCGTGCGCATAGGCCTGCTCACACCCTATACCGGGGGCTTCTATTACGGAGCCATCCTGGCGGGCATCCAGAAGGCTGCAGCGCGTCGGGGCGCACACGTGGTGGCCATTCAAACGGGGGGTTTGGAACTGCTTTGGCCCGAGGAGCCGCACACCTTGCCGCTCGCCTCCCGATCGGTCGATGGGTGGATCGCGGCCAACGATTACCAAGCGCCGCGCTTCGCTCAGCTGATCGCCGAGCAGGGCATTCCGCTGGTGACTTTGAGTCAACGGCCCGATGGCTTCGATTCTTGCGCCGTGCTGCCTGATAACCACGAAGGCGCCCGAAGCTCGGTCGAGCATCTGATCGCCCACGGCCACCGCCGAATCGGCTTTGCAGGTTGCCTCGAGCAGTTGGATATCCGAGAGCGCTACGAAGGGTACCTGGCAGCCCATCAGCAAGCGGGGCTTCCGGTGGACCCCGAGCTCACGTTCCCTTGCGCCAACAACTTGGAGCTGGATGGTCGCGACGTGGCTCGCCAGCTCGTGGCGGCCGGCCTGCCCTGCACGGCGCTCGTCACGGGCGCGGACAAGACCGCATTGGGGATCTCGGCTGTCTTGACCGAGCTCGGGTACCGAGTCCCCTTCAATGTCGCGCTCATCGGATTCGACGATATAGAAAAGGCGCAATACGCCGAGCCGCCGCTCTCTACCGTTCGGCAGCGCTTCGATCTCTTGGGTATCATGGCGGCGGACGCCCTACTCGACCATCTGACGGGGCAGCACCCTCTGCCACGCGAGGTGCGTGTGCCCACCGCCTTCGTGCCCCGCAAATCGTGCGGCTGCGGCCCCTTGTCGCACCTCCCGCCGCGCGCAAGCTTTTCGCCCTCTGGGGCAGGCGAAGAAACGCTGCTCAGCCAACTGATGCGTGCCGCCGAATCGCGGCACCTGACCAAGGTGGAACCCGATGCTTGGCCTGGAGCAGCGCGCATCGTCTCGCACTTGGAAGCGACGGCCGCCGGCGAGCCAGGGCTCACGGATTTCAAAGGAGTCTGGGGAGGCTTTCTCGACATGAGCCGGGACGTCGAAAGCGTGGAATCCGTGATGGCCTTGTTGGAGGACTGGGTCAGAGAGCGGGCCGCTCGAGGTTTGGCGCCCGATCGCGTGCAAGCGCTGTGGGTCTGTGTTCGCTACTTGCGCGTCGATCTCATGCGCAGCTGGAGGCTCGTCGAGCAAGATCGCAGCCGGTATTACGACTTCGTCGCAGAAGCGAACGGCAAGATCAGTCAGGCCCTGACGGGTGCCGGCTTTGCGGCTGCCAAGACTCTTTCGTGGCTCTCCTGGACACGCATCCGCTACGGTGCGCTCGGGCTCTGGGATCGCGGTACCGAATCCAAGGCTCGCCAGCTGCGAATCATCGGCGAATACGGTGAACAGGGAACCCGGGGGACGCTCGTGGATACCTGTCATACGCCCGAGCTTTTTCCGCCGCCTGCGGCCACGGAATTGATCGAGCAGCTGGGCCTGGACAACGTGCTGATCTTGGTGCCCATCCAAGGAGCTCGCCGCAATCGTGGGCTTTTGATGCTGGCTGGTCCCGTGGAGGTCGAGCTCTGCGATCATCATGGCTCTATTGGTGACTGGGCGGGGTTGGTGGCCACTTCGCTCGAGCGCGAGGAGATGGAACGCCAGCTTCAGGAGAATGCCTTCAGAGACGCGCTGACGGGATTGCCGAACAGGGCGCTCTTGCTCGACCGTCTGGAGCAGGTGATGGCCGCTTCCCGGCGCGATCAACAGCCGTTTGCGGTTCTGTTCTTGGATTTGGACGATTTCAAGAACATCAACGATAGCCTGGGCCACATCGCGGGCGACCAACTGATCGTGCAAGTGGCCGCCCGCCTGAGCGAGGCGATGCACGAGACGTACACTCTGGGTCGGCTCGGGGGTGACGAGTTTGCCATTATCGTTCCGGGGATCTCCGGAGAGGCGGAGGCACTCGCGCTTGCCGGGCGAATTCAGGAGGTCCTGCGACCGCCGTGTACGTTGCGCGGTAACTCGGTGTTCACCTCGTGCAGCATCGGCATCGCACTCAGCACCGAACGGCATCAACATGCCGAAGAGCTCCTACGTGAGGCAGATACGGCGATGTATCGTGCCAAGCTGGAAGGGCGGGCTCGGCACGAAGTGTTCGATAGCGGCATGCACGCGCAAGCCGTCGAGCGGCTACGGCTCGATTCGCGACTGCGTCAGGCCCTCGATAGAGGCGAATTCGCACTGCACTTTCAGCCGGTGTTCTCGCTTTGCACTGGTCGCCCCATGGGGGCAGAGGCGCTGATTAGATGGAATCATCCCGAACAGGGCTGCTTGTCTCCTGCTCGGTTCTTGGCCGTAGCCGAAGAGGTCGGGCTGGCCGTCCCGATCAGCGAATGGGTGATTGAAACGGCATGTCGCGAAGCCAAGACATGGCAGGTGCCCGGCGAACCCGTCCGATACGTCAACGTCAATCTGTCGGCGCAGCACCTGAAGAAGCCGGGCCTGGTAGATTGGATCAAAGCGGCGTTGCGCAAGTACGACCTGCCACCTGAGGCCCTGGGCCTCGAACTAGTGGAAAGCACGCTGATCGAGAATCAGAAATCGACGATTAGCGCGCTGCAGTCGTTGCGTGAATTTGGCGTGCGTACCGCTATCGACGACTTCGGAACCGGCTACTCCTCATTGAGCTATTTGAAGCGCTTCCCCATCAATGTTCTCAAGATCGACCGTTCGTTCGTGCACGGCGTGCCGAGAGACGTCTATGACAGCGCCATCGCCAGCGGCATCATTGCGATGGCTCACGATCTGAACCTGACCGTCGTAGCCGAGGGGGTCGAGACTCGCAGGCAGGTCCAATTTCTGAGCGCTCACCAATGCGACGCCGTTCAAGGGTTCTTGCTCAGCCGTCCGCTGCGGGCCGCCGACTGCGCCGAGTTCTTGCGCGTCTCGCGGCGCAGCGAGGTGCTGCTCGACCTCACCGCTTAGCCCTATTACCCGCTTAGCCCTTCGGCCACCGTCTCGCGGTCGGTTGTTCGGTCTTGTTTGCTCGCATGGTTGTGCGATGGGCGCTTCGTGGCTCGCCCAGCCTGGCGCCAGGGGCTGGTGCCGGTGGCGAAGTCTACGAATCGCCACGAGCATGTCGATTCAAGTGCCTGATAATGCCAATGTTTTCGTTTGGCTTCGGGGTTGCACTAGCTCGTCCGCATCAACCCATCTCAACGGAGAGCATGATGTCCAATTCAATGAACAAGGTCTTTTTACTCGGTAACCTGGGCGCCGACCCCGAGCTTCGGGAGTTCGACGGCAACGCCAAGCTGCGCTTTCGCCTCGCCACGTCGACGGCCTGGCGCGACAAGGGCACCGGCGAGCTGAAGGAGAAGGTCGAGTGGCATACCTTGACCATGTGGGGGAAGCGTGCCGAGGCTCTGGCGGGGATCCTCACGAAGGGGTCGCGCGTCATGGTCGAAGGTCGGCTCGAAACCCGTAGCTACGAAGCCGACGGCATCACCAAGTACGTCACCGAGGTGAAGGTGGACGACTTGTACTTCGCCGGTGCCTCGCGACCGCGTGCAGAGCTTCAGGCCAACGCCGCCTGAGTCGGCGGTGGGTGCAGGCGAACCGGATCTTGGCTCGGGCCAAGCTCTGCTGCGGAGTGATGCTCTGGTTCGCCTGCTCCCGCGGGTCGA
>CBFGRJ010000404.1:0-6772 GCA_965651135.1 uncultured Myxococcales bacterium
ATTCAGGGCGTCCTGCGCCAGGCACCCATGCGCGCTCAAACTCTTGCACTCGCGGCCCGCCTATCCGAAGCGGACGGAAACCGGGGACTCGCTCTCGAGCAGCTCCGCTTGGCAGCCTGCCTCGAGCCAACCAGCGCAGACCTGGCAAGCGCCTACTTCGAACGTGCGTACTGGCAAGGCGAAGCCGAGGCAGGGTTGGCATTCCTCCGATCGCGGGCCGAGCGCTACCTGAAGCGGTCTTACGAGCCGACGGCTGCCTTGTTTCAAGCGCTCACCAGCCTCGACCGTGTCGAAGAAGCGTTCGAATGGTTGGCTCGAGCGCTCACAGCGCGCCCCGACGACGAGCTCTTGCTGCTATTCGCTGCCGAAGCTCATGCACGGTACGAACACGGATCCCGCGCGTACGAGCTGCTCGAATCCGCGCGCCGACAGGGAACGAGCAGCCCCTGGCTGCGCAGCGCTGCTCGGGTGGCGGACGCGCTGGGCGAGCTGACTCAGGCCATGGACTACCGGCAGCAGCTCGTGGACCGCGAGCCGCTGGATGTCGCGAACCAAGAGGCGTACTGCAACCTCTTGGTTCAATTGAAGGGACCGGATGCTGCCCGTCGTCACTTGGACCAGGTGTGCACGGCTCATCCTCACCATTTGGGGCTCGCCGGAGTGCGAGCCATGTTTTTGCGCGGTCACGACCCTGCGGAGGTAGTGCGAGCACTCGAAACGCTGCTCGAGCTCCAGCCCGCCAATGCCTGGGCGCTGCGAGAGCTGGCTCTGACGCGTTCGGCCGAAAGCGAACACGAGCGGGCCTTGGAGCTGGCGGAGCGCGCCGCGGACATCGCACCCGATCATCCGGCGAGCTGGATGACGCTAGAGTGCGTGCAAGAAGGGCGGCGTGAGTATGCGCAAGCAGAAAGCTCGGCAGAACGTGCCTGCGAGCTGTGGGTCGATGCACCAGGAGCCGTGGCAACGTTCATGCGCCTGGGAGCGACATACGAGCGGCGCCACGAAAGGCTCAATCGACTAGAGGCGATGGTGACTCAACGCAGCGTCGATGGCACCGCGCTCTTGGCCTGGGGCGAAGAAGCCGTGGCTCTGCTGGGAGCTTCCGCGGCGCTCAAGCGGCTGCGCCGCCTTCGCCAGGCCAGGCCCGACTCTTGGTCCACGTGGCATTTGTCGGCTCGCGCATTGTTGAGCTTGGAAAGGGGCACCGATGCGAAGAAGCTGCTTCGCAGAGCCGTGCGGCGATTTCCCCACAAAGAAGTCCTTTGGCTGGATATGGCCGATACGCACGCGCTGCTTGGGGACTTCGAAGCGGAAGTCGAGGCGGCCGAGCAGGCTGCCACAGTGGCTTCTTTCAGCCCTGCATCTGCAACACGCCTGGCCGAGGCCCATGTGCGCTCGGGTGATCTGGATGCCGCCCGCAGCGTGCTCGGTCGAGGCCTACGCCGCAATCCGGCCTCGTTCGAGATACGCGAGCAGCTCGCCTGGCTCAGCTGGCGTGCCGGAGAGAGCGAGCAGGCCGTCAGTGCTCTAGAACGCGCGTTGCAACGGGAACCCAACGCGGACGAGGGATGGGCGACACTGGCTCGCTGGTGCGTAGCGTTAGGTGATACAGCGCGACCGATAGGCCTGGCACGAGCGCTCTCACGAGAGCGCCCGTGGAACGCACAGATATGGCAGCACGTGGCCAGCGTATCAGCGACGGCCAACGAAAATCAGGCCGCACTCGAGGCGCTCGAAGAAGCCTTGAAGCGGAACCCCTCGCTCGTGTCGGCGCTCGACCTAAAAGCCGTCGTCCTGACTCGCTTGGGTCAACGCCAGGCCGCGCTAGAAACCTGCCGCAGCCAGGGACGCGCGGGACGGGCTGCAGCAAGCCTGCGCGGACGCGAAGCGTGGGTCCTGGCCCAGTTCGGCGATTTCGCCGGCGCCATCCAGAGGCTTCGGGCTCTGCTCAAGGACTTTCCCGAATACATTTGGGCATGGCAGCAGCTCGTGGAGTATCTGCTCGAAACGGAAGCAAGAGACGAAGCGATCGCCGCTGCCAAGGGCCTAGTCCGTAACGCGCCGTTGGATGGCGCGAGCTATGGAATCCTGGCCGAAACTCAGCTGGCGGCGGGCCAAACCAAGCGTGCCTTCAAGACGCTATTCCGCGCGCTCGAAGTCTCACCCAGCTACCTGTACGCCGCGCACAAACTCATCGACATGAGCCTGCAGGCTGGGGATTCAACCTCAGCTCGTCGCGTCTTGGCGCTTGCGGGCCATCACGCAGAGCTCGACCTCCGAGCGACCTGGGAAGTCCGTGTTGCGGCGCGGAGCGATGCGACCGCTGCACGCGAGGCCTTCACACGCCTGCTCGAGCTCCCGGTCGCGGATGAGCAATTGCTCGAACAGGCGCGCCAAGCGTTGCGGTCGAACGAAGACGAAACAGCTTTGGCGGATTCCTTGTTTCAGAGTGCCCAGGCTCCGCATGTGAACCCCGAAACAGGTGCGCTGTGGCTGCGCACAGTCGCCGATACCGGCCGCCTACCTACGGTGCGCAAGCTCGCCATGCTCGCCGAGGCGCACCCCGCGGCCGGGCAGTGCGCCCTACGCGAGTTGTACTCCCTGCTCGGTGACCGATGTGCTCGCTACCGAGTCCTTTGGTGGTACTGGCGCTCGGCGCATCTAGCCCGCTCGAACGATGTGACCTGGGGCAAATTGGGCTATGCACTCACGAGCTGCCGCTGGTACATCCTCTGCGCGCGCTGGCTTTCTGACTATCGCGAGCGAAAAAACGCGGAAGCATGGATGCTGTTCAACCTAGCCAGCTGCCTCATGCACAACCACCGCATGGAGTCGTCCTACAGGGTCGCGCTTCATGCGCTGTGCCTGCGCTCGGACGACACGCTGCTCTCGCACCTCGCGAGAGCCGGTTTTTTCGAGGCTACCCACGGTCGCTTCGATGAAGCCGCCCGCCACGTCAACGGCATACAGCCCGAAACGGCCGATGACACCACTAGTTGGATGTTGCGCGTGGCGCAGGCGCTCGTGCAAGTCGCTCAACTGAGGGAAGAGCCCGCCGCTCGCGCGGCCGAACAGTTCGAGCTGGAACTGCTAATCCGCGAACGGGGTTGGCTCGGCACCGCCTTCTGGTCGCCGCACGCGACTTGTACACGGATGGCGGCACGCGCGGCATTCAGACTGCGCCCCTCGATCTCGATGCTGCTCATGGGTTGGTCGCCACTCTGGCTTGGCCTACTCGCGTACAGCTACCTGTATCTCGTGCGCTACGGCAACAGCTTGATAGCGCTGACAAACCTCGTGACAGTCTACTGTGTAGCGTATCTGGTCACCCGCCTGCGGCGTTAGACCACAATCGAACGCGAGCTGGCTACTTGATGTCTTGCCAGGTGCAGTTCGGCGTGCAGAGCGCACCGCTGATGGCTGGGTCGCACTCCTCACCAGGGTCGACCTTGCCGTCGCCACACCAGGCCTCGATGCGGCAGGTGGCGCTACAGCCGTCCTGGCTCTTGGTGTTGCCGTCATCGCACTGTTCGCTGCCTTCTTTCTTGCCATCACCGCAAACGGCTTCTCGCTTGCAGGTTGAGCTGCAGCCGTCGCCGGAGGTGTTGTTCCCGTCATCGCACTGCTCCACCGGTTTGCCGCTCGCATCCACGTCGAGCACCCCGTTGCCGCAGTATTCCCAGCGACACACCGAGCTGCAGCCATCGCCGCTCTGCGCAGGCAACTCGCCGTCGTCACACTCTTCGGAGGCTTCTCTGACACCGTCGCCGCAAATGGTCTCCAACTTGCACTGATCGCTGCAACCGTCCGCACTGGCGCCGTTGCCGTCGTCGCACTCTTCACCGGGATCGAAAATTCCGTCACCGCATCGGACCACGGTGCAATCCCACCGGCAGTTCGCACCCGAAACGGGGTCGCTGGGATCGCACTCCTCGTTGAGATCCCAGTTCCCATCGCCGCAGCTTTCCCAGAGGCAGCTGGCGCTGCAACCGTCGCCTGCGGTCGCATTGGCGTCGTCACACTCCTCGCCGGGCTCGACCGAGCCATTGCCGCAGACGGCTTCGGTCGTGCAGAACTTGCTGCAACCATCGCCGCTCGTCAGGTTCCCGTCATCGCATTGCTCGCCGCGATGGGCGTCCACCACTGTGTCGCCACAGCGCGGAATCGTGCAGTCATTGCGGCAGCTGTCGGCGTTGCTGTCGTTGCCATCATCGCATTGCTCCCCGGGTTCCAAAGACCCATTGCCGCAGCCTTCGCTCCTACAGTCCCAACTGCAGCCGTCGCCGGAGGTGTTGTTCCCGTCGTCGCATTGCTCCCCAGTGTCCAGGTTGTTGTCGCCGCAGACGGATTCGGCCGTGCACACCGAGCTACAGCCGTCGCCGTTCCTCGTGTTGCCATCATCGCAGATTTCGCTCGGGTCGACGCTACCGTCTCCACACAACGGTTCGGTGCAGTCGTTGCGGCAACCATTCGTATCGTTCAGGTCGCCGTCGTCACAGCTTTCGCCGAAATCGAGCACGCCGTTACCGCACACCTCGAGGCCACAACTGGGGCTGCAACCGTCGCCGCTGACGGCGTTGCCGTCGTCGCACGCCTCGCCGGCGTCGACCACCCCGTTACCGCAGCCTTCTGTCTTGCAGTCCCACGAGCAATTGTTGGTGCCCGAAAGGTTGTCTCCGTCGTCGCATTCTTCGCCGGCATCGAGCGTGCCGTCACCACAACGCGGCAGCTCACAATCGTTGCGACACGCATCGGTATCGACGGTATTGCCGTCATCGCATTGCTCGGCGCCTTCTTTCTTGCCGTTGCCGCAGACGGCCGCCTGCGTGCAGCTCGAGCTGCAGCCTATGCCACCGTCGCACTGTTCGCCGGGGTCTTGGATGCCGTCGCCGCATTTCTCGACGGTGCAATCGGCCCGGCACCCGTCGCCACCCACGGCGTTGCCGTCGTCGCAGTCCTCACCCGTCTCGAGTACACCGTTACCACAGGCCTCCAGCCGGCAATCCCAGGAACAGCCGTCCCCCGACACGTTGTTTCCGTCGTCACACAGTTCACCACCGGCCACTTGACCATCGCCGCAGCTGCTCTCGATGTGGCAGGTCGAGCTGCAGCCGTCGCCGCTGGCGGTGTCACCGTCGTCGCATTCTTCACCAGCGTCGAGCTCGCCGTTTCCGCAGCCACAGCCAATCAACACTCGCACGGTAGCCGTATCGATCTCGCTGCCGCCAAGCTCTGCATCGTATTCGAAGCTATCGATGACATTGCAGGTGCCGTCGGCGGGAGGAGTGTACAGAACACACGAGCCGTAGCGCCCGCAGGTCTCGGTGTCTCCGGTGACGATGGTCACCGTGCCGCCGTACTTGGTGACTCCCACGGCGACCAGCTCCACGGTGGTATCCGTACATGCCGATTCGCTGATGCTGTCGTTGTCGAGCACGCGAATCGGCTCGTCCTCTACGGTGGTATCCACCTGGGCAAAGTCGTCGCGAGCCTCCGCCGGAGACCAGCAGTAGGGGTTCTGAAGCGCCTCTCCGGAATCTTGCACGCCGTTGCCGTTCGCGTCGTCGAATAGCCGACAGCTGGTGCCCGGGTTGCGCTCCTGGCAGTCCGCGTCACTCGTGCACGAGCTGGCGAGTAGCAAACAAGGCTGGGCTGGGGCTACCGCACACATCAGAAAGCCTCCGCCATCGGTGGCGGCTTCGGCGCCCTTGGCGGCCTTCGCGGGCTTTTCGTCGGAGCGCCACTGGAGCGCATTGCCGTAGACGTCGAGGTTCTCGATCAACAGACCCGGCAGCAGCGATTCCGCGGCGGGTGCCGTGGGCGCAGGGCTCACCACCAACCCTTGGTGGTAGTGCGGGGTCGACTCACGGTAAAAATGGAACTTGGGATCGACCTCGCCGCTCGCGACACTGAACACACCTTGCAGGCCGAACCCGGGCATGCTCCACACGGCGTCCAAGCCCGTCTCTCCAGTGCTCGAGCCGATGACGTAGGCGCTTTCGGGCGAGCTCAAGTCGAACCCAATCGCACTGCTGTTGCGTGAGTACGTCAGCAGTTTATAGGTGCTGCCGCCGATGCTGACTCCGCCGTCGCGCACCACATACAAGCGCCCATCGTCGCCGATCGAAATCCCATCGGCAAAGAAGGACGGAATATTGACCTCGTCCGAACCGCCCACCAAATCGGTCATGGCGGAGAGTCCATCGGTATCGACGAACAGCGTCCGACCGGTATGCGGATCGTAGGTGGCCGCGTCCATCGAGGTGCCGATGGGGGGCCAGTAGCGCGGCTCTGGATCGGTCGGGTCAGACAGGTCGTATTCGAACACCTCGCAGCCGGCGCCCCCGATGGACACTCCGGGAGGGCAAATCTCACCGTCTTCCGGAGCACCGGTATAGTCAGGGTGCCAAATCATGGTCCCGTCGAGGCACAGCTCGAGCGGCGGCAGGGATTTTTGCTGCTTGTAGCCTATGAACGAGCGCGTGCGCGGGTCATAATGCACCCCTTCGGGTTGCACGTTGCTCACGTTGAAGGTCCGAACGACGACCCACTTCAGCTCCTGCACGCATTCGCTGGTCTCGCCTGGCTCGCCGCTGCAACGGTAGAAGGCTTCCTCTTTGCAGCTGGCATCGCAACCGTCGCCGCTCGTCGTATCGCCGTCGTCGCACTCTTCGCTATTGCCGCGGACGCCGTCGCCGCAACCCGTATCCGCGTTGCTGCAGCTGTAGTTGCCCGGGCTTCCGGTGCACACCCAACCGGCCTCCCAAGCACA
>CBFGRJ010000405.1:0-6772 GCA_965651135.1 uncultured Myxococcales bacterium
CGGCGGCAACCCCGGTAGCGGTGGTGGTGGCGGCAGCGGCGGCAGTCCGGGTAGCGGCGGCAGTCCGGGCAGCGGCGGCAGTCCGGGTAGCGGCGGCAGTCCGGGTAGCGGCGGCAGTGGAGGTCAACCAGGCAGCGGTGGAAGCGGCGGTGAACCTTGCGTGGAACCCTTCAATACACCGGCACGCTGCGGTGATTGCGAGACCCGCTGCCCGGCGGAAAACCCGTTGTGCGCTCCAGACGGCGCCGGAGGGTACGAGTGCGTACCGATTTGCGACGAGGGTTTGACCAATTGCGACGATCAATGCGTCGATCTTCAGACCGATCCGCAAAACTGCGGGATCTGTAATCGTGTGTGCCCCTCTGGCGTGTGCGTCGACGGCTCGTGCATCGGAGCCACTTCCGGACACGTGGCTTACATTTGCATCGATTACGCACAAGTGTTTCGGACATCGGCTCAGACCACCTTGCTCGGCAATGCCGTGTTCGTGCCTCGCATCGATCCGGTGCGGGTCCTGGCCTACAGTGAGTACGCCGATAGTACCGTCATGGCTTCGACGGATCGAGCGATTCGCTGGGCGGGCGAGCGCATCAATCGCACTGCCGAGATCACACGCACGTCGAGCGTGGCCGAAATCAATCAGGACCTGACGCTCAGTAACTACGACGTGCTCTTGGTCTATGATCAACCGGACGCTCCCAGCGGGGAGCTCGACAGCGTAGGCGCTCAGCTCGCCAGCACGCTCGATACCTTCACGCGCGCGGGCGGAGTCGTCGTGCTCCTGAGCGGGGCCACGGGCGTGGGTGAAATGCCGGAGTTTGCCAGCAGCGCAGGGCTCGCGGCGATCGACAGCGAGAGCGACTACACGAACCTGCTGGCCCACAATCAGGCGTCTGGCGACGTGGTGGGCTTCGGAGTGGTGACGCCATTTCGAACACTCGCGAATAGCTGTACATTCACGACCAGCGAAACGCCCGCGAGCGACATCGTGTTCGTGGTGACGGACACCGATCCAGCAGACGGCGTGGGTGAGCCTCTGGTGCTGCACAAGATCGTCACGCCTTAGCGGCCTTTTCTGTTGGGTTCCGGCGGCATCCTTTGCTATAGCCGGTAGCGGCTGGGAATGTGCGACTCGTCGGATCCGGCCTCGCTAGGCGCGCGCGGTGGGATGTGGCCACGGTTTTCGCGGGTTTCGACAACTGATGGAGGCTACTAGGTGCTCGCAGGCAGCATAGCAAAGCACATCAAGAGGCTGCTCGTGCCGACTCTCGTCGTGCTGTTCCCCTTCTTGTACCATCTGCGACTCGTCGTTCCCAATTCGGCGCTTTTGGTGCTCGAGAACGATTTTGGGTACCTCTACCACGTCTACAAAGCGTACCTGGTCGACGCGATCGCGCACGGCAACTTCCCGTTGTGGTCCCCCGCCGAAGGGGGTGGCTATGGGTTCTTTGCGAACCCGTTCGCCGCGCCGCTTTATCCGCTCAACGTCTTGCCCTTGTCGGCACGGCTTGCTTTCGGCAACTACAACTACTGGTTTCACCAAATTTTTACCGTACTGGGCGTCAGCATCTTTGCTCTGGGTATTTATCGCTGGCTCTACCAGACGTCGCGACAGCAAGCTGCCTCGGCCTTCGCCGCAATCTTGATC
Source organism: uncultured Myxococcales bacterium (assembly GCA_965651135.1). GTDB lineage: Bacteria > Myxococcota_A > Polyangia > Polyangiales > Polyangiaceae > JAICQQ01. The sequence continues at coordinate 1,649 of CBFGRJ010000405.1, forward strand.
TCCAGCTCGTGGTGCGTCGGGCTATTTATGCGGTTTCCGAACGCCATCCACACGATCGCCTGGGTGCCTTGGGTGCTCTGTGCGTTGCATGCGACTCACCGGCGCGCTCGCAAGCTGCCTCTTTTCGGCGGCATGCTTGCCCTCATCTGCGAGATCACGGCCGGCTATCCCTACTTCGTCGTCTACAGCTTCTTTCTCTACTTCGGCTACGCGGTGTACTTGCATCTGTGCACCGGAAGTCACGGGTGGCGATCCCGAGCGCTGAGGCAGGCGCTCTTGATCGCCATTCCGACCCTGTTGACCCTTCCCTATACATCGGCTGTGTCCCATTTGATGGGAGCAACCACCGATCGAGGCGGAGGCGACTTTGCATACGCCATCTCGTACGGCTTCGGCCCCGTCGATCTCATCGGCTCGCTCGTTTACCCTCCGGTAGTGACGATCGAAGGGTGCTTTTATACGGGGACGCTCAGCGTCTTCTTGCTGGTTTTGTATCTCCATCGAGGTGCCGATTCGCTGGAGAAATTCGCGTGGCTTGCCGGCGTCGTCCTGCTCTTGGGCATGATCTTGGGTCATCGCTCTTACTTGTTCACGCCGATCTGGAGCGTCCTACCGGTCTTCAACCAAATGCGCGCCTTCTCGCGTATGACCATCATCTTGCTGCCACTCTTGGCAGCCGGTATTCACCATGGTTTCCTGCTCCTGCAAAGGCAGGCCGAAGCGGGTCGACGCATCGAACCGCGCTACATTCTCGGTGTGTTCGGCACCATGCTCGTCGTTCAAGCTTTTTTCATGGGGTTCGGTGAGGCGCTCACGGGGGAGTATGGTCTACATGTCAAGGCACGTTTGCCTCCTCAAGCCACCGAGCTCGACTTCGTGATGTACACGGTGTTGACGCTCGGTGTGGTGTTGATCGTGAACGACGCGCATTGGCGCAAGTTCAAGCGGGGCGGGCTAGTGGCGTTCGGGTTGCTGCTTTTGATCGCTACGCTAGATGTTGGCAATCAAGGTCGTTTCCTTTGGACTAGGCCGGTTGCCCAGGTGATTGGACCAGGATCCGGAGGGTTGATGGCGCGCGCCTACGAGCGGGCCAAGCACGAGGGCAACCTGTACCCCCTCATCGAGAACTATTTCGAGCTCGACCGCTACTCCAACGAGGCTCGCCTTACGGCCAATGGCCTGACGAAGGTCCCGATGCCGAACTTCTATTTCGAGCGGTATGTCAATTTCTATCAAAAGCTGCAGAAGACGCCGCACGTCATGCAGGGCTTGATGGGCAAGCAAAAGCTGTATTTTCATACGCGAGCGCACGATGACCCCGAAACGTTTTTGCGCGACGTGAACGCGAGTCGTAACTCGGTGCACGCGGTCAGAATCGTCTCCTTCGACGGCGACAATCTCGAGCTCCGTGTCGTCGTCGACGAGCCCGGCTATCTCACATGGCTCGACAACTGGGATGCCGGATGGACAGCTGAGCTCAACGGGCAGCCAAGCGATGTATTGATTTCCCTGGGCACGTTCAAGACGATAGGGTTGCCGCGGGCGGGCGAGCACAGCGTGCGCTTCTCCTATAGCGTTCCCACGTCCACGTCTGCCCATGTTGCATTTCTGCTGGGTATTTTGATGCTCATTGGTTATGGCATTGGGAGCTCAAGGCAGTGGAGATCGCGGCGTCGGGCTGTTGGCTGACCGAACCTCGTCGCTTACACTTTCACCAGCTCGAAGATGTGCTGATAGGCAAAAAAGTTGGGAGCCAATCGGCTGAACGAATGGTCTGCCTTTTCCAAGGCACCCCGAAGGGGGGCGCCGATGCCTGCTGGAAGGACATTTTCCCAGGGAACCGGCGTCGTATGGTGGGACACGATCCGCAAACCGACCTGATCGAACAGTTCTCGGCCTGTTCTCTGGGTGAAGAACCGCAGGTGCCCTCGGTCCAAGATGCCTTTGTTGGCATACTCGAATCTCCCAAAGAGGATGTTGGCGCGCACGAACCAATGAACTGCGTTGGGTAGCGATACGAGGAGAGTTCCTCGGTCGGCGAGATAACGTTTGGCCTGAGTGAGCAGGGTCTTGGGGTCAGCCACGTGCTCGAGCACATCGGCGAGAATGATTACATCGAACTCTTCACCGTATGGAATGGCGAGCGGTTCGTTCAGGTTTCCGGCATGAAACTCATCCAGCTCGAAACGCGGAGGCTCGCGATCCACGCCCACGACATAGTGGCCCCGGGTTTTCAAGATGTGAGCCAGCTGCCCCTGGCCACAACCGATATCGAGCACGCGCCGGCGGGGAGGGCCAACCAATCTCATTACCTGCGAGTGTGACGAATGCTCACCCTGCTTCAGTGTATAGACCGGCTCGACCTCGTACTCTTGGTGATGGCTGACGCCGAGCTGATGAAGCTGATACTCCAGGACCGAGCGTACGACGTCCTTGGCGTACTTCAGGCCGTTGACTCCACAAATTTCGTCACCGTAATAAGTCGGGATGGGAACCTCGACGATGCGCAGCCCGGCCGCGTGAAATTGGATGATGATCTGCGTGTCGAAATGAAAATCGTGAGTGTTTCGATGGAAGGGCACCTTCTTGAGTGCCTTGCAAGAATAGAGGCGGTAGCCAGAATGAAACTCGCTCAGCGACATGCCCAGCATCGCATTCTCGAAGGTCGTGAGGATCTTGTTGCCTACGTACTTGTACAGCGGCATTCCTCCCTTCAGCGCTTGCCCTTTCTCCATCATTCGCGAGCCGAACACTGCGTCGGCTTCGCCTGCCTCCAGGGGCTTCAGTAGATCGGGTAAAGCCTCGGGCGCATACTGCGCATCGCCATGCAACAGAGCGACGATGTCGTAGCCCTTTTCTATGGCGTACTGGTATCCGCGGATCTGATTGCCGCCGTAGCCCAGGTTCTTTTCGTTCTTGTAGACCGAAAGCTTGGTCTTTCCATGGAGGGCTTTGTATCCCATGCCAACCAAAAAGGTATCGTCCTGACTCGAGTCGTCGAAAACGAATACCTCTTCGACTTTTTCCCAAACCGAGCCGGGAATGCGGTCCAAAACCGATCGAAGCGTGCTTGCCGCATTGTAGGCCACGACGAAAATGGCAATGCGGGGCGTACGGCCGTGGCGGGTTGCGTCAGACTTGTCGGTCTCTGGCGTGTCTTGTTGTCGATGCTGCCGTGGGTCTTTCACTCCCTGTTGCACTGGACAAGAAACCTCCTGCGAATCCACTCCGGCGCTCAAGCTAGCACAAAGCACTTATGGCGCGAGGCGGACGTGCGACGCCGAGGTCGTGTTTTCACGCAGCTCCAGCACGCTCCGGATATGCGCCGAGCATTCCATGCGAACGCGTGAAGGCGACGACGCGTTCTGTCACGCGAGCATCGGACAACACACGCACGTGACCGAGCCCTCGGGTCGCCAGCAGTTCTGCTCCTGGCCAGGCTTCGGCCAAGGCGCGGCCAAGCGCGATGGGTACTCTGGAGTCTTCGTGATCATGGACGATCATCAGAGGCACGCCATGAGCGCTCGAGCGTTCTGCTAGCTCGAGCCCGGCTCGCGATATGCCGAAGCGCTGCTCGAAATGGTCTGCCGTGCGTTGCTTCAGCGCTTCTGGGAGCTGAAGTTGTGCGGCAAAAGCGTCCATGGCGAATCGAAACGAGGTCATGGGCGCAAGGAACACGCTGAATGCCGGCTCGAGCCCGTCGCGCATCGCCAGCGCCGTGGGCATGGCTCCGAAGGAATGCGCGATCACGCCGGTGGGCTGCCCCACCTGCTTGGCGAGTGTCTGAATCGCGGCGCGAAACTCGAAGGCGTTGGTGGTGCGACCGGGTGATGCCCCGTGCGCCGGCATGTCTACCGTGACCACGCGGAAGCCCGCTTCCACCAGCGCTGGGATCAAACCAGCGAATTGCAGGCCGTAGCCTCCCCAGCCGTGCACCAGCAACACGATCGGTTTGGATTGGGCAAGGCCCCCAAAGGAGTATGCCCAGAGCTGCTTGCTCTCGCAGGTGATCTTGAAACGCTGCATGAGTGGGAGCGCAGCGCTCGCCCGCGCGGTCGCGGTGCGGTGGGATCTCCTGGTGGGTGGAGTCACGAACAGGGTCGACGCCAAGCGCGTGGCCAGGGCCGGCGCGATCGCGTCGAGCGCGCGCAACCCGCGGGAGAGCCCGTACACGAACCCGCGAGATAGCCTATCAGTTGGGATGGTCTTTGAAGAGCGAACGGTCGTGCTATTTTTATGAGCGTTTTTCATGGGTGTTTTCTACGAAAGCTAAACTACGAAGCTAGAGGAGGCTTGGTTCTGGTGCGGCGCCTACCGGCTTGGTGGGTCCCACGCGCCGACTGCAGCAGTCGCTGGAACGCGCGTTGTGTTCGCTCGATGGCGTCTGGTCGTTTCAATAGGCGGTGAGCGTGGTGAAACCCGAGGTAGATGGAGTGCAGCTCGAACGCGAACTGGTGAGGATCGGTGTCTTCGGCGAAGTGTCCTGCCTCCACGGCGATGGCGGCGGCACGCACCGTCACGTCGAACCAACGTTGCTGTAGCTCGCGGATTTTCTGCTGAACCGGGCCCGGATGATCGTCGAACTCCGTGGATGCAGCGACGAAGAGACAGCCACCAGGTTGGGCCTCCGACAGAGCCCATTTGAGCCAATTGTCGAAGAGCGTCAGCAGTCGCGGCTCCCCCCTTGGACGCCGAATGGCAGGGCCAACCACCTTTTGGGCAAACTCCTCGGCTGTGAAATCCAACACCGCGAGCTGTAGGTTCTCCTTCGATTGGAAATGAGCAAACAAACCGCTCTTCGAGAGCGCCAGCGAGCGCGCCAACTCACCAATCGTCAGGCCCTCTAGCCCATTGATGCTCGCCAACTCCCTGGCGTGGGCCAAAATCCGGTCGCGAGTCTCGGCACCTTTATTGGACATACTTATTGGGCACAGCTATGGGGGCACAGCTATTGGGGCACAGCTATTGGGCACGGGTGGGGGTAAGTGAAGCGAGAGCAGTAAATAGCACGACCGTTCGTATCCTGCAATCTGACTTGCCCGCTAGTCTAACTTGCCCGCTAGTCTAACTTGCCCGCTAGTCTGAATTGCCCGCTAGTCTGAATTGCCCGCTAGTCTGAATTGC
>CBFGRJ010000406.1:0-6770 GCA_965651135.1 uncultured Myxococcales bacterium
GCCATTCAGTCCATTCATTGCTTGCAGCCATGGGAGAGTTTGACGGATGAGCGTGCCTGGCTGACCATCGTTTGGCTCTTCCCGTGCGCTCGGCGAGCTCGGCTTCGGTCAACCCAGCGTGCTCCCGGGCGCGCCTGTGGCCGTCCAGCGCCCGAGCCAGCTCGGTTGTTGCGGGCTGCCTTGGCGACCTCGATGGCGGTCAGTAGGGCCCGAGCGACGGCATCGATGGAGTCGGCCGCCGCGGCCACCAGCTCGGTCGCGCTGGCTTCGAGGGCGGTCCACGAACGACTATTGTGTCCCGGGTTGAGATAGCGGTGGGAGCAAAGGTGGGTGGCGGATTTCGCCAGTTTTGGCAAGTGTATGAAATCAAGCGGGAGTTTTTGATGGTTTAGCGGCTGGACGTGCTCGTTGTTGCGTTAATGCGCGGAACGTGTGCCATGCTACCATAACATAAGCATAACAATCGTAAAGAAGCGTTCTCGGGACGTTGACACTGTGGGAGGGGTGATCGTATAACTCAATGGCTTGCCTCGCTCCGGCGACGGCCGCTGGCAAACAAGCCAATGGGGGCCGATCGCGGCGCACATCGCACGCGGCCGGGGGGGCTTGTTCGGCGACTGGGGTCCCAACCCGATCGACTAGTTCCGACTTGACGGACTTGACGCGACGATTGGCCGCGATGGCCAGGCGCCTCGTTTTCGAGGGCTCTGCGGGCCTGTGATTCCCAGTGTTGGGGCAAGTTTTCAGTGGTCGCAGGAAAAGCGTCTGATCTCGTGCGATTGCGGCTTGCGCTCCCGAGAAGGCCCGGTAACCCTACGAAAGCGCTTGGTCAACCCAACTTGGAGGCAGATTGAATGCGTCGGCTTGCTTGGATCAAAATGGGCTTAATTGCAGGCGTCGCTGCCTTGGGGGTTCCGGCCTGCGGCGATGACGAGGCACAGTTCGTAGACGACGGTGGTTCAGGCGGCACGCGTAGCTCCGGCACCGGTGGCAGCAGCTCGAACAGCGGAGGGACCGGTGGTGGCTCGAGTAGCACAGGCACCCCATCGGGTACGCAGCTTGGCATCGAATGCGAGCGCGATCCAGATTGCCCTACCGGCTTGATTTGCCTGACCAGTGGCTCCAGATCGTTGACCGAGGGCGGTCCGGCGCATGGATTCTGCACGTTCCCATGCGGCGACGATGGAGCTACGCCGGCTGACGCCGATGCCGAGTGTCAACGCTATGACGCCAACTCGCTCTGCCACGTTTTCGACGCGGATACTGCTTACTGCGTCCAGCGCTGCACCTTTGGTACCACTGGTCCAAGCAAGTGTCAGGGACGCGAGGACGTCGTCTGTGACTTGGTGCTGCACCCCGCGGCATCTCTCACGGAGTGCACGTCCGACGAAGACTGCGACATAGGCGATCGTTGCTTTTTGGTGGAAGAGGGTACCGAGACCGGCGTTTGCTTCGACATTCCCCAGGTCTGCTTGCCGAGGTGCAATTCCGATCTCGATTGTCCATCGAACCGCTTCTGCCATCCCGGTTCCGGTGAATGCGTCGACGAGAAGCCGACCGGCAAACCCTTCAACACACCCTGCGATCCGGATGCGGAAGTCGATGAATGCGCTGGATTCTGCAGCAGCGCTGACGGGGTTTGCCTGGAGTTTTGTGTGCTGGGCACCTATCCGTCGTGTCGTTCGACGAGCACCACCGAGGGCACCGGCGCCTGCTTGTTCGTGCTGTCGGAGAACGCCGCCCCCGGTGACGTGGGCATTTGCGGACAACTGTGCGACTGCAACGAGCAATGTCCGGGCAACTTCTCTTGCGTCGAGTTCGCCGACGCCGAAGGGCCCTTCGAAATCAACGGGCGCCCCGGCTACTGCGGGCAGGCTGACGCAAGCACGCCCGTGTTGACCGACTGCGGTGGAGGAGGCACCGGCGGCACGGGTGGCACGGGCAGCGCCGGCGCGGCAGGGCAGGGCGGCTCCCCGTAACATCGCGCCAACATGGCTCGCGCGATTTGGCTCTTGGTAAGCTTTGGACCAGCCGTGCTTTTGGCGGCGGCTGGGGGCTGTGGTGACGACGAGAGCTTACCCAGCGCGGGGCCCATGGTGCCGGATGCGGGTTCCCCCGTCCCAGATAGCGGGACCGATCCAGAAGCGGGGGGACCGCGTGTCAATTTCGGGCGCCGCTGTGAGCGCCCGGAGGATTGCGGGATCGATCTCGTGTGCCTTGCGTCGGATTCCCCATCGCTGGTCAGGGGAGGGCCTCCTCGCGGGCTCTGCACCGTCGGTTGCGATCAAGACCCCAGCGTGTGTGACCAATACAGCGACAATGCGCGGTGTGTCCGCTTCGGTGACCGCTACTACTGCGCCGAAGCCTGTGACTATGGCTCGATGGTCCAAGGTGCCTTCGACAAGGCCAAGTGCCACGGTCGCACCGAATTCGCCTGCAAGCCAACTCTGGTCGACACTCGGGTGCCCTGCGAAGGCGACGCCGATTGTGAGGACGAGGAGCGCTGCGCGGAGGGTAGTTGCCAGCAAGTGCTGCCGACCTGCATGCCGCAATGCAACGGCGATTCCGACTGCGACTCTCAGCGGTTCTGTGATCCGAGAACCGGCGAGTGCGTCAAAGATCTGCCTCGTGGCTTGAGGCTCTCAGAACGCTGCGATACCGAGGCTTCGCCTGACCCGTGCCGCGGCAGCTGTGGGCTCATCGAGCGGCCGGATGGGGCCCGTTGTGACGAGACCTGCACGCTGGGGGCGTTTCCGACATGCGGGCTCTCCAACAATCCCCCCAGCGTCGGTTGCGCGATTCCGGTGCTCGAGCAGGCCAGTTATGGTGACATGGGTTACTGCGCCCGGCTCTGCGATTGCAGCGCAGACTGTCCCTCTGGCCTTCAATGTGTGGCTTCGGATCTCGCGTACCTGCAGCGACCAGGGCTGTGCAAGATCCCCGAAGCGGGAGACGCCGTGCGCAGCAGCTGCGCCGGCCCAGATGCTGGTGTCACCGGCACCACGACCGGCAGCGCTGGCATCGGGGGCTCGAGTGGCGTCGATGGTGGAGGCGGACAGGCTGGTGCGTTTTCCGAAGGGGGAGCTGCCGGGGAGTGGGCGACGCCGGGCGCGCCATAGCCGCAAAGAACGCCAGGCTCACGCATCCAACGAGGTGCCGCTGGTTTCTATCGTCTCGCGGGAGGTGGGGCCGCGCCCGTAAATAGCGGGATCGGCAAAGCCGCGAGCGGCGGTGCCGACCGTGAATCGAGCGTCGAGACGCCTGCGGATGCTGCGAGCAATGGGCCTTCTCGTCTGTGGCAGGACCAGAATCAGGCCGGCGATGTCGGTCAAGACACCCGGCGTGATCAAGAGAACGCCGCCGAGTAGAACCAACAGACCGTCGACTACGCCTTCTTCCGGCACTCGCATTTCATTGAGAGCAACCTGCCAGCGGCGCCAGACCCGCAACCCCTCGCGTTTGGCAAGCGACCCCCCGGCCACGCCGGTGACCACCACCAGCGCGACCGCCCACCAAAAGCTCGTAGCTCGTCCGATCCACGTCAGCAGATATAGCTCGACCAGCGGGACGATGATGAAGACGAGCAACAGGCCGCGCAGCATCGTGGCAATGTAGTCCCAATCGGGTCGAGCGCTAGGGTTTCGAGGCCATTTCTGGCTCGGTGGCACTTTCGGGTCGAGGCTCGGAACCCAGGCGGAATGCCTGGATGAATTCGAGCTCGCCGCCCTGTGGGGGCGGGTAGTCGAGCTCACCCACGGCCGCGATCACGCAGCGAGTCACCTCGGGATCGGGAAAGCGACTCTCGTTTTCGTTCACGCTTTGCACCGATCCGTCTGCGGCCAAATGCAACAGGAGCTCGATTCTTCCCCAGAGCTTGGGATCTCGGCCGAGGCCTTGGCCATAACAGTCTCGAATCTGTGGCATCGCCTGTTCGGCGAGGGCACGAAACCTGGCCACATCGAGCGTTCCCGGATTGATCGGGGGCGTGCCGGTCGGTGGCCCCGCGCTGGGCACGGGGGCGTCGCCGGGCCAAAACTTCACGAGCAGATCGATGGCCACCAAGCTGCGAGGCCCGGGCCGGTAGCTGAGCTTTTGCGCCGCTGCCCGCAGACATTCGCCAGCGCTCGAATCGAGCTCGGTCTTCAGCAGGTGTACGCGGGTCACGCGCCCGCTGCGGCCGATCGTCAGGCGCAGCCGCGTTTCGCCTTGCTGTTGCGCGTCTCTGCGCAGAGCGTCTTCGTAGCAGATCCTGAAGGGCCAGTAGCCGCGGCTCCTGGATTGGGCGAGCACGCCGGCCTGACTGAGACCGTGTCGCGCACGCCGCGGAAGGTTACCGGCCTTCCACTTCGTGTCGACCACGACCCGTGCGCCGGGGTGGTAGCCGGCGCGGCTGGAAATGAACGAAGGATCACCGGTACCGCCGACGTTCCAGCGTGCGATTTCTTCGTCCTGCCCCGCTGCGTGAATGGCTCCTTCGGACCTGGGGCGCTCGAAGGGTTTGAATGGCTCTTCGACGACGACGAGGGTGGCAGAGTCGTTCGACTGCGCTTCTGTGGCTTCAGGGGGCGCGCCATCGGACGAGTCCGCGAGCGGCGGCTGGGAGGGAATCGGTGACGTCACTCCTGTGGCGGTCTGCCGGGTGTTCGCTTGGGGGCGTGGGCTGGGCTCGGCAGCATAGGAGCGGAGAGCCGGTTGCGGCGCTACGTGGGTTGGCTCGGGGCGGGTGCAGGCCGAGCAGGCAACCAGTAAGGCCAAGTAGCAGCGCATACGCCACCTGGCGTTACAGCGCGGGGACTGTGTGTGCAAGCATTAGTCGAGCTTCGATGCGCGAGGGCGGTTGAAACCCGGGTCGGTCCCGGTGATAGTGGTGTGAGCTTGGTAACGCAACCGAGTACCGAGGAGGAGGTCACGATGAGCAATGCCGAGAGCGCGTACGGATTCGAGTTGGGTGACCAGTTCAATCCAGGAGAGCTGTCGGGCGGTCTGGGTTTGGGCCCCCTGGAGCTGCAGTACGAAGAGCTGTTCGCCGAAGTGCTGGAGGACGGGGTGATCACCCAAGACGAGCGCGCTCGTCTTGAAAAGGCCGCCGACAATCTGGGGCTCGATCGCACGCGTTTGCTCCGCCTGGAGCAAGCCATGGTCGAAGCGTATCAGCAGCGGCATCGGGTCAGGATCATCGAACACTTCGAAGAACCCGCGCCAAGTCTCGAGCCGATCGACATGCGAGCCGCGGGGGACGCAGGCCGCGAAATGCTGCTCAGCCAGATCGAGCAACTGCGAGCACGCGTCAAAGAGCTGGAAGCCGAGCTGGTGCGCGTTCAAGCGCAGGTCAACGTGGAAGTAGACTTGACCGATCTGGAAACCACCGCAGCCGATGCCAGCGAAGAGCCCGATCTGGTGTGGCGGCGCGTGCGTCGCGATCCAACGCAGGCCGAGACGGTGCGCGCCCTGTACCGCATTTATCGGGCTCGCGGCGAGACGGACAAGCAGTGGTGCGTGAGCCAGGCGCTCGTGGTGTTGGGTGTGGCCAACGACGAGGAGCTGGCGACCTACCAGAAATACAAGACCAGCAGCTTGATCGCGCCCAGGGTCAGCGTTTCTCAGCGCGCCTGGCTCGAGTATCTGTTTCATCCCGAGCAAGAACCCCTGACGGGGCAGATCTTCGCTTTGGTGGCGCCGGCCGCGCTGATCGGGCGTGTGTCGGCGTTGCGACGGCAGGGGCAGCTGCATCAGCCTCCGCCGGAAACGCGACAAGATCCAGGCAAGGCGACCGTCACTGCGGTGCGGGCCATCCCCTGGGCGGCCGCCCTGTTGGGCCTAGCGCCACCACCCGTGTACCTCGAAAAGGAGCGCGACGTGGGCTACGAGCATATCCCCGCGGTGCCGCCCGTGACCGTGATCGGAAAACGGGTTCTGAGTGGGCTCACTCAGCCGCAGCACGCTTTCCAGATCGGAAGGCACATCAGCTATTACCGGCAAGAAAACTTCGTCAAAACGCTGTTTTCGTCGGTTCCGGATCTCGAAGATCTATTTCTGGCGGCGCTGACGGTGGGTAACCCAGGCCTGCCGATCGCCAAAGACATGAAGGAGCGGGTGGGGCCGGTGGCCAAGGCGATCGAAGCCATGCTGGATCCCAATCAGACCGACGCCCTGCGCGCGTGCTTTCTCCGCTTCGTCGAAGAAGGCGGGCGCACCAACCTGCAACGCTGGAGTCAGGCGGTCGACAAGACTGCGTGTCGAGCCGGGTTGCTCTTGTGTAATGACGCCATGGTCGCTTGCGAAAGCTTGAAAGCCGAAGACGGCGGGTTGGGGGAGCTCTCGAAAGACCTCATCGCCTTCGTGACCAGTGAGCGTTACTTCGCGCTGCGACAGGAGCTCGGTATCGCCATCAGCCAGAATTAGTCTTCGCTGCTGGAGGCGTGGCCGCTTCCGAGCTCGGGGAGCAACCCGGGGTCGCTGGCAATGAGCTGCCAAACCAAGTCCGTGGCGGCGGCCGCGCCGACGGGCAAAAGCACGATTTGGCAGCCGCACGGTATCCAGAAGACTAGGGCGAAGGCCGCCCCAAAGCCTAGGCTCGCCGCCTTGTGGCGCTTGAACAGCAAGAATCGCTCGCGCATCCGCACTCCGCGGAGGGTGAGCGGATAGTCCAGCAGGTTCCACGCGACCGCGAGGCTGGTCACCACGAGCTTGAGCGGGACGGTCACCACGGCGGCAACGGGTACCAAAAGCTCGGCAACCCAGAGCACGCCCAAAATGGGCACGACCCAAAT
>CBFGRJ010000407.1:0-6753 GCA_965651135.1 uncultured Myxococcales bacterium
CACTTTTCGATCACTTTTCGATCACTTTTCGATCACTTTTCGATCACTTTTCGATACTCACTTTTTGATACTCACTTTTCGATCACTTCTAGGGCACGCTTCAAGCCATCCGCTTCGCTTCGAGAATACTTGGCATCCATTAGAATGGCGCGGGGAGCGGCACCGGCACCGTAGTAGGCTTCGTTGTGCTTTTGTCGAGCCGTGATCAGATAGCCCTCGTAGGAAACACCAGCGAACGCGCCTCCGGACTCGGCTAGCTCGAAGATGTCCCTGCTGACGATCTCCGTCTCGGTGAGGTCGCGCTCGCCGACCTGGCCCAAGGTAGCGCTGGTGCTTGCCCCCAGCGTGAGGCTGGAGTGCAGCATGCGCTCGAGGGTCAAGTCATTCATGATGAACAGCAGCACGGTCGTGGCCTGTACCCCTGCCTGTAGCCCGACGCTCGGCGCAGCCAGAGAATAGAACGCCGGGCCGCTCCAGGAACCGTCAGGGCGTTTGACGAGCACAACGCCGTTGCCTCCTTCGCCGCCGAACACGAGCGAGGCTTTGAGCAGACGCGGAAAGATCACGACCGCGCGCGCCTTCGTCAGCAGAGGTTCGATCGAAGAGAACCTGGGTTGCTGCCTGAGGCGGGTGACGGCCTCCGCTGCGCGATCCACGATCGCCTGCTGGGCCCCGCCCGGCACCTCTGGCTCGGGAGCTGTACTCGCACTCGAAGCGGGCGTGGAAGGTGGACACGGCGGACAGGCCGGACGACAAGCAGTCGCCCCCACCAAAGCGATAACGGTGGACCATGCGAAAATGCTGCGCAATACGGCGCCGCGAATCTGCGTTGGAAGCTTTGATCCGTTCATGAAGGAGGCCACTGGCAAAGGTCGGGCCAGCTCCCTGCGGCTGGGCGTGCACTGTGCTCCATTGTTCGATTGGCATCGGTTCTGCAACGGGATCCACGACACGTCTACCCTTGGAAGGAGCGAGCGCATGCCGTGTTCGATGGGAATGCTGCAGGTTTTCGGTACGACGTACCGCATTGAGCGGTGCGGCGACGAATATGGGATCGTACGTCTGCTCGACGACGTCGCCATTGGCTCGTTCCGAGCAGCCGGGGGACCCATCGTGGTGGTGAGTTCTGGTGAGAGCGAATCCTTGGTCGAGCGCATCGCGCGGGCTGCTGTTCGGCACGGTCGAACGCTCTGGAGACCCCCGGCAGCTCGTCGGGGCGCTGCGCGGTCGCGCTGGCTCCCACCCAAACTAGCTGTTCTCGCCTCGTCTCTGTGGGGACCTCACGGATAGCTGCGAGGGCAAAATTTTCTCAGCTAACTCGGCAAGATTCCGCACGCGCCTTTCGGAGCTGGTCGGCTCTCCGTGCAGCGTCACTGTTCGGCCGAATACCGTCTCAGCAGGCCACGGCGCAATCGGCCTGAACCGGACGAGGGGCACGACTCAGCAGCGGCGCATGCGCCGACCTGAGCGCGGCCATGCGCTGGGCAGCGAAATCGATGGCGATCGAGTGCTTCACGCCATCCTCCTCAATCAGCGTCCCCACCAGTGTCATGAGCTCTTGGCGGAGCGACGGGCTCGCCCCATTGGCCACCAAGATCAAGGTGCCGTTCGCACTACCCAACTGGTCGATGAGCGCACGAGCGATCTGCCTCCGATGTTGGCCCAAAGCCCGATTGCGCCCGTTGACGACCAGCACCACTGTCTCGGGCTTGGTTCCCATGAGCTCTAGCTCTCGGCCCTCGTAGGCGATGCGCCGCCTCAGACTCTGTGGCGACTCACCGGGCTGCTGCACGACAATGGCCGTATTCGCTGGATTTCCATAGTTGGCGGCAACCAACGGGAACGCAGCGTCGGCCTCGAGAACCAGCAGAGTAGCAGTCGTGGTAGCGTCGTAATCCAATCGTTTCGACATCGTGGCGCGATAGTAAGCAGGAAGCGTACCATCGGCGCTTCCGACGGAGTTCGTAGATCGAGCTCCGACTCGCGTGAAACTAACGCTGTCGCGTCTTGGAGCAGCAGAACTTGCGCCCATTTCAGCAGAGAACGGCTCTGCGCCTCGGATACCGAGCCTGGCGCGCTCAATGCATTCTCGCGTGGGTGTCATCACCGATGAGCAGATGGGTAGCCATTCTGGGCTCGGTCGAAAACCAAAGAGGAGTTATGGCAAGATTGAACGACAAGGTCGTCATCATCACTGGAGGCTCAGGGGGCATCGGGTTTGCCACGGCGCGGCTATTTGTCCATGAAGGCGCTCGTGTCTTGCTCGTCGATCAGAAAGAGGGACCTCTGCAAGAAGTTGCAGCTCAAATTGGCGGAAACATTGCCTGGACGGCGGCGGACGTGTCCAAGCCCGAAGATACCGAACGCTACGTTCGGGAAGCGGTGGAGCGTTTCGGGGGTGTCGATATATTGTTCGCCAATGCCGGCATAGAAGGCGCCGTTCGCCCGCTGACCGAGACTGCCCCGGAGGAATTCGACCGAGTGCTCGCCGTGAACGTCAGGGGAGCCTGGCTCGGTATCAAGTACGCGGCGCCCGAGATCGCGAAGAGAGGTGGTGGAAGCATCGTGCTTACCTCGTCGGTAGCAGGACTTGTGGGGGCACGCGGGCTTGGGCCCTACGTCGCCAGCAAGCACGCTTTGATAGGCTTGGCGAAGAGCGCCGCGCTCGAGCTGGCTGCCCAGAACATCCGGGTCAACACCGTCAACCCCGGACCCATCGAAAACCGTATGATGCGGTCCATCGAGCAACAAGCGAATCCAGGTGATCCGGTAGCGGTCAAAAGTGGATTCGAGACGCTCATCGCCCTGAAGCGCTACGGAACCAACGACGAAATCGCGCGGCTTGCCTTGTTCCTCGCCAGCGACGAGAGCTCCTATTGCACGGGCTCGGTGTTCGTGGCTGACGGCGGCATGACTGCCAGCTGAGGCAACCGAAGCGAGCTGGCGGCGTGCCGAGTGTGGGCCTAAGCTTCGCCCGTGGCTGGCGCGCCGCCGTACACCATCTTCCTGCTATCGCCGGCAAACTTGGCCGGTGAACGAGCGACCTTGCTGTTCAACCCCGAGGCGTCGTTCCCATTGGCACGGGAGCTGCGCTCGCCCGACGGTGCTCCGCTGGGCAAGGTGTTCAGCTTCGTGAGCGGTCTCTACTTCCACGGCAAGATGACCTACGCGCTCGCGTTCGGGCAGGCTCCGGAGGGGCTTTCAGGGGCGCTCGTCATCAGCGCCGGGGGTGGGCTCAGGTTCTTGCACGAGCGAATCAACCTATGCACGCTCGAGGCTTGGGCTGGCGTTTCCATCGACGAGCACAACCGGAGCTTCACCGAACCACTGATCGCCCACGCCACGGCCCTCGATACCGCGTTTGGCCATGCTGCTCGCATCGTCTTGCTCGGCAGCGTGGCCACCAACAAGTACGTGAAGCCCCTGCTCGGGGTGTTCGGCGAACGGTTGCTTTTTCCCGTGGAGTTCGTAGGGCGAGGAGACATGAGTCGGGGCGCCCTGCTGCTCGCAGCCGCGCGCGAGGCCGGCGAGCTCGAGTACGCGCCGGTGGCCGGCGCCAAGCGCCAGGGGCCACGACCGGCGCGTGCTTTCAAGAAGGCCGCAGGGCCAGCAACGCCCGAGGTCGTCATCTTCGTGGGATTACCCGGCGCGGGCAAAAGCACCTTTTATCGGCAGCGTTTCGGTGCGACCCACCTTCACGTGAGCAAAGATCAACTCAAACAACATCGGTCCGAGCGCTTGCAATGCGAGCTCTTGCGGCACGCGCTCAGCGTCGGACAGTCCGTGGTCGTGGACAACACCAATGTCAGCCTCGCACAGCGCTCAGAGATCATCGACGAAGCCAAACGCCAAGGTGCACGCTTGATCGGGTACTACTTCGACAGCACGGTGCAAGAGTGCGTGAACCGCAACTTCGGGCGGAAAGGGGCCGCTCGTGTACCCGTACCGGCCATTCTGTCTGCCGCGAAGCGCTTGCGCCCTCCCACACAAGTGGAGGGTTTCGACGAGCTGTACACGGTGCGCTCCCTACCCGGTGAGCGTTTCGAGCTTTCCCGCGCCGTCAACGTTCGAGGCTCCGTGGCGTAGGTGCATCACGGGGTGGCTCGGCTGCATCGACGCCAGCAGCATCTCGAGACTGGTCAGCGTGTGGGGCTTGTCCAAAAAGCCGACGACGTTGGGAACGCCAAGCAGCTTCGAAGCATCCGTTGCTTGAAAACCACTGGTGATGACCACCGGCACATCGTCGCGTATGAGCCTGAGGGCCTCCAGAATCTGCTCACCCGACTGTTCCGGCATCGTCAAATCGAGGACGACGAGGTCGAAGCTATCGGGTTGTTCGCGGAAGAGTTCCAAACCGAGTTGGCCACTTTCGGCCGTGATCACGCGTTGCCCGAGCTCGCCCAGTAGCCGAGCGGTCACGACGCGCACCGCCGGTTCGTCGTCGATCAGAAGAATGGTGCGGGCCAGCAGCGGAGCCATCGAGGTGGCTCGTGGCGTCACACGCCGCGGTGTTGCTTCACGCGCGACAGGCCAATAAATGGCAAACGACGTGCCCTGCGCCGATGTCTGCTCTACGCCGAGCCAGCCGCGGTGAGCGCGCACGATACCCGCAGCGGCAGCCAGGCCCATCCCGCGACCGGCGGCCTTGGTGGAGAAGAAGGGTTCGAACAATCGCTCGCGCACGTCTTCGGAAATCCCGCTGCCGGTGTCGTCAACCGTGATCTTCACGTACCGACCAGTGGCGAGCTCCAAGCCGCTGGCTTGGTCGGCCTCGAGCAGTACGGGCGTAGTGCGCAGCGTCAACACCCCCCGCTCCCCCGTCATCGCATCCAAGGCATTGAGCACCAAGTTGGTGATCACCTGGCGCAACTGAAAGCGATCGGCGGCAACTTCCGGCAGGTCGGCGGTCAGCTCCAGCACCAGGCGAGCCTTCGATTCTACCGTGGCGTGTAACAAGCGGAGCGCTGTATTGAGCTCGAGATTCGTGTCGACCGCTTCGATCGCCAGGCTCCGCCGGCCGGCATAGGCCAACATCTGCTTGCTCAGCTGGGCAGCCTCGCCGGCAAAGGTAACGATTTCTCGCAGGCACTGGGCCAGTGCGGGCGGTGGTTCAGGCGGCAGCTTGCGCTGCGCGATTTCGGCGTTGCCGACCACACCGCACAACAGGTTGTTGAAGTCGTGGGCGACGCCACCCGCCATCACGGCAAGGCTCGACAGCGATTGGCTGCGCTGCAGCTCGCGTTCGAGGTCGCGCTGACGACGTTCGCTCACGATGCGCTCGGTCAAATCTCGCACGACCCTCAGGGTCAGTGCCCCCTCGCCGCACGCCGGTTCGAACTTGGTTTCCGTGACGAGCAACAATGTGGACGCGCTTCTTTTGAGCACTACCTCGTAACACCCGGTCTCCACCGGCAACATCTGATGGGCGTGCACGCGCTCCGCACTCTGCTCGACCAGAAAATCCGAAAACTTTCGACCCAACAGCTCGTCGCGCGACACCTCGAGGGTATTGGCCAGAGATTGATTGGCAAAAACCACCCGGTCTTCGGCGTCGAAAAGCCCGACGCCCTCTCCGAGGCTTTCGACCAATGCTCGGTGCAGTTCCTCACTACGGCGCAACTCGGCTTCTTGATGCACTCTGGCTTCTACCTCACGACGCAGCTGTGCGCTGAGTGCTGCAAAGCGTCGGCGCGAATCGATCACGAGACCCAAGCCTCCCGCCAACAGCAGCTTGACCAGCAGTGCAATCACCGCTGCGACAATGCCTGTCTCCGGCCCCGTTTGCTCGAGCGCCACGCCTCGATCGATGACGACGACGACAGCAATGGTCGCCAGAGCTCCGCGTAGCCCCAGTGATGCCGCGGCCAACAAACACAGAAACAGGCCACCCAAAAACGCTGGATTGCCAATCGCGGCGTGCAACGGCGCCAGCAGCAGACGGTAGGCGATCACCATGAACGCCAAGACCGCCCACCGAGCCGCGACCCCGGTCACCGTGCTAGCCGCCTTGACAGAGCCGCTGGATCTGGACATGCCGGGGGCGTCATAGGCCTTCCCGGCAACTCGATCAAGCCCAGCTCAAAGGCGGCTTACCACTCCATGCTGCCACGCTGGTCAAAAACGCCCCTTTGCCAAAGCTCAGCGGCACTTCTTTTCGAAATTCGAATAGGCGGCGTTTGCCTCGTCGAGCCTGGCTTTGAACGCGCGTACATCGTCCGCGCCCTCCAATGCCTTGAACCGTGCCTCGACCTCGCCTTTGCCCTTTTCTGCTGCGGGCCAGGTCACTTGCGGGGTTTCGAAAGACGACTGAACCAACTCTGCCTGTTCTTGGATCTGCTTCCAAGTGGCCGGGGAACCACTGCCTTCCACGGCGCCGGTAGCTCGCCTCGCCGCATTCTCGGTGACCTTTTGCCACTTGCTCGCCAGTTCTACTCGTTCACGTTCGCACTCCTCGTTGCGGCACGCCGAGCAGGCGAACCCCACGACGAGTGCGCATTGGATAGCTCTTGCCTTGAACATGCTGAACCCTTTCTGCTCCCAGGGGGACAACATTGGTCCGGGTACGCAGAGCATACGCCACGTTCGCGACCAAACCAAGCGGCGGGCGCCGAACGAGCGCTTGGAAAGGGGAACCGCTCAGGGGGTGAACCAGCCCGAGCTCGTGACCATCCAGCTCAGCAGCGCCGAGAGCCCGACCAGCGCTACAGCGTGTTGACAGTTTCGTACAACACCGCCCTTCTCGGGCGTTGGACC
>CBFGRJ010000408.1:0-6751 GCA_965651135.1 uncultured Myxococcales bacterium
GGGACGACGCGCGCTGCCCGAGCCGCGCGGAGTTCGTCCGCCGCGAGGTGCAGCGCGCCGGAGGCAAGCTCTCGGTGACCACTCTGAACGAGCGCCTTGCGGCGCTGTACGGGCGAGCTCCCGATCCTGCGTCGCTCGGTCAACTCGCCGACCAGGCGGGCCTGGTGCGTTCGGAAGATCACCTGTTGCAACAGGAAGCCGAGCTCGACCAAGCGCCCGCCTCGATCGGCACCACGCATTTGGATGGCATTCCGACCGAGCTGCGTGAAATGTTCGGTGACCTGGTCAAAGAGCCGCTGAGCCAACCGAGCGAGCTTCGCCAGCAGGTCGAGGCCCATGTGCAGGCGTTCTTGAAGGAGCACCAGGTCAACGAGTTCGTCGATCTGGCGGGCGCTCAACGACTCGCGGCGCAAAGCCGGCTATTGCTCGAGCAATGGGAGCACTTGCCTCTCGGGCAGCGCCACCTGGCGCATGCGGCGATCCGCTATTTCGTGATTGCAGAAAATGTGGAAGCCGACTTCGATATCGGCGGTTTGGACGACGACAAGCGCATCATGACCGCAGTACTGGAGCATTTGGGACTGAACGATGGGGCACCGCTTGCCCAGGCCAGCTGACCCAGCGCTACCGCAGCAAGTGTTTGCACCGGGCGCCCGCGTGGAAGTCCGCGGTGAAGAGTGGATGGTGCGCCGGGCCGAGCAAACCTCGACCGGTGACACGGCCGTCCACGTGACCGGCCTGAGCGAGCTCGTCCGCAACAAGACAGCCATCTTCTTGAGCGACATCGACCGCGAGATGCGGGTGCTCGAGCCGGAGGCGACCGAGCTCGTGCCCGATACATCGCCCGGCTACCGCAGAACGCGGCTTTATCTCGAGAGCTTGCTCCGGCAATCGCCGCCCACCGATGCCAAGCTCTATCGCGGTCATCGCGGTGCGATGAACCCTGCGGACTACCAGCTCGTGCCTGCGGGCAAGGCGCTGGCTCAGCCGCGGCCACGCTTGCTGATCGCCGACGCGGTGGGGCTCGGTAAAACGGTCGAGGTCGGCGTTCTCTTGAGCGAGCTCATTCGCCGCGGCCGCGGGCGGCGCATTTTGGTGGTGGCGCTCAAGAGTGTGCTGGAGCAATTTCAGGAGGAGCTCTGGGCTCGCTTCACGATCCCGCTGGTGCGGCTCGACTCGGTGGGGCTCGAGCGCGTGCAGCGGAAGATCCCAGCCAATCACAACCCCTTTTACTACTTCGACCGCGTGATCATCTCCATCGACACGCTGAAGAAGGACGAGAAGTACCGACGCTATCTCGAGGCGTGTCACTGGGACGCGGTGGTGGTGGACGAGTGCCAGCATGTGGCCGTACGCGCGCGGCCGGGCTCGCACCTGCGCTCGCAGCGCGCCAAGCTGGCCGAGCTTTTGGCCCGCACCTCCGAAGCGCTCATCCTCACCAGTGCCACACCGCACGACGGCAAGAAAGAGAGCTTCGCCAGCTTGATGAACCTGCTCGAGCCGACCGCGATTGCCGACGATCAGGACTACACGGCCGAAGACGTGCAGGGGCTGTTCGTGCGCCGCTTCAAGAAAGACGTCCAGCGCCAGGTGCGCCAGTCGTTTCAGGAGCGCCGCATCGCGACGCGCCACATTCAGGCCAGCCCAGAAGAAAACGCGGTGTTCGAGCTGCTCAAGACCGCGTCGTTTCGGACGATCCAGCCGCGCAAGCGCCAGGCTGATGGTGGCGGAGGCGGGATCCTGTTTCGGACCCTGCTGCTCAAGTCGTTCCTCTCGTCGCCGGAGGCGCTCTGCGAAACGCTTCGCGCCCGCCTCAAGCATCCGCGCCTGAAGCCCGCCGAAGACGGAACGCTCGACGACGCTGCGGCGCACGACACGGAGCTGCTGCAAACCCTCGAGCGAGCGGCCGCCAAGGTCACGCCAAAAAAGAACTCGAAGCTAGCCGAGCTCATCGGCTTGCTCGAAGAGATGGGCGTCACGGCCAGCGGGAGCGAGCGCGTGGTCATTTTCAGCGAGCGCATCGCCACGCTCGACCTGCTCCAAGAACAGCTCGGAAAAGCCCTGAGACTAAAGCCCAGCCAGATCGCCGTGTTTCATGGCAGCCTCGACGACCAGGCTCAGCAGCGGCTGGTCAAAGAATTCGGCAGCGAAAAGAGCGACGTGCGCGTTCTGCTGGCCAGCGACGCAGCCAGCGAAGGCATCAACCTGCACCACTTTTGCCACCGGATGATCCACTACGACATCCCCTGGTCGCTCATCACTCTCGAACAGCGCAACGGCCGCATCGATCGCTACGGGCAGACTCAGGAGCCCCAGCTTTGTTACCTGTTGAGTGTGCCTGCCGATCCGGAGGTGCGGGGCGATCTGCGCGTGCTGGACGTGCTCATCAAAAAAGAGCACGCCGCGCACCAGAACCTGGGCGATGTCCGCTGGCTCATGAACCTTCACGACGCCGAAGCGGAAGAAGACCGCATCGCCGAAGGCATCAGCCAAAAAGAAGAGCCCGAAGCCATCATTCCCGATGCCGAGCCCGCCACCGACTTTCTCGCCGTGTTGATGGGCATGGCTCGAGAAGCGAGCCAGCAGCAGCTGTTTCGAGGTACCGCGGAGCAGGATGAGCTCCCGATGTCGCCCGCCACGACCACCGCACCGGAAGTCAGCACGCCGCTCCGGCTCTTCGAGAGCGATCTGGAGTTTGCCAAAGAGGCGTTTCAGGAGCTGCTCGACAGTCAACCGCCTGGGCTCAGCCAAGAGGCACGTCTGAAAGAGCCCCAGTGGGAAGATCATATTTTGGGGTTTACTTTGGATGCGCCGCTCGACCTACAACAACGCTATCGCTTTTTGCCCCCGGAGCTTCACCGCAGCAAGCATTGGACCTTCAAGCTGAGCTGTGATCGCGAGCTCATCCAAAAGGCCCTTGAACGGAGCCGGCAGGACGCCGACGCCTGGCCCGAGTACGAGTTGTTCTGGGAGCAGCACCCGGTGGCCGAGTGGCTCAACGACCGCATGGCAGCACACTTTCGCCGGCACGAAGCGCCCTTGCTCCAAGTGCAGCGCGGCCTCGAGCCCGGGGAGACCGCTTTCGTGTTTCAGGGCGTGCTCAGCAACAAACGCAGCCAACCGATGATCGCTGAGTGGTTTGCGGTGCGGATCAAGAGCCAAGGCAGCGCGCGCGAGCAACCCCTCGCCGATCTGGTTCGAGAAACCGGGTTGGCGGAAACGCTCGTCAACCCGGGGAAGCCGATCGACGTCGGGCCGTTGCGCGAGCTCCGCGGCCACGCGGTGACACTGGCGCGCGAGCACATGCAGCGCGCCCGCAACGAGCGCAGCGCGCGCCTCACGCCGGAGCTCAAGGCCAGCCAGCGCAAGCTGACCGAATGGGCCAAACGCAAGCACGCCGAAATCGAGGCGCGCCGCAGGGCGGCGAGCGCCGAGGGCAAAAAGCTGCGCAGCGATCTCGAGCAGCGCTTCGACCTCCAGCAGGCGGAGGTCGACAAGCAGCTACAGGCTCGCAAGACCTGGCTCACCGACACGCTCAGCACCGTGAACGTGCCTTACCTGCGCATCGCCGCTGTCTTGAGCCGGCCGAAGGAGCAGAGCTGATGGCTCTGGATGTTTCCGGCATCGGCAACGTGGGGGAATTCTTCTCCCAGCATTATCTCGACGCGCTGCTCGAGAGCGACCTGAAAGATACGCTCAAGCGCTGGAGCACGCGCGAAAAGGAAGACAAGGTCCAAACGCCGCCGAAAAAGCTCGCACGCCTTGCCGATGCTTATTTCCGCATGGCCGCGCGAGCGCAGGGCGTCAGAGACGCCACGGCGCGGCTCGAGCTCAGCCAGAGCTTTCACGCCGACCTGCTCGACGCGCTCGGCTACGCGCGCAGCCCGGCTCTGGCACTGCTCGACGACGAGCGGGTGGTGCCGGTGTTGGTGTCCCTCGAGCAAGGGGGGCAACCCTACCTGTGGGTCGTGGAGGCGCCGTTTCCGCCGAATGACGATGACGCCGATCCCTTGGCAGAGGCGCCGCTGCCCGCGCAAGTGCCCGGCGCGCCAGGCCCGGGTGACGAGGATGGGCCCACCCTGGCCGACGAACCCTGGCGTGAGCTGCTCGACGGGCCCATCTTTCGCGCCGACCATCCGCCGCGCTGGGTGCTGTTTCTAGCCGGCAGCGACATCTTTCTCATCGATCGCGACAAATGGCACCAGGGCAAATACCTGCGCTTCGAGCTCGGGCGCTTGCTCGGGCTGCGCGATCCCAAGGCGTTGCAAGCCGTGTGCGGGTTGCTGCACGCCGAGGTGCTCTTGCCCGACGGCGGCCAGAGCCTACTCGAGCGTCTCGACGAGCAGAGCCACAAGCACGCCTTCGCTGTCTCCACCGACCTGAAGTATGGCGCCCAACAAGCCATCGAGCTGTTGGGCAACGCGGCGGTGCGTTACCGGCGTTCGGTCAGCAAGCTCAAGACCTTCGACGAAGGGCTCGACGTCGGCGAGCTCACGCGCGAGTGCATCACCTACCTCTACCGGCTGTTGTTTCTTTTCTATGTCGAGGCGCGCGGGGCCGAGCTCGGCGTGGTGCCGATGCAGAGCGACGCCTTTCGTCTGGGCTACAGCCTGGAGAGTCTGCGCGATCTCGAGCTCGTGCCGCTCACCACGGACGAAGCCCGCAACGGCACGTTCATCAACGACAGCCTGCGCCGGCTGTTCCGTTTGATCCAGCGCGGCCACGGCTTCGGCCAGCGTGCTCTGAGCCAGAGCGATGCACCCGACGCGCTTCACGAAACCTTCGTGCTGCGCGGCTTGAGAAGCCCCCTGTTCGACGAAGAGCGCACGCCCATCTTGCGCAACGTCAAGTTCGATAACCAGACCCTGCAACAGGTGCTGCAACTGCTCAGCCTCTCGCGCGAGGGCAAAGGCAAAGCGCGCGGGCGCATCAGCTATGCCCAGCTCGGCATCAACCAGCTGGGCGCCGTCTACGAGGGCCTGCTCAGCTACACCGGCTTCTTTGCCCAAGAAGATCTCTACGAAATTCGCGCCGCTGGCGAGCTCGCCGACGACAGCGCCCGCACCTACTTCGTGCCCGCTTCCAAGATCGAGGGCTACAAAGAAGCCGAAAAGGTCAAAGACGAACACGGGCGCCCCCTGGTCCACCCCAAAGGCAGCTTTTTGTTTCGCCTATCGGGGCGCGCTCGTGAGCGCAGCGCCAGCTACTACACGCCCGAGGTGCTCACCGCCTGCCTCACCAAGTACACCCTCAAGGTGCGCCTGGGCGAACCCCTGCTGCCCGAAGACGACACGGAAGAGTCGCGCGCCCAGCGCCTGGCGGCGGACGAAATCCTGAAGCTGACGCTCTGCGAGCCTGCGATGGGCTCCGGCGCGTTCTTGAATGAAGCCGTCAACCAGCTCGCCCACAAGTACCTCGAAAAGAAGCAGGCCGAGCTCGGCCAGACCCTCGCCGCCGAAGACTACCAGCGCGAATGGGCCAAGGTAAAATACCACTTCGTGGTGCACAACTGCTACGGCGTCGACCTGAACCCGCTAGCAGCCGAGCTCGGGAAGATCTCCCTGTGGCTCAACGTGCTGCAGCCCGACGTCGAAGCCCCCTACCTCGACCAGCGCCTCGCCGTCGGCAACAGCCTCATCGGTGCCCGCCGCGAGGTCTTCCCCGCTCACCTGCTGACCGCCCGCGGCAAAGGCAACGACAGCTGGCTCAGCGCCGTCCCCACCAAGGTCCCCCTGCGCGAAGAAGGCGCCGACCCCGGCGAAGACCTGCGCTTCCCCGAGCGCCCGAAAAGCACGGTCTACCACTTCTTGCTCCCCGACGCCGGCATGGTTGCCTACGCGGACGACAGCGTCGTCAAAGATCTGCGCCCAGAGCAATCCGAAACGCTGCGAGCCTGGCGCAGCGAGCTGCTCAAACCCTACAGCGACGCCGAGGTCGAGCGCCTCATCGCCCTTTCCGATCGCATCGACCAGCTCTGGCAGCGCTGGGCCGAAGAGCGCATCGCACGCGCCAAGCAGCTGCGCCAACCCATCCACCTGTGGGGCCAACAGCACGACGAGCAGCTCAAAGCAGGGTCGCGCCAAGCCGACCAGACCCCGCGCTTCCTCAGCGTCGAAGAGTGCGAAGAGCTCGTGCGCACCCGCGATCGCAAAACCACCGCCGGCGAGCGCCTGAAGCTAGTGATGGACCTGTGGGCCACCCTGTGGTTCTGGCCCGTGCTCGACGCCGAGCTAGCCCCCACGCGCACCGAGTGGCTCACCGAGGTAGAAGCCCTACTCGAAGGCGGCGCCGACGCCATGCGAAAGCTCGGCGAAGCCTCCGAAGCCCGCCTCGCCATCACCCAGCGAGTGACCCAAGAGCAGCGCTTCTTTCACTGGCAGCTCACGTTCGCCGAGGTCTTCGCGCAACGCGGCGGCATGGATGTGTTTTTGGGGAACCCCCCATGGGTGAAGGTGGAGTGGAAAGAAGCCGGCGTGCTCGGCGACATCGAGCCGCTCCTGAACCTGCGCAAGCTCAGCGCCAAAAAAGTCGCCGATCGCCGGCGCGAGGTGTTGGCCGAATCCGAAGCGGCGACAGCGGAGTACCTGGCCGAGCTCGCGGGAACGCAGGGGCAGGGGGCGTACATTGGGAGCAGGGCGAACTATCCGTTGCTGCGCGGCGTGCAGGGCAACTTGTATAAGGCGTTTTTGTTGGTTGGCTGGACCTCGTCTTCCGGTAACGGCAGCATTGGACTTTGGCACCAGCCGGGGAT
>CBFGRJ010000409.1:0-6743 GCA_965651135.1 uncultured Myxococcales bacterium
CTACGTTCGGCGAGCCCCTGCGAGCCGAAGCGCCGAAGGCGCTAGTGAACACATGGAGTCGCCTGAGTCGAGCTCCAACGCGAGCTGGTCGCCCGCTGCGGCAGGCGGCCGGAAGCGCGAGGGGTCAGTGCGTTTCGGCACGACGCGAGCCCGGTGCTGTGAGTGACTCGAGAGCACCCCAAAGTAGCGGACCATGTCGAACCAGGGGGGCGGAATCGCGGAGCAGAGCCGCACCAAGAGGTCGAAGGGCTCGAGCACCAGAGCGCGCGTGCCGTCCTTCCATACGTTCTTCAGTGTGAGCTCGAGGCTCTTGTCCGCGCGCCCACTCGAGGCGCTCTTGCGATAGTGGCGGGCGCATCACGTAGCGACAGAGCCGTTCAAGCTGCCTTCTGTCGAGGCCATCGACGAGTTGCTTGGCGTGGACGTTGACGCCGAGCGCTTCGGCCACAGGCTCGTCGGCTCGCTGCTCGTGACTGGAGCCGCTGGGCTCACTTCGGCTGTGGGCCAGCAAGCGCAACACTTGCAAGCCGGCCCTTCGATCTCGCTCTGCCAGAACTTTAGTGCTTCGCCACCAACTGGAAACTGGTTGGTGCCCAGATGCGGCGTGGGTTTGTTCGTGCAAAGTACTTTCGACGCGTCCCGAGCGAGTGAGTGTGGACTGGCCACGCGAAACGGCTGCATTATGGCGTGATGGACTTTTGTTCGATGCGACTCGTGCGAGGTGCCGTAGCGTTGCTTCTAGCTGGTCTGCCGGCCAGCGCGCTCAGCGGCTGCGGTGGTGATGACGACGGCGGTGGCGGGGGCGCTCAATGTCACTGCGAATGGAGTGATTCCTGTGACGAATATTCGTCCGGTTGTCAGTTCCTCGAATGCGTGTCGAACGAAATGGATGTCAAAGCGCCGGGGGCATGCAACCAAGAGGACGTGATCGGCACCTGCACCTGCGCGTCGGAAGGCTTGGTGACCTACTACCGCAGTAGCGTCAGCGATCCGCAGGGCCAGTGCGAGTTCTGGTGTGACGACGGAGTGTACATGCCGCGCTGAACGGCCCCCCGCAGCAAGCTAGCGGTTCGCGTGCGCCAGTTGCCGCGGTGCTTCGCCCTCGGCAGACGCTTCGACCACACCTTTGATTTGGCTGGGGGTCGCCAAGATCAAGCTCTGGATGATGTCTGCAAACAGCAGCCGGACCAAGGTCGAACCGACGTCTAGAGCGGCGGCGACGGTGATCAGGCTTTGCTCCTCGCCTGCTGGTGCGACTCGGAAGAAGCCTTCGACGTCGTCGATGTCGCTCGGGCGCGAGCGGTCGAGACGAAAGCGCACCTCGCGCGCGGGCAAATCATGATCGAGCACTACCGAATAAGTGGCACGAATGAGGTCATTGCCCTGTTCCAGCTCGAGGCCTGGCGCCGGGTAACCGCTGCCCACCTGAACGATACGGTGGGTTTGCGGCAACATTTGCTGGAGCCGATTCGGATCGAGCAAGGCCAGCAGGACCTGATCGGGCTCGGCATCGACCAGCTGATGCGACATGCCTCCAATGTAGTCGGAACGACCCGCGAGGAAGGCGTGCGGGCGCTCCACCCGCTCTCCGGCGCGCAAGCGTGCCCATTCCTCCGCTGTCAGCTCGCGTTCGCGCTCAGGCGAGGTCGCTGCAACTTTGGATGGCTCTGCAACGCGGGAATGCCCCGAGCAGCTCACGAGGGCGCCAAGCATCGAGCCACAAGCGATGGCGAAGAGAGCCCGCATGACCATCAAGGTAGCCGACGCTCGCGCCGGATCTAGGGTGCGCGCTGCACTTTGACAATTGATTACATTTGCACAGGCTCCGTTGACATCCGCCCCGTCAACACTTTTCTGCGTTGGCATGATCATTGTTTGCGATGAGGTACGTATTCGAGAAGCATTGCCGTGCGGTGCTAGGTTGTGCGCGCCGCGGGGGTACACGCGCTCGAACCTAAATCAGCACTACTGAGCCACCTTCACGCCACGATACCCCTCGCCCGCGCTCGACCATGAAGGGATCCGATGCTTGCGGCGAATAGGGGCGTGACCGCGTGGAAACTGGTGCTTTCGTTGTCGTTGTTTGCGTGTGCGTGGGCTGGCGGGTGCCGATTGGCTTGGGCTCAGGATGCGCCGCGTGTGAGCCCACCGGTCGTGCAGCATGACACCCAGGTGCCGTATCCCGACGGCGCCGAGGGCGACGCGACGGTAGTGCTCGAGCTGGTCGTGGGGGAGGATGGCCGTGTTGCGGAGGTTCGGGTCATCGAAGGAGCGGCGCCGTTTGCGGAGCATGCTCGGCGCGCGGTCGAGGTGTGGCGCTTCGAGCCTGCGCGTCGCGATGGGGTTCGCGTAGCGGCGCGGATTCAGGCTCGTATCGATTTTCACGCTCCCGAAGCCCCTGTGGCGCCCCCCGTCACTGCGGCGGATACGCAGGCGGGCGCCCCGGTGGACGAGCCGATCGAGGTGACGGTGCTTGGGGAGCGCCGCGAGGTGGGGGTGACCACGCTCTCTGCCGCCGAGGTGCGCGAGCTGCCGGGGGCGTTCGGAGATCCGTTTCGGGCCGTGGAGGCGTTGCCCGGCGTGTCTCCGCTCATGAGTGGCGTGCCCTACTTTTACATGCGCGGCGCGCCACCCAGCAACAACAGCTACTACGTCGACGACATTCGCGTGCCCTTGCTGTTTCACGTGGGGTTTGGACCCGGCGTGATCCACCCAGGCCTGCTCGAGCGCCTCGACTTCTATCCGGGCGCGGCTCCCGCCGGCTATCCGAGCTCGGCGGGCGCAACGATTGCGGGACGAACGCGTGCGCCCGCTAAAACAGCTCACGGAGAGGCTGGCATCAGATTGGTGGACAGCGGAGCCCTGTTGGAGAGCCCGTTCGCGGGGGGACGCGCCACGGCTCTGGTCGCCGGACGCTACGGCTACCCTGGGCCGGTGGTGAGCGCATTTTCTGACATTCGACTCGGGTACTGGGACTACCAGTCCCGCGCGACGTTCAGGCTTGGCGCTCACGACATGCTCAGCTTGCTGGCGTTTGGTAGCCACGACGAGCTGGCGCACGAGGAGAATACCGGCGAAACGGTGGAAGACTTCGCGTCGGATTTTCACCGTCTCGATCTGCGCCACGAGCACGGCTGGAACAGCGGGTTCTTCCGGATGGCAGCAACGCTCGGGTATGACTCGCAGGGGGCAACTCCGTTGTACCTGACGAATCGTTCCGCGGCGCTTCGTCTAGCGGTCGAGCAAACGCTGGGGCAAAGCTCGAGGCTGCGCGCAGGCGTGGAAGGGCGCCTGGATGCCTACGGCTTGAAGCGAGAAATGCCGGTGGAAGACCAGCGGGTAGAGCCGACCAGCGTCGACCCAGCGCCGACCAATGTGACGCCTGCCGCCTATATGGATCTGGTTTGGCGTGTCACGCCGAGGGTGGAGCTGGTGCCTGGGCTTCGCGCCACGCTGTTCGAATCTAGGCGCGGGGACGAGCGAACCCGAGTCGGGGCATTCGACCCACGCCTGGCCGCACGCGTCACGGTGGTCCCCTCGCTGGCCTGGCTTTCGAGCTTTGGGCTCGCTCATCAGTACCCAAGGCTACGCCTGGGTGGGAGCGTCCCGTCGGCCTTGGTCACGGGCGAGGGGTTTCCGATAGGACAATCTCGGTTGCAGAGGACGCTGCACATGAGTCAGGGCATCGAAGCGGCGCTGCCCGCAGAGGTCGTCATGAGCCTAACCGGGTTCAGCTCGCGCTTCTGGGGCATGACCGATTTGACCGCCAGCTGCCTACAGATCGAGCCGCCGCAAGCGCCTGCCGGCGAAGGGCCCATGCCGGACGATCCGTTCTATTGTCCGAGCGACACACCGGTGCGCGGCTATGCCTACGGTCTCGAGTTTCTCGTGCGTCGCCCACTTTCGCAGCAGCTTGGGGGCATGCTCTCTTACACCCTATCGCGTTCGGTGCGCGAAGCCCACTTCGTGACGCTCGACGGTCAGATGGCCACTGCTACGGTTCCGAGTGAATTCGATCGCACCCATATCTTGAGCGCGGTTTTGGCGTATGCTCTTGGCCGCGGGTGGCGTGCCGGGAGTCGTTTCGCCTTTTATACGGGAGCACCTTATTCGAATCTCGCCGGAAACGTTCCGGTTCCGCCTTACAATAGCCAGCGCGATCCAGCCTACTATCGCGTGGACGTCCGCCTCGAGAAGCGTTGGCAACTAGGTGACGAGCAGTTCATCGCCTTCGTGATCGAAGGCCAGAACGTGACCCTCAACAAAGAGGCAAACACCTTGGGTATGGACTGCCGCGGAGAATCCGACCTGAATACTTACACCACGGAGTGCGAGCGGGGCGAAGTCGGGCCCCTGACCATCCCGAGCGTCGGCGTCGAGGCGGTTTTTTGAGATTTTGCACATTTCGCACAAGGATTTGCTTTTCTCGGGACAATACAGCTGTGACGTCGATCTGCCGCTTGTGCCGCATGGTGCGCTACACGATCCTGGCCGCCGTGGTTGGGAGCGCGGGTCCAGCCGGCGCACAGCTCGAGCGAGCCTCTCGGCATTGCCGGCCGCTGCAAGTCGAGGCCGACGCCGCCCTGCTCGGTCGCTTTCCCGAGCTGCCCGGCCGAGTGCGCTGGGCCTTCACGGGCCGCAACGACACGGACGCCTGTGCCCGCGTGTGGCTTCACGAGCACCAGGGTGGCATCGAGATCGAGGTGACGCTCGGCGACGGCCGCTCCGCTGCGCGGCTCGTTCCGCATGCGCGAGACGTCGTGCCTACACTGCAGGGCTTGCTGTTGCTGCCGGAGCCAGGGCCACAGACCGAGCCTGCAACCGTAACCACGACTGAGTCGGAGCCCCTGCCCCAGTCGGAACCCGACTCGGAGCCATCGAGGCAAATCCGAGCTCGACCGCCCGCACGCAAACCTCCGCGCCCCCGCCCTTCGAGTAGCGATCTCACCGCGGACCAGCCTAGCCCCTCGACACCTGACGACGAGGCGCCGCTAGGCTGGGGAATCGAGGCTTCTCTGATCGGCGCTGCGCATATAGGCGACCGCCAGACGCGTTCCAGCGTGGGCGGGTTGTGCATCGCCGATCTGTGGGGCTGGCTCGCTGGCTTCGAGCTGCGAGCCGCCGACTATACCCCACAGCCCGGAACCGCGATCGCCCCCTACTCGACGGTCGAGTTTGCGCTGCGCGGCGGCCATCGCTTTCGCCTCGAACCCGTCGCCCTGGACTTCACCGCCGGCCCGACCTTCATGCTCAATTCGTCCGAATCGGTCGTGTCGGGCCCCAGTGGAACACGGCGATCGTCTTCGACCGAGCTCGTGACTCGGCTGCGCCTGGCAAGCCACCTGAACTTTGCGCCGCGCTCGCTCGTGGGTCCCTTCGTCGGCGTCGAAGGTGAGCTGGGGCCTGCCGAGCGCTCCGATACTGCTGCGCCCGCGCCCG
Source organism: uncultured Myxococcales bacterium (assembly GCA_965651135.1). GTDB lineage: Bacteria > Myxococcota_A > Polyangia > Polyangiales > Polyangiaceae > JAICQQ01. The sequence goes on from CBFGRJ010000409.1 coordinate 5,440, forward strand.
GTGCCCCTCGCGATCCCGAATACCCAGGATGGATGGTCGGAATCGTGCTCGGCGCCACGGTGGGGTCACGATGAGCCAGCAAGCGAGCCCCACGATCGCCACAACCCGCTCGAGCGACGCCGAGCTGATGAGCACGCTCGCGAGCGGTGATATCGGTGCCCTCGCGGAGCTCTATGACCGCTACCACACCAGCGTGCGCCGTTTTCTGATACGCGCGACGGGCAACGCGGACGATGTCGATGACCTTTTGCACGCCACCTTTCTGGCCTGCGCCGAAAGTGCGTCGCGCTACGACGGACGCGAGTCATGCCGGCCATGGCTCATGGGTATCGCCGCCTTCCAACTGCGGCGGCGGCACCGTGCCTTCGGCCGCTGGCTGTCGGTATTGAGCGCGTTCACGCTCGTGCAGCAGGTCAACGAGACTGTCACCTCGGAACCGGACGATCGCACCGACGTCGAGCGCGCGCTCGCTCGGCTCACTGAGCCCAAGCGCATCACGCTGCTGCTGGCCGAGGTCGAGGGGCTGACAGGTCCAGAGATCGCGAGCGCGCTCGGCATTCCCGTCGGCACCGTGTGGACGCGCCTACACGCAGCACGTCGCGAATTGCGCCAACTTCTCGGCGATGGAGGCAGGCCGTGAACCCGAGCACCTGCCCCCGCATTTTCGAAGTCGAAGCGCTGCGTGACGGCCGACTCACCGGCGACGAATGCAAGAGCTTCGAACGACATTTGGCACGCTGCAAAGCCTGCGCCGACGAAGCCCGCGCACTCGAAGCGCTGGGACGAGCCCTCTTGCAGAGCTCGCCGCCGATGCCCGACCAGCTGCATGTTCGCCGCGAGCGCGTGCGGCTATTGGCCGCCTTCGACCAAACCCTGGTCGCCTCTCGAAAAGAACCAGCGCTGCGTCGCCCGCTTTTGAGCTTGGGCTTGACCTTGGCTGCTCTGCTGTGTGCCACCCTCTTGCTGCTGTGGCGAGCGCCTGGCACGCCGGAAGCGCCTGCGACAGCGCCCGCGAACGTTGTCGTTCAAGCTCAGCGTGACGCTCGATGGTCGCGGCAGGTACGAGGCGAGCGCGAGCTGATTGTGCTCGAGCGCGGCAAGCTGCGGATCCGCGTCAACCCCAAAGCAAGTGAGCGATCGCTGCTGGTCATGCTCCCCGACGGCCAGCTCGAAGATATCGGCACCACCTTCTCGGTGAGCGTTGCCGGCGGGCGCACCACCAACGTCGAGGTCGAAGAGGGTAGGGTGCGGCTCAGCCTGCGCGGTCGAGCTCCGGTCAGCATCGGTGCCGGTGAGACCTGGCA
>CBFGRJ010000410.1:0-6735 GCA_965651135.1 uncultured Myxococcales bacterium
GGCCCCTGGTGTTCTTGGCGTCGCGGCGGTGGAATAGGCGCTTCCAACCGCCGCGACCTACCGGGATCACCGGGATCGGCCTTGGCTCACTTGAGCTTGCCGGGGATGTCGAGCGTGAGCCTCAGGCCGAGGTGAAAGGCCCAGTGCGTTCGCAATGCGCCGGCTTGCTCCGGGCGATCGAAGTAGCCGCCGGAGCTCAGACCGAGGTAGGGCCCGACGCCGAAATTCCTGCTGGGATACCAATCGCCGCCGACTGCGAGCCGTGCCCACTTTAGCCCCGCGAGGCTCGTTTCGGTGCTGCCGTCATCGAGTTTGAGGTTCTCGTAACCGACACCGAACCCGATCCAGGGATCGAAGCGCAGCCCCTGAACCAGGTGGTAGCGCACGAAGGGGCCTACGGCGAAGCCGGTTGCATCGCACTGGGCGCACGTGTCGCCCTCCGCCCAGCGATCGAATTCACCGAACACGCCGATCACGACCTGACGCGAGACTCCGAGTCCGGCTTCCACGGCAACGGACCAGCCGTTGCCGATCTGTTCGTGTGTGTCCCAGTTCGACCCGAGGCGACCGAACGGGATCGAGTAGGCTGCTGCGGGCGTGAGTACGAAATGCCCGCCCAGGGAGTCAGCGGCCGGCGGCGTGATCGGCAGCTCTGGTTCTGCGTACTCCTCGCCGCCGCGAGGCTTCGGTGGCAATGGCGGCGGAGCTTCTCCGGCACTGGGAGCCTCTTCTGGCGCTGCCGGATCGGAAGGCACTGGCGCCTCGTCCGAAGCTTCGGGGGGGGAGGCATCCAGGCCTCCTTCTGGGTTGTCAGTCGGCGCCGGCTCGGCCGGTTCGACGGGCTGGCTCGGGCCCACTGGCGCGGTAGGCGCTGGCTCGGGTTGGGGCTCTCCTTGGCCGGCGGCAGAAACAGCGAACGCGGTCGTGAGCGTGGCCACGCGAAAGACAGGGCGCCAGTGCATGGGCGCTTGTTAGCACCGGGTCGCTAACACAGGGAGAGAAAATTTCGTGCGGCGGGCCGGTAGTGCCGACTGCGTGAATTTGGGGCAACCGGTGAGTGGCCCACCCGAACAGTCCATCAGCCATGCAAGCCGCTCCGCACTCACCAGGCCCGGAAGGATTGGGAGAGACGCTCGAGCTCGAGCGCCAGAGTCCGCGAGGCAGGTGGTCACTCGAAATAGGCTCGCCCAACGTGACCACGACGGTGGCCCTGCTGCCCGGTAGGAGCCTCACATTGGGGTCCGGCAAGGCCGCATCGATCGGAATTCACGATCGCACCGTGAGCGCCGTGCACTGCAAGGTCACGCTCGAGCGGCACGGTGTCGTGGTGCAAGACTTGGGCTCCAAAAACGGGCTGTTCATCGGAGGCGGCAAGGTGACCGAAGCGGTGCTCGCCGTCTCGGGCGCCGCCTTCGTGATTGGCCGAACCAGCGTGGTGCTGCGCTCCAGAGACGCAGGCGAGGGGGGGTCCAAAGCCTGCGAGGTTCCGGGATTGGTGGGTGATTCGGCGAGCATGCGACGCGTGAAGCAAGACATCTTGCAGGTGGCTCGCTGTCGCGCTCCGGTCCTGGTACAAGGCGAATCGGGGACCGGCAAAGATCTGGTCGCTCGTGCCCTTCATCAACTCGGGGGATTCAAAGGGGCTTATGTCCCGCTCAATGCGGCCGCGTTCCCCGATTCGCTGAGCGACTCCGAGCTGTTCGGACACAGCCGTGGGGCGTTCACCGGTGCGGTGAGCGCTCGCCCCGGAGCGTTCGAACAAGCCGACGGTGGCACGCTATTTCTCGACGAAGTCGCCGAGTTGTCGCCGGCTGTTCAAGTCCGGCTCTTGCGCGTCGTGGAAGATGGGCGAGTACGGCCGCTTGGAGGCAACAAGGAGACGCGGGTCCGGGTGCGCATCGTGTCCGCAAGCTGGGCCGATCTACCCGAGCGTGTGGCGCAAGGGCGGTTTCGCGCCGACCTGTACCACCGGTTGGCCACCATCACCATTCAGCTTCCAGCGCTCCGCGATCGCAAGAGTGACATCCCTGCTTTGTGTGAAGCGCTCTTGGCTCGGTTCTCCGACGAGCTCGGCTTCAAGACAGTCAGCCCCGGTGCCATGGCTCGCCTGATCGACCACGACTGGCCCGGCAACGTGCGCGAGCTCGGAGGTGTGCTCTATCGTGCCGCCCTGACAGCGACCAGTGCCAGCATCATGCCGCACGACTTGGTGTTGGCGGAGTCGTTCAAGAAACGCCGGCGCCCGCACTTGCTCGATCCAACGGAGGCTCGCCAATTGTACGAGCTGCATGGCAAGAACAAGAGCGCAGCGGCGCGCGCTGCGCGGGTGCCTCGTAGCACGTTCCGCGGATGGCTCGAGCGCAGTGCCTGAGCTGGCGACAACGCGGCCCTAAAAGCTTCCTTGAAGCACGAACCCGTTTTGGCTGGGGCCGAGGATCGGGACCAGCTGGGCGCTGAAGCCTGATTTGGACGCGCTCCTCGGCCTGCCGGCGCGTGCCGAGCCGTCTGCCGGTGGTGCGTCCAAGAAGTAGTAGATGATGGTTCCCGCCGCGAAGACAGCGGCGGCCCCGAAGCTCAGCCTCGAATAGAGCTTGTAGTCATCCCCGGTGTCGACGCGGGACTTGTACTTCGCGCAGGCGTCCTCGAAGCCGGGATCATCCTCGTAGGGCGTTCCGGCCTTGCCCCACGGCAAATTGCAGACTCCGCGAGTGACGCCAAGCAGTCTGGAGTCTTTGTCGGCCTGCGCTTCGATGTCTTGGGCGATGCTATCGGCGGCCTCGTAGTAGTTCTTTGCGGATACGGCCAACACCGTGCCGCCGCCGATGGCGGCCGCCGTGAGCCCGGCACCGACCCAGGCTCCCGGCGTTTCGACGAACCACCAGAAGAACGGCTGGCGCCCGCTCGCCATGTCATCGCTGTCGAATCGTACGCCGCTGTCTTCTGCGTCCTCGACCTCCTCCGGTTCGGCGTCGGCAGGTGCAGCTGTTGTCGCGGCACCGGAGGGAGCCGCTGCGCGGCCGATCGTCAGGCGCTCGTTGATTTCACTGCCTGCTTCTACGGTGAGCCGCTTGCGCGCCGTCTGGTCCCCCTTGCGGGCGACAATCGTGTGCTCGCCCGGCGACAGATAGAGGGGGTCATCGAGCGGGGATCGGCCTACCGATTCGCCATCGACCAGAATCTCCGCGTCGCTGGGATCCACCGTCAGCGTCACGACAGCGATGCTCGCCTTGGCGGCCTCGAGACCCTCTTGAGCGGCCAGGCGCTGTTCCTCGGTCGCCTCGGCATGTTGCCGCAGGTACTGAGCGAAGTGCGTTGCCGCGGAGGCCTCGTGCCCGGAGCGGATCTCGCTCTGCGCCAGGTTGAGCAAAATGGCTGGGTGCGGCTTGAGCGCATAGGCCTGCACGAATGCAAGGCGCGCCCGCTCGTATTCTTTGTTGTCGAAGAAGTGCACGCCTTCGTTGAACCGTTGCCGAGCAGCCTCTACGGTTGCATCGCTCCCCTGGGCGCGCGCCTGGCCCGGAACCAGCGTGAGCGGCAGAAGCGCGAAGAGTACAAAAAGCAGTGTCAAACGTAGCGCTGTCATTGGCCAGGGAGATGCTGAGAGGGGCGAGGAACTGTGCTGTTGATGTCAGAAGGGAGCGTCGCGCACAATGGTCTTGCTCTTGGCCTTCGGCTTTTTGGCTTTTGTCGTCTTCCTAACTGGGGTTGGAGCCACCTTTTGGCCGGCGGTTGGTTTGGGGGCGACTGGAGTGGCCACTTTTTGGGGTCGAGGGGCAACCGGGGCGCTGATGGATTGGGGTGGGACGCCTGGTTTGTCTTGCGCGGGAGCGCTCGCTTGGGCCTCCGCCGCTGTGGCATCGGCGGTCTCCAGAGCCTGATCGGCTGGTTTTGGCTCAGGCTCTGGTTCTGGTGCAGGTTCGGCGTGCTTGGTATTCGCAGCGGTGGTCACGGCTGCCTTCAGGTCCGGCGCTTGCTCGGCCTGGACTCCTGGATCCACCGCGGCGCCACCGCTCAAAGCCACCGCCGCGCCAATCCCACCCAAGACCAATACCGCGCCAATCCAGAGCCCTAGCTTCTTGCGCGTGACAGCCTTGAAATCCGGTGGAACGTCCAAGTCGACTAGGCGCGGTCGCTCCGGGGGAATCGTATCCGCGTGCTGCGCGAGGCGAGCCGCCGCTGCCTCCGCCTCGTTGGAGCGCGTGACGACGCTCTCGTCCTCGACCACGACGCTACGCTCTTCAGGCTGCGGCCCGGAGCCAGACGATTGTGGCGGTGCGGAGGGCGGTGCATACGCCGGTGCCGAGCCATTGGCTGTGCCAGCGGTCGCGATCACCGGAGCTGGCTGTAGGCTGGGCGCCGCCGCTGGCTCAGGTGCTGCGGCTGGTGGAACTGCAATGTCCACCTCGACGGGAACTGTCACTGGCTCGGTCACCGAGACGTCGATCGACACGTCTTCGGACGCGGACGCGGGCTCCGGAGCAGGTGTACTTGGTTCTGGGGCGGCAGCCGCTGTGGCGGCTTCGGCACCCGTGCTCGTCGGCTCGGGTGGCTTTTGTGGTGTCGGTGCGACGACCGCAGGCGGACCCCAACCCACGATGGGTGGGCGTGCTGCGCCGGCTGATTCTGCGCCAGGTGATTCCGCCTGGGCAGCGGGAAGCGGAGTGAGGTCGGCTGCAGGCGGCGTCGGTCGTGCTGGTCCCGGCTTGGGGCTGCTCGGCCCGAGCGCGACCGGCTCTGCCCTGGGCGGCGCGATGGCCACGGCAGCGGACTCCGGCGTGGGTTCGGGGGACGTGGCTTGGTTCGCGGGCGCAGGTCCTCGGTCGGGAGGGGGCGCGAGCATGCCCGCGCCATACCCGGGAGCCGGGCTGGGCGCGGCAGGGGCCGCGGGCGTTGCGGGGGCTGCGCTCGACGGTTGCGCGCTGCTCATCTGCGCTGCGATTTTCTCGACCAAGGCCGGATCCGGCGCTTGAATGCCCAGCAACGTTCTCTGGCGCGGGACGCTGCCAGTGGTCTGTAAATCGCTGTCAGAGGGTCGGTCGGCGACAGTGGCGCGTGTGCCGGGTTCCGGTTTCTGCGGAATTGCTGCTTGGGTGGTCGGTGCCAAGCCAAGCATGGTGCGCTTGAGATTCGGTCCAGCGGCGGGCGAGGCACCCGGGCTATCGCCGCCTTCTTCAGCCGCCGCGGAATCGTCGAGGCTTTCCCATGAGGCGGTGAACCTCTCGGCGAGGGCTTCGACCTGCTCCTCCGTAAGGGGAGTGGGCTCCTGCTTGGGTTGAGTACTGTCAGCCATACGGCCTTTCGAAGGCTATCACCCGTTTCGGCCAGAGTGCAATCTCGCCCGCGAAAGCCAGTAGGCCCGAAATTATCTTGGATTCTATGTTCGCAGTCCTCGGAGCCTCGCGATAGGACTCGGGGTCAGTGACCGTGCGTGTCGCCCTGATCTGGTCGTGGTTCATGGCCGCTGCGCTCCTGCTTGGCTGTTCGGGGGGAGAGGACCCCGATCTGCCAGCTCCAGCCGCTAGTGCTTCGCAAACGGGCTGGACTCAGCTGCCCGCCCGGCCCTTGGTCGTCGCGCGCGCGGACGAGTGGGCCGTGCGTGGTGCAGAGCAGAAAGGGGACGTCGCCGAGAGCGCGCTTTGGACGCGGCGCGCGGCACGGCTTCGCGAGCGCTCGTGGCGCTTGTGGGGTCGAGACGCCGACGCGCTCGAGGCGCTCGAGTTGTATCGAACGGCTGGCGATCAAAAGTGGAGTAGCGCGTGCGACGCAAAGGTCGAGCATGCCATGCTGCAAGCCGAGCAGAGCAACGATCCCGACGAGGCCTACCGCCGTTTGTATCGAATCAAGGGCAGCGCGACGGGCAGCTGCGCGGCGCGGGTCAGCCGTGCCCTGCGCATGCTGGACGCGTATCGCCCCAGGCCCTCGGTCCTCGCCGAGCTCGATCGAGCGGCGACAAGCGCGCCAGAAGCCAGTGCACCGAGCGCCACGGTCGGTTCGCCGAGCGCGCCGGCAGCCGGCCGAGTCGTGGCCCCCCAGACGTCGCTAGAGGCCCGTGATTCACGTATCACTAACATCGAGCGCTACGGGGCCAAGGAATCGGCGCGGGTGGTCGTGTTCATGACGCACACGGCCTCGTTTCGGGTTGGAGTGCTGGAGGCTCAGGCAGGGCGCGGCCCCCGCATTTACGTGGACCTCGACCACGCCCAATACACCGGGAAAAACAGCTTCGAGGTGGGAGGCCTGGTCCAGCGGGTCAGGCTGGGTCAGCAGGGCAAAGGCACACGGCTGGTGCTCGATTTGACGGAGCCGGCATTTCACAGCGTTTTCTACCTGCCCGAACCATTTCGGCTGATTGTCGACGTCTCCAAGACACCGCCCGCCGCCAAGCCCGCGTCTGCCGGCAAACGCCGCGTCCAGCGCGTGGTGCTGGACCCTGGCCACGGTGGGCACGACCCTGGCGCGGTGGGCCCCGCCGGCCTTCGAGAAAAAGACGTGACGCTGGACATCGCTCACCGCGCAGCGCCGTTGCTGGCACGCGAGCTCGGCATCTCTACCTTGCTGACGCGGGATACCGATCAGTTCGTGCCGCTCGCGGAGCGCACCGCTCGCGCCAATGCCTTCCAAGCGGATCTCTTCATCTCGATTCACTGCAACGCCAGTGAAGAACAAGCAAGCTCGGGCATCATGACGTTCATCCTGGATGAATCGAAAGATGCGCTCGCCGCGAGCATTGCGGCG